>NZ_FNTF01000002.1:4974166-5345833 GCF_900105495.1 Pseudomonas frederiksbergensis | reverse complement strand
ATACCAACCTGCTGTATCTGGATGCGCTGGATGTGGCGCAGATCAGTGCGACGGATTTCCTCTTTGCCGACCCTGCACCGGCTGTGGTGCCAACGGTCGGACCAGTGCCACCGGTGATCGAGCAGCCGACGGTCACCGTACCAGGAACGCTGACGCCGATTGTCGAGCGCCCTGGCGTCGACAAACCTTCGGTAGTCGCGCCGCTGCCTCCCATTGACCTGCACCCGACCATCAGCGTCCCGACCATTGATCCGGTGCTGCGACCTTCGGTCACGATTCCGGATTTCAAGCTTCCGGAAACCAAGACGATTGAGCAGATCCTGGCAGAGCGCGGTGTCAACCTGAACCCGACAATGCCGGAGCATAAAACCATCGAGCAGATCCTCGCCGAGCGCGGTGTCGGTTCGCTGGTGCCGTCGAAGGTGCCGGACATCGGTCCGGTCGGGCGGGATGTGGGCGGGCGTGAGCCGGTTGATATTCCGAGACCACGGCCGATAGTCATTCCGGATATCCCGACGATCGATATCGCTCATCGCGACCTTGATATCCCGACGCGTCGACCAGTCACCGTTCCAGACCTCGCGAGTTTGCAAGATCCGCGCCTGAAGATCGATGACATCTGGGGCGCCGGGCAAACGGCGGACACCACGTTTGCGTCAATCCGGGACAGAATCCGTGGCGGTTCAACACCTTCGACAGCGGACCCTCTGCCGGTCGCCACCGACCCCAACGTCATGACGGTCAAAGGATTCTTCGCCAATGTCACCGTGGGGGACGAGAGCAAGACTATCAACGTGGAGGCGTCCAGTGCCAAGGTGGTTGCCGGCAACGGTGACAATAAGGTGAATGTGACGGGCGGTCGGGCTGAGATCACGCTGGGTAATGGCAACAACGTGATTGCAGGCGACGTCAGCAAACTCACGGTCGGCCATGGCAACAACACCCTTACCAACACCGGGTCCTTCACGGCGGTGAAACTGGGGGATGGCAATAACAAGGTCCTGGTGAGCGGCAACATGCCGACGGTGGAAGTCGGGCACGGGGTCAACGACCTTGAGTTCAGCGGGGGGATGGGGCAGTTGGTGTTCGGTAAGGACATCAGCCCCGATCGTCTGTGGTTCCAGCACGAAGGGCGGGACCTGCAGATCTCGGTCATTGGCAGCAAGCAGGAGGTCACGCTGCATAACTGGTATGCCGATACCCCAGAACGTCCACGCGACATCATGACTGGAGATCGCCATCGGTTGTTGGGCAGTGATGTCGAGCACCTGGTCCAGGCCATGGCGTCGTTCGCGCCGGCGGCACCTGCAACCATGACCTTCGGTGCTGCCGAACAACAGGTATTGCAGCCTGTGCTGGCGGCCAACTGGACGTAGCTTCACGTTAGCCCGGTAACACGGCCCGCGATGGTTATCGGCGGGCCTTCGACCGTCTCGTTCGAGACCGGTCATGGCCTCATGAGACCCCTTTGTGGCCCCGGAGCCCTCAACGCCAGACCCGGTGAATCATCTATTTGCAGGAATCGTCATTTCTTCTGGAAGACGACATCCTGCGATTTCTTAATCCCATTGCTTCCAGTTAATAGGAAGCATTACTATTCACGCCCCGTCTTCACAGCACATCGCAATGACCCCCAAGCTGCCCCGCAGACACGGCTTTTTCGAGCATTACGAAGAGTTGGTCGGGACCTGGACCCGTCGCCTGAGAAATCGTCAGCAGGCCGAGGACCTGGCCCACGACACCTTCGTGAGGGTGCTTGAGTCCGATTCGGCGACGGTCGCACAACCTCGGGCGTATTTGCACCAGACCGCGCGCAACATCGCCGTGGATGGTTATCGGCGGGAGGATCGGCGGAGCGCCATGGAGTCGGAGGCGATCGATCACAGTGTGTCGTCGTCCGGCGACCCGGAGCATTTCATGCAGGCGATCCAGTTGGCTGACTCCATTGAACGGGCGCTCACCGAGTTGCCGGTCAACTGCCGCAAAGTGTTTGTCTGGCAGAAGATCGAAGGCCTGACCCAGGCCGAAATCGCCGAACGCCTGGGGCTGTCCAAGAACATGGTGGAAAAGTATATGATCCGCACGCTGCGGCATCTGCGCGACCGCCTTGACGGATTGCAGCCATGATCGGCGGTGCCTTTTCATCCCCAGCCAAACAGGAACTTCCATGATGGATACTCGTGATTGTGCGTGCGGGCAAACAGCGGTTCGCGACGATGCGGCGCGGTGGTTTGTGCGTTTGCAGGAACCTGCGATCAGTGTCGAAGAGTCTCGGCATTTCGAAGCCTGGCTGGACGAACACCCTCAGCATCGCGATGAATTCCAGTTGCTCCAGGGCTTGTGGTCGGCAGCGGATTTGCTGCCGGCGGCGCGTCTGCAAGCCTTGTGTGAAACCCCGCCGGTGCGCAGCAAGCGTCGTCCGCTGGTGCGTTATGCGGTGGCGGCCAGCGTGTTGGCCGTCGCGCTCGGCCTGGGGTTGTTCAGCGGTTTGAATCACCCGGCGATCTACACCGCCGAATTTTCCACGGCCCTGGGCGAGCGACGTCATGTGGCGTTGCCGGACGGTTCGGTGATCGACTTGAACAGCCGCAGCCGCGTTGAGGTGCGCTATGAGAACGACCGCCGCAGTATCGAGCTGACGCAGGGCGAAGCGATGTTCAGCGTCGAGCACGACGCCCGCCGGCCCTTTGTGGTCGAGGCGGGCAGCGGCAAGGTCACGGTTACCGGCACCCGTTTTGATGTGCGCCGCGACACCGCCCAAACCCGGGTCGTGGTGGAGCAGGGTACCGTCAAGGTTCAGGGCCACGCTGCGGCGGACAGCGATTTCATCAGCCTCACGGCCGGTCTTGGCACGCACATCGATGCCCAAGGAAAAGTGGCCGCTGCCTACGCGGTCAATCCTGCCGAGCTGACCGCCTGGCGCAGCGGCAAACTGGTGTTCAGCAACGCCAGGCTCAGCGACGTCGCCGAGGAAGTTTCGCGCTATCGAGAGAAGCCGCTCACCGTCGGCAACGACAAAGTGGGCAATCTGCGTCTGACCAGCGTGTTCAAATCCGACAACACCGACGCACTGCTCAAGGCCTTGCCGAGCATTCTGCCGGTGGCCGTGCGCACCCTCGATGACGGCAGTCAGGAAATAATTTCAAAATAAATTCAGGTTTTTTTCGAGTTGATCGTCTTCCTGTCCAACTGCAACTGGTTTGCATTAACAGGCGCACACTCTTGCGATCCACAGGACTACGTTCGACGTGAAAAAATCCACCGCTAAAAACAATAAATCACCTTGGTTACGCCTCGCTCTCGCCCTGGCTGTCACTGCGGCACTGCCCCAGGCTTTTGCCGCCGAGGCGATCCGCATCCCGGCGCAACCCTTGGGTCAGGCCCTGAGTGAACTGGGCCAGCAAACTTCGCTGCAGGTGTTCTTCAGCCCTGAGCTGGTCGCCGGCAAACAGGCCCCGGCGGTGGACGGCAACCTCTCACCGGAAGAAGCTCTGCGCCAACTGCTGCAAGGCAGCGGCTTGCAATACCAGATCGACGAAGGTTCGGTCACGTTGATGCCGGCTCCGACTTCGGCTGCCAACGGCCCTTTGGAACTGGGCGTGACCGACATCAAGGTGGTCGGCAACTGGCTCGGTGACGCCGATGCCGCCGTGGTGCAGAACCATCCCGGCGCCCGCACGGTGATTCGCCGTGAGGCGATGGTCGAGCAAGGCGCAATGAACGTCGGCGACGTGCTGAAGCGCGTGCCCGGTGTGCAAGTGCAGGACGCCAACGGCACCGGCGGCAGCGACATCTCCCTGAACGTCGGGGTGCGCGGCCTGACTTCACGCCTGTCGCCACGCTCCACCGTGTTGATTGACGGCGTGCCGGCAGCGTTTGCCCCGTACGGCCAACCGCAATTGTCCATGGCGCCGATTTCCTCCGGCAACCTCGACAGCATCGACGTGGTTCGTGGCGCCGGCTCCGTGCGTTACGGGCCGCAGAACGTCGGTGGCGTGATCAACTTCGTTACCCGCGCGATTCCGGAAAAAGCCACCGGTGAAATCGGCTCGACCCTGGAAACCTCCCAGCACGGTGGCTGGAAGCACATCGACACAGCGTTTCTCGGCGGCACCGCGGACAACGGCATCGGCATGGCGCTGCTGTACTCGGGCGTGAACGGCAACGGTTACCGTGAACGCAACAACGGCAACGACATCGACGACGTGATCCTCAAGACCCACTGGGCACCCACCGATGTCGACGATTTCAGCCTCAACTTTCACTACTACGACGCCAGCGCCGACATGCCCGGCGGCCTGACCCAGGCGCAGTACGACGCCGATCCGTACCAGTCCGACCGCAACAACGACAACTTCAGCGGCCGCCGCAAGGACGTCTCGTTCAAGTGGGTACGGCAGATCGACGACCGCACCCAGGCCGAAGTGCTGACTTACTATTCCGACAGCTTCCGTGGCAGCAACATCGCCGCTCGCGATCAGAAAACCCTCGGCTCGTTCCCGCGTACTTACTACACCTTCGGGATTGAACCGCGGGTGTCCCGTGTGTTCGATGTCGGCCCGACCACCCAGGAAGTCAGTGTCGGTTATCGCTACCTCAAGGAAGGCATGCACGAAGAGGCGAGCCGCCTGGCGCTGGTCAACAACGAGCCGGTCGCGACCAGGAGCTCGGACGGCCATGTGTATCAGGACCGCACCGGCGGCACTGAAGCCAACTCGGTGTACGTCGATAACAAAATCGACGTCGGCAACTGGACCATCACCCCCGGCATCCGCTTTGAACACATCAGCACCGACTGGCACGACCGCCCGGTGCTCGACACCGCCGGCAGACCGGTGCCGGAAAAGAACCGCAGCATCGAAAGCAACGAGCCACTGCCGGCCCTGAGCGTGATGTATCACGTGTCGGAGGAGTGGAAGCTGTTTGCCAACTACGAAACCTCGTTCGGCAGCCTGCAGTATTTCCAGCTCGGCCAGGGTGGCTCGGGTGACGAACCCGCCAATGGCCTGGAACCGGAAAAGGCCAAGACCTACGAGGTCGGCACGCGCTACAACAATGATGTGTGGGGCGGGGAAGTGACGCTGTTCTACATCGACTTCGATAAAGAGCTGCAATACATCAGCAACGATGCGGGCTGGACCAACCTCGGCGCGACCACGCACCAGGGTCTTGAAGCCTCGGTGCATTACGACATGGCGGCGCTGGACCCACGGCTCGATGGCCTGACCGCCAATGCCGGCTTCACCTACACGCGCGCCGTTTATGAAGGCGAGATCCCGGGCTTCAAGGGCCGTGACCTGCCGTTCTATTCGCGTCAGGTGGCGACGGCCGGCCTGCGTTACGACATCAATCGCTGGACCTACAACCTCGATGCGTTTGCCCAGTCCAAGCAGCGTTCGCCGGGCGTGGCGGTGAACGCTGATGGCAGTTTCAGCGGCAACTACATCACCGAAGGCACTGCGGACGGCCAGTACGGCGACATCCCGGGCTACGTGACCTGGAACGTACGCGGCGGTTATGACTTCGGCGCGACGCTTTCGAACCTGAAAGTCGGTGCCGGGGTGAAGAACATTTTCGACAAGCAGTACTTCACCCGTTCCAGCGACAACAACTCGGGGATGTACGTTGGCGCTCCGCGCACGTTCTTTGTGCAGGCTAGCGTCGGGTTCTGAGACCGAGGTGACTTCATCGCGAGCAGGCTCGCTCCCACACTTGATCGGCGTCGAACACAGACAGTGTGTGCACCGACGATTCCTGTGGGAGTGAGCCTGCTCGCGATGCTTTTAGACCTTCAACACCTTCCCGCCAATAGACACCGCCACCAGCAACACCGCCATCAACCCGAAGGCAAAACTCAAACTGCTGCCATGGGCGATAAACCCGATCAACGCAGGCCCCGCAAGAATCCCCGCATAACCCAGTGTGGTAATGGCCGGTACGGCGACGCTTTCGGGCATCACCGTCTGTTTGCCCACGGCGGTGTACAGCACCGGCACAATGTTCGAACAACCCGCTCCCAACATTGCATAACCCACCAGCGCCGCTTCCCAACTCGGGGCGAAGGTCGCTACAAACAGACCCGCTGCGGCCGTCAACCCACCGAACACAATCACCCGCGTGGCGCCGAGGCGACGCACGATCGAATCACCGGTCAACCGTCCGACGGTCATGGTCAGCGCAAACGCCGCGTAACCCAGTCCTGCATAAGCGGTGTCGATCCCGCGTTCCTGCGCCAGGAACACCGCGCTCCAGTCGAGCGCCGCGCCTTCGGCGAGGAACACGATGAAACACATCCCGCCGATGAACAGCACGATGCCATGGGGAACGGCAAACGCCGGCCCCGAACTTTCGCTGCCGTAAGGCAAGAGGTGCGGCGCGGCCTTGGCCAGGGCGATCAGCAGCATCACGATCACCACCAGCGTTGCTCCCAGCGGTGAAACCCCGAAGCCGAGCAGGGCGCTGACGCCCGCCGCACCCACAATCCCGCCGAGGCTGAACAGCCCATGGAAGCCCGACATCATAGTCTTGCCGCTGGCCCGTTCGACGATCACTGCTTGCAGGTTCACCGTCGAATCCACCGTGCCAAGGCCCGCGCCGAACATGAACAACGCAGCAATCAACGCCGGAATCGACGTCACCGTCGCCAGCAGCGGCAGGGCCGCGCAGATCAGCAACACCCCGGCGCTCACCACCCGGCGACAACCGAAACGCGTGGCCAGAAGACCCGCCAACGGCATCGCCAGAATCGACCCCACCCCCAGGCACAACAGCAGCAAACCGAGCGTCCCTTCATCCAGCCCGGCCCGAGCCTTGGCATAAGGCACCAGCGGCGCCCACGCAGCGATGCCGAAACCGGCGATGAAAAAGGCGATGCGCGTGGACATCTGCTCCAGGCGTCCGGGAACAAATGCGGTTTGGGTGTTGAGGTTGGTCATATCAATCCTTGGCAAAAGCGTCGCGTACCCAAGGGACAGTGATCGACCTGTAAGGGTTCGATATCCAGTCCGCGGGATTGGCAGTCAGGCAGGGCGCCATCGTTGCACAGCGTGACCCTCTGCCGCGAGCGCAAGTGCCGTCAATGTCCGGTTGGAGGCGATATGGACCATCCCCCTCAGGCTTTATTCGATGAAGGGAAAGATTGACGGTTGAAATAGCGTTGATGCATTTTTCAGGCACTTTCTGGCTGACTTCAGGACCGAACCATGACGCCGTTCTACGATGCTCGAGGCAATATCTATGCGGTTGTGGCGCCTGACGCCGTGCGCCGGGCAGGTATGGATTTACCCGCGCAGGCCAGTCGCGCTGCGCAAACCCGCGCGGCATGGACGGTTTCGGCTATCGAGGCTTTTTGTGGCTGGGCACCCGGTACACAACCGCCGGGTAGCAAGGATCATCGTTGCGATGGCTTGCTGATCGGGCCATTTCAAGACTCGCCACCGTTTGATCTGCTGATCGTCAACACCGACGGCACTCTGGCCGAGCGCAGTGGCAACGGGCTGACGATTTTCTCTCAGGCCCTGAGTGAGCAAGGGCGGCTGCCTGGGGATGAGGTTTGTTTGCTCAGGGTTCATCACGACAAGGCTGATGCGGTTTCGCCAGTGGGTACTTCGGTGAAACCGGCCGAGGTCGAGGGTGTGAAAGGGTTCTGGCTGGATTTGGGCAAACCCTCATTCGGGCCTGACGCGGTGGGGGCAAAAGGGGTTGATGACGTGCTGTTGAACGATCGCGATGTCAGCCATGTGCAGGCGTTGTCGGCGCTTGATTTCTCCTGGTCGCGCAGCCAGTTCGTGCGTATCGGCAATCCGCATTGCGTGACGCTTTTGGAGAGCGCCGATGCATTACCAAGCAATGAGCAAATGCGCGAACCGGAGTTGTCCGAAGGGCTGACGCGTATCGCTTACGCCATGCCGGCCGGGACAGGAGAGCCGTGTGCTGCTGGCGTGAATCTGCAATGGGCGATGCTTGAGTCTGAAGGGCGAGTCGTCGCGCGGGTATTCGAGCGCGGAGAGGGGCCGACAGCGTCGTCGGGTACCAGCGCCAGTGCGGTGGCTTGCGCGGCGTGGCGGGTGGGGTGGGTCAGTGCCGGGGAGGTGAAGGTGGTCATGCCTGGCGGTACGGCGCCGATTCTTCTGGAGGAAGAGCAGGGTGAGTTGAGTCGGGTCAGGTTGTTCGGCACGGCGCGGTTGATGGATTGAATTCAAGATTGCCTTCGCGAGCCTGCTCGCGAAGGCGTCAGCCCAGCCAACGCAAATCTCAGCTCTGATCGCCGAAGAACTCGACCACCGGCATCTGCCGCTTCATCAACACCTTGCCATCGCGCACCGAATACAGCGGCAGGCCCTGGCTGCGGATCACTTCGTAATCGCTGTCCGCCGACAGAATCAGCAAATTCGCTGGCCGCCCGCGTTCCAGTCCATAACGATCACCCAGGTTCATGGCTTTGGCACTGTTGTCGGTGACCAGGTCCAGCGCGCTTTGCAGGTTGCGGTAACCGAGCATGTGGCAGATGTGCAGGCCGGCTTCGAGCACCCGCAAGATATTGCCGTTGCCCAGCGGATACCACGGATCGACGATAGAATCCTGGCCGAAACACACGTTCATGCCCGCTTCCAGCAACTCATTCACTCGGGTCACGCCACGGCGTTTCGGGAAGTTGTCGAAGCGCCCTTGCAGGTGAATGCTTTCGGTGGGGCAGGAGACAAAACTGATCCCCGAATGCCCGAGCAGGCGAAACAGTTTGGCGCAGTAAGCGTTGTCGTAAGAGCCCATGGCCGTGGTGTGGCTGGCGGTGACCCGCGAGCCCATGTCGCGGCTGCGGGCTTCTTCAGCCAGCACCTCAAGAAAGCGTGAATGCGGGTCGTCGGTTTCATCGCAATGCACGTCCACCAGGCAACCGGTGCGCTCAGCCAGGTCCATCAGGAATTTCACTGAGCTCACGCCTTGATCGCGGGTGTACTCGAAATGCGGAATGCCGCCGACCACATCGGCGCCCATGCGGATCGCTTCTTCCATCAGGTCCCGACCGTTGCGGTATGACTCTATGCCTTCCTGCGGGAACGCAACGATTTGCATGTCGATCAGGTGACGGCTTTCCTCGCGCACTTCGAGCATCGCCTTGAGCGCGGTGAGCTGCGGGTCGGTGACGTCGACGTGGGTGCGCACGTGCTGGATGCCGTGGGCAGCGAGGGTCTGGATGGTTTTCTTCGCGCGGGTTTTGGTGTCCTCTTCGGTGATGGTCACCTTGCGCTCGCCCCAGCACTCGATGCCTTCGAACAGCGTGCCGCTCATGTTCCAGCGCGGTTCGCCGGCGGTGAGTGTGGCGTCGAGGTGGATGTGTGGCTCGACGAAGGGTGGCACCACCAGGTTGCCGCCGGCGTCCAGATCATCGGGCCCCAGGGTCGGGGCTTCGGTCTGTCGGGCGATGTTGCTGATCAGGCCGTTTTCCAGGTGCAACTCATGCAGGCCATCTTGGTTGCGCAGGCGGGCGTTGATGATGTGCATCAGGTGAATCCTTTTATAGATCTTGTAATGGTGCGTCGGCAGTACGGGCACCCAGCACGCCGGTCAGTACTACATACGTTAACGCGGCTGCGGCAATCCCTACCAGCGGCGCGACCCACGGTGAACTGAACGCAGCCACGGTGCCGACTGCGTAAGCGGCCAAGCCAGACCAGTTGAACGCCGGCAACCGGGCGTCGGCCAGACGTGGATATTGACCACGATAGCGGTAGAAGAAGTCCGCCATGATCACGCCGCCAATCGGCGGAATCACGGTGCCCAGCAAAATCAGGTAGGGCACCAGCAGGTCGTACATGCCCAGCAATGCCAGCAATGTGCCGATCACCGCGCCCGCCAGGGTCACGGTTTTGCGACGGCCGGTGCGCAGCAGGTTGCAACCGGCGACGGCGAAGTTGTAGATGGTGTTGTCCTGGGTGCTCCAGATATTGAGCAGCAACATCGCCATCGCCGCCATGGCGAAGCCTTGCAACAGCAACACTTCGACCACGTCCGGTTGCTGGTAGACGATGGCGCCATAAGCACCGATCAATACCATCAGGCCGTTGCCGATGAAAAAGCCGATCAGGCTCGCCAGCACCGCGACGCGTGCCGAGCGGGAGAAGCGCGTCCAGTTGGTCGCCTGGGTTGCACCGCTGACGAAGGTGCCGAACACCAGGGTAATCGCGGTCGACCAATCCAATGTTCCCGTCGGGACTACTGCGAGCAAACCGTCGAGCCCGCCGACCTTCATCGTGGCGACCCACATCGACAGCATCAGCAGCAACATCATCACCGGTACGGCGATGTACGACAGAATCTCCAGCCCGCGATAACCGACATACGCGGTCGCGCAAAACAGCAGGCCGAACAGCACCATCAGCCCCAGAACGGTGCCCTCGCTCAATTCGAAATACTTGCCCAGCACCACGGCGGCAGTGGCGGTGCCCCAGGCGTACCAGCCGATCTGGGTAAAGCCGAGGATCAGATCGCTGAGCTTGCTGCCCACTTCACCGAAGCAAAAACGTCCCATCAGCACCGAATTCAGACCGCTCTTGAAGGCGATGTAACCCAGGCCGGCGGCGTAAATCCCCAGCAGCAGGTTGCCGACGACGATCACCGCCATCATCTCGCCGAAGCTGAACGCCACACCCAGCTTGCCGCCGGCAAACATGGTCGCGGTAAAAAAGGTGAAACCCAGCAGGACCATGGCCGTTGAGGCCAGGCCCTTGCGGGCATGCATCGGGACTTCGCTGAGGGGGTAATCGTTGCCGGGATCGTTCTGCGTCATGGGGCGTTCCTTGCTGAATGAGTGACGCGGGGGTGTGTTGCAGTGGTCGTGCCAAGCGTGCGGTGGTGTAGTTATTTATAGCCGAGCGGGGGGATTTGGCTTGAGGAAGGCTCGATAGCGGTGCGGCAGTGATGCAAGTTGGAACACTGCCATTGATCGTTCCCACGCTCTGCGTGGGAATGCCTCAATGGACGCTCCGCGTCCGCTTCGGCAGGGACGCAGAGCGTCCCGGGCTGCATTCCCACGCAGAGCGTGGGAACGATCATCATCAATCAGCCGAAGGGAGGAACCGAAGGAGCGCTGCGACGATCGCTTCCGGCGCATCTTCCTGAACCAGATGCCCGGCATTCGCAATCACCTGAAATCGCGCCCCGGGGATCATCTGATGCAACGCCTGCCCACGCTCGATGGGAATCCACTGATCGTCTTCCCCCCACAGAATCTGCACCGGACAACGAATCGTCGGGTACAGCCCTTCGACCTCACGGGTATAGCGCTCGTCCATCTGCGCGATCTGCCGATAGAACGCCGCTTGTCCCGGATCGCCGAGCCACGGCTGCACGTAAGGCGCGAGTTCATGATCAGGAATCTCGCGCTTGATTGCCCCGCGTATATAGGCCGGCACGATCACCCGCTGAATGTAATCGGGCAGGCCGCTGAACGCCGCCTCATGCTGGCGCACATGCTGCACAAACGGCGAACCCCAGGGCGTCAGCGCCACCGGATCAATCAGCGTCAGGCTGCGGTAATCCTTGCCGTTCAGCAGGTGAGCACGCAGAGCGGTGGCGCCGCCGAAGTCGTGAGCGACCACGTCTGGCCGTTCCAGGCCCCAGTGATCGAGCAAATGAGCCAGCAGGTCGTTCTGCACGCCCAGCGACACATCGCCCTCGATTTTCTCCGATAGCCCATAACCCAGCAGGTCAAAGTAATGCACCCGATGGGTGGTGATGAAGTGCGGCGCAATCCGGTGCCACACGTAAGAAGAAAAAGGCGTGCCATGCACGAACACCAACGGCGGACCGTCGCCCCTTACGGCGTAACGAACGGAGCGCCCGTTGAAGCGATAGGTCTGAGGCAGCGGCCAGTCAGTCATTGGGGGTGTCCTCTTGGCGTGGAGAAGCCAAAAAGCATAGGCATAAAAAAACAGCCGATGAAGGCTGTTTTTATATTCACTGACGAAACGTATTACCCTGTGGGATTTTTATCGGCGTTTAGATCGGTTTACTCGCCGTGATAGATGCAGCCGCTGGTGCACGTCTCGTGGATGCGGATCGCGCTGAGTTCCGGCAGCAGTGGCTTCAATTCCTTCCAGATGAACTTGGCCAGCACTTCACTGGTCGGGTTTTCCAGGCCAGGAATGTCATTCAGGTAGTTGTGGTCCAGGCGCTCATAGAGCGGCTTGAAGATCGCCTTGATTTCCGAGAAATCACGGATCCAGCCCGTGTGCGGATCGAGGTCGCCGCTCAGGTGGATCGCCACTTTGAACGAGTGACCGTGCAGGCGGCCGCACTTGTGGCCTTCCGGCACGTGGGGCAGGCGGTGGGCGGATTCGAAGGTAAATTCCTTGAAGATTTCCAAAGTGATTTCAGCTCTGTCAGGTGGCGATCGCCGTGGCGATGTGGGCAGGCGGCGAGTTTAACAGTTTGCGTTTGGCGTTGCGGGAAAACACTGACTAAAGGGTCAGCAAGCGTTCCCCAAGGCGACCGCTGGCAGCCAGTTCGAGGAACTCATCGCCCATGCGACGGCTTTCATCCATCGTCGTGCGCCAGTATTTCTGCCGGCTCGGGGCATCGCCCATGAAGCGTTTGAAGTCGTTGCGGTCCGGGAGTTTGCCGTAGGGCAGGCGCGCCAGGTAATCCTTCGACGGCGCCAGCAACAAGACATCCTGCAAGCGCGCAGGACACGCGCGGCGCCACGGCAGGGTCTTGTCGAACCAGCCGGGAATCACCCGGTCGGTGAAATGCGGATAGAGCACGATGTCGTTGCCGCTGTAGGGCAGGTCGAGGTGATAGTCCAGCAGACCGCCATCGCGAAACGTCCCGGCACCGGCACCCGGTAAATCACGTACGCCTTCCATTACCATCGGGATCGAGCCCGACGCGAGCAAGGCCTGGCGCAGGTTGCCGGCCTCCAGCGCAACGAAGCGCGAGGGGAAGTCGTTGAGTGCATTGACCGGCGGTGCCAGGCGCGGATCGTGAATGATCAGCCGCTCGAAATGCCGCGACAGGCGCGCCCGGCCGCGCAGGTTGTCGGCGATCACCGATGACAGGCCCAACCCCAGTCGGCCGCGATGATCGTCGGCCAGCAGGCCGTGGCTTTTGACCACCATGATGTTCAGGCGGTAATGGGCGTTGTCCAGAATCGACGCATCGCGGCCGTCGAGTAGCTCATCGAGCATGCGCCGGGAGCTCTGGCTGATCTGCGCCATGGTCACGCCCTTGGCGAAGTTCTGCTCGGTGTAGAGATGACCGAGGCGGCGGATACCTTCGGCGGCATCCGGCAGACACGCGCTGGCGAAGCGCCAGGAACCCACCGACGCACCGATCAACGAGCGCTCTCGCGGTGCCGACGGCAGCCATTCGCCGAACAACGCCAGGTCCAGGCCTTGAATCCCCAACGCCTTGGGACCACCGGCGGCACCCGGCAGTGTGCCGACATCGGCGGCGCTCAAACCGTTTTCACGGATGCGCGCCAAGGCGCGAGGACCGGCCTTGAGGGTCAGGGAGGGGAACTTGATGTGGATGGCGGTCATACCGGTCTCGAATGCAGGCAAGCGGGGGATTATAAACAGGTCAGGCAACGCCACCAGCCCACTGTGGGAGCGAGCCTGCTCGCGATAGCGGTGTATCAGTCGGTATTAGTATTGGCTGACCCACCGCTATCGCGAGCAGGCTCGCTCCTACAGGGTTTTGTGTATGCCGGTGATGTCGCGTTGTCATCACTAATGATGGCAATTCAGTTTCAGTTAAGTTCGCCCCGTTAAGGTGCACTCCGTAGGCAACACATAAAAAACACGGAGACACCCCATGAAAACCCTGACTGCCCTGTTCACCGCGTCGATCATCGGCATGACCGCCAGCATCGCCCACGCTCGCGACCTCGGACCCGACGAAGCCCTGAGACTGCGCGACGCTGGTACCATTGTGTCTTTCGAGAAACTCAACGCTACCGCCCTGACCAAACACCCGGGTGCCACCATCACCGAAACCGAGCTGGAAGAAGAGTACGGCAAGTACATCTATCAGGTGGAAATGCGTGACCCTCAGGGTATCGAGTGGGATCTGGAATTGGACGCCGTCAGCGGGCAGGTTCTCAAGGATCATCAGGATACGTAATGAACGTAAATCTATGCGCCAGAGGTCGAATGGCCCTGGTGCTTCTGGCTTTTTGCTCGGTGGTCATGGCTCGCGACCTGGATCAGGACGAGGCCCTGCGCCTGCGCCAACAGGGCGTGATCCTGCCGCTGGAGCAGCTGTTGCAGCAAGCGCTGGACCGCTATCCCGGGGCCAAATTGCTGGAAGCCGAGCTTGAAGAGAAACACGACGTCTACATTTATGAAGTCGAATTGCTGACCAGCGAAGGTGTGGTCCGCGAACTGGACCTCGACGCCATTACCGGCCAGTTACTGAAAGACAAGGAAGATTGATCGATGCGTTTGCTCCTGGTGGAAGACCATGTGCCGCTGGCCGATGAACTGATGGCCGGCCTCAACCGTCAGGGTTACGCCGTGGACTGGCTGGCCGACGGTCGCGACGCTGTGTATCAGGGCAGCAGCGAGCCCTATGACCTGATCATCCTCGACCTCGGCCTGCCGGGTTTGCCAGGGCTCGACGTGCTGACGCAATGGCGGGCCGCTGGCCTGTCGACGCCCGTGCTGATCCTCACCGCCCGTGATTCCTGGGCCGAACGGATCGAAGGCCTCAAGGCCGGCGCCGACGATTACCTGACCAAACCCTTCCACCCCGAAGAACTGCACTTACGCGTCCAGGCGCTGTTGCGCCGTTCCCATGGCCATGCCAACCAGCCGACGCTCAAGGCCGCCGGGCTGCACCTGGACGAAGGCCGCCAATGCGTGACCCGCGACGGCGCCGACATCCAGCTGACCGCCGCTGAATTTCGCCTGCTGCGTTATTTCATGCTGCACCCCGAGCAGATTCTTTCCAAAAGCCACCTCGCCGAACACCTCTACGACGGTGAAACCGAGCGCGACTCCAACGTGCTCGAAGTCCACGTCAACCACCTGCGGCGCAAACTCGGGCGCAGCGTCATCGAAACCCGTCGCGGCCAGGGTTACCTGTTCGGCGGGCAAGCCCAGTGAGGTCGATGCAGCGCCGCTTGAGTCTGGGGTTGATCAGCGTGATGGTGATCGTCGGCCTGGTGCTGGCGCAGACCAGCCTGTGGCTGTTCGAAATGGGTTTGCATCGCTACCTCGAAGCCGGGCTGCGCAACGACAGCGAAAACCTGCTGGTGGCGCTGGTGCGTGGGCCGCAGGGTTTACAGCTGGATGAGCGACACCTGTCGCCGGCCTATCAGCGACCGTTTTCCGGGCATTATTTCCGCATCGATTTTGCCGACAAGCATTGGCGTTCCCGTTCGCTGTGGGATCAGGAACTGCCGCGCCTCGACCATGCCGGCCTGCACAGCAACCTGCAATTGGGGCCGGAAGGCCAGCAATTGCTGGTGCTGCGTTCAGACTATCGACGGCTCGGCCAATCGATTTCGATCAGCGTGGCCCAGGATTACACGCCAGTGCGCGAGAGTTTCCGGCGCATGCAGCAAGTCGGTCTGGGGCTTGGTTTGGCGGGGCTGCTGCTGATTCTGCTGCTGCAACGCATCACCGTGCGCCGCGCCTTGCGCCCGCTGGAAAAGGCCCGTGAGCAGATCGCCCAGTTGCAGCAAGGCCAGCGCTCGCAACTCGATGATCAGGTGCCGGTAGAGCTTGAGCCGCTGGTGGCGCAGATCAACCATTTGCTGGCGCACACCGAAGACAGCCTCAAGCGTTCGCGCAATGCGCTGGGCAACCTCGGCCACGCCTTGAAAACCCCGCTGGCGGTGTTGTTGAGCCTGGCCTCAAGCGAGAAGCTCGATGCGCAGCCAGAACTGCGCAAGGTTATTAAGGCGCAGCTGGAACAAGTCCAGCAGCGACTCAATCGCGAACTCAATCGTGCACGGTTATCCGGCGATGCGTTGCCGGGGGCGCTGTTTGATTGCGATGCCGAATTGCCTGGGTTACTGGCGACCTTGAACATGATTCATGGCGAGCATCTGGACCTCAGCTATAGGGCGCCGAAGGGGTTGCAACTGCCTTGGGATCGCGAAGATTTGCTCGAACTGCTTGGTAACCTGCTGGACAACGCCTGCAAATGGGCAGATGCCGAGGTTCGGTTGAGCGTGGTCGAGACGGCCGAAGGGTTTGAGTTAAGCGTGGAAGACGATGGGCCGGGGATTCCTGAAAACCAGCGCGATCAGGTGTTCGGCCGGGGTACTCGGCTTGATGAACAAACGGATGGGCATGGGTTGGGATTGGGGATTGTGCGGGACATCGTCGATACGTGGGGCGGGGTGTTGCGGCTGGAGGAGAGTGAGTGGGGCGGGTTGAAGGTTGTAATCGAATTACCTCGTCGATGATCGTTCCCACGCTCCGCGTGGGAATGCATCCCGTGACGCTCTGCGTCACATCCCAAAGCGGAACGCGGAGCGTCCCTGGCGGCATTCCCACGCGGAGCGTGGGAACGATCGGCGTCAGGTCAAACCCTGAACTGATCCATCAAGCTCTGCTGCTGATTCGCCAGGCTATTGAGTGACTGACTCACCCGCGCCGATTCATTGGCCTGGCCCGACAGCGACTCTGTCACATCCCGAATCGTCGCCACGTTGTTGTTGATCTCCTCGGCCACGGCACTTTGCTCTTCCGCAGCACTGGCGATCTGCAAGTTCATGTCGCTGATCACCGTCACCGCCTCACCAATCTGCCGCAGCGCCGTCACCGCCTGACCGACCTGTTCGACACTGCCCTGAGCCTGACGATGGCTGCTGTTCATCGAGCCGACCACGTCCTGAGTGCCACTCTGCAACTGCTCGATCACCAGGCGGGTTTCTTCGACGGACTCCTGGGTCCGGCGTGCCAGGTTGCGCACTTCATCGGCCACGACGGCAAAACCACGCCCGGCTTCACCGGCACGAGCGGCCTCGATGGCGGCGTTCAGCGCCAGCAGGTTGGTCTGCTCGGCGATGGCGCGAATCACTTCCAGCACCGAACCGATCTTCTCGCTGTTGGCCGCCAGGCCTTCGACTTGCACCATCGCCGCGCTCATGTCGGCGGCGAGGTTGTCGATGCTGGCGGTGGTGCGGTCGATCACGGTCAGACCGCGACGGGTGGCCTGATCCGCGTCCCGCGCAGCCTGTGCCGCTTGCGCTGCACTGCGCGCGACATCCTGGGCGGTGGCGCTCATTTCGTGGGAAGCGGTCGCGACCTGATCCACCTGACGGTATTGCTGCTCCATGCCGGCGCTGGTCTGCGTGGCGATGGCGGACGATTGATCCGCCGTGTTGCGCGCGTCCTGCACCGAGCGTTTGACCTCGGCAATGATCGGTTGCAGCTTGTCGAGGAAGCGGTTGAACCAGCCGGCCAATTGGCCGAGTTCGTCCTTTTTGTCGTAGGCCAGGCGGCGGGTCAGGTCGCCTTCGCCGCTGGCAATGTCTTCGAGCATCTGCGCCACACCCAAAATCGGTTTGGTCACGCTGCGGGCCATCAACCACACCAGCAACAGGCCAATCAATGCGGCCAGTACACCCAGGCCGAGTTCGATCAGGGTGCCGGCGGTGTTGCTTTCATCGAGTTGCTTTTTCAACGCTTCGGCGGGGCCGACCAAAACTTTCTCCGGCACCTCGAGCAACACGCCCCAGGACTTGCCACCGGGAATCGGCTGGAACGGCGACAGCACTTTGAGCTGTTGATTGCCGTGCAGGCTTTCGGTCTTGCTGCTGGCGGCGAGCATGCGGATCAGCTCGGCACCGTTGGTTTTGTCCACGGCGTCCAGGCGCTGGCTGAGTTTGCTGGCGTCCGGGCTGTAACCGGCCAGCAACCCGACCGGGCTGATGATGCTGACGTTGGTCTGGCCGTCATAGAGCTTTTTGCTCGCGCCCTGGCTGATGGCTTGCAGGCTGTTGAGGTTGATGTCCACCGACAGCGAAGCGATGACCTTGCCGTTGACCATCAGCGGGAAAACGATGCTGGTCATCAGCACATTGTGGCCGTCGATCACGTAGAAGTAAGGTTCGATCACGCAGGGCTTGAGGGTCGTGCGCGGGCAGGTGAACCAGGCGTTGGCCGGTTCGCCGCTCGGGCCGGTGGTGGTGTCGGCCATGTCGCTTTCCGGTAGCGCCATCGACGTCACCTTGCCAGGCACAGGTTGCGACCAATAGAGCGCGAAACGGCCCTTGTCGTTGCTGCCCAGCTCGGCCTGGCCGGCGAACAGATCGTCCTTGCCGTCCAGCGCGTTGGCTTCGAACACCAGCGAGAGGCCGAGCAAGTCGGGGTTGGCTTGCAGGGCCGACTTGACCTGACGCGTCAGGTCCTCACGCAGGTCAAAGGCATCGAGGAAGCGCTTCTCGGCCTGATCGCGCAGGAACAGCACCTGACGCGAAAAACCGTGGCCGTATTGATAGGCGTCCATGAACTGCTGGCGAATCCCCAGCGCCTGGTTTTCACCCTGGGATTCGATCCGGGCCTGGGCTGCCTCGGTGAGCATCTCCATGCTGGAGGCTTTCACCATCTCGGAGCTTTGCTCCATGCGATACAGCGAAAGACCCACCAGCAGGGTCACGATGCCGGCCAGGCACAGCCCGGCCAGCAGGGTGATTTTCCATTGAATGGAAAGTTGTCTGAGCGACATGGAGACGTCCTTATTCGATATTTATCTGAGACTTTGCACTGTAACGGCCGCGATTCGGCTTTCTTTATTCGTTCAATCAAATAAGCCATCACACAAAACCTGTAGCAGCTGGCGAAGCCTGCGTTCGGCTGCGAAGCAGTCGTCAATTCGGGTGCTGAGGTGTTTCAGGCACACCACATGCGCAGGTTTTACGACTGCTACGCAGCCGAACGTAGGCTTCGCCAGCTGCTACAAGGGGTCGTGATCGCTTTGACAAGGCGTTAATGGTCCGGCAAAGTGCGCGCCCTCTAATAAAACCCTCACATTCCATCCGCTGGCGGCTCTTTGCAGACTGCCGGCCGGGCTCTTCCGTTTGCCTTGAGGTAACGATGATTAATGCTGTAATCGCTGCGGTCGGCGTCATGCTGATCCTCAGTCTGTCCCGCGTGCACGTCGTAATCGCGCTGATCGTAGGTGCCCTGGTGGGTGGTTTGACCGGTGGCCTGGGCGTCGACGCCACACTCAAAGCCTTCAATAGCGGCCTCGGTGGCGGTGCGACGGTCGCGTTGTCCTACGCATTGCTTGGCGCTTTCGCAGTGGCCATTGCCAAGTCCGGGCTGGCGCACGCGCTGGCAGACAAAGCCTTGCTGATGGTCGATCGTCAGCACGCCAGCGGTGGCCGTCAGGTCAAATGGCTGTTGATCGGTTTGCTGTGGGTGGTGGCCATCGCTTCGCAGAACATCCTGCCGATACATATCGCCTTTATTCCGCTGCTGGTGCCGCCGCTTTTATATGTGCTGACCAAGTTGCAACTGGACCGCCGACTGATTGCTTGCGTCATGACCTTCGGTCTGATCACACCGTACATGTTCCTGCCCGTGGGCTTCGGCAACATTTTCCTGAATGAAATCCTGCTGGCCAACGTCGCCCGTAGCGGGGTGGACATCAGCGGCATCAACGTCACCCATGCCATGGGGATTCCGGCCTTGGGCATGGTCGTCGGGCTCGCGGCAGCGTTTGTCAGCTACCGCAAGAAGCGCGTCTACGATCTGGAAAAGATCGAGCAAGTCGAACAGGTCGCGGTGCAGTACAACCCGCTGAGCCTGATGATCGCCGGTCTGGCCATTGCGGTGGCTTTCATCATTCAGCTGTTGCT
This sequence comes from Pseudomonas frederiksbergensis, assembly GCF_900105495.1. Lineage (NCBI taxonomy): Bacteria > Pseudomonadati > Pseudomonadota > Gammaproteobacteria > Pseudomonadales > Pseudomonadaceae > Pseudomonas > Pseudomonas frederiksbergensis. The sequence continues at coordinate 5,326,017 of NZ_FNTF01000002.1, read as the reverse complement.
GGACTCGATGATCATCGGTGCGCTGGCAGGCTTTCTGATTTTTTCGGTGTCAGGCATCGTGAAGTGGCGTGAAACCGACGACCTGTTCACCGAAGGCATGAAGATGATGGCGATGATCGGTTTCATCATGATCGCCGCCTCCGGTTTTGCCGAGGTGATGAAAGCCACCGGTGAAGTGCAGACACTGGTCGAGACATCGGCTTCGTGGATCGGCCACAGCAAAGGCATTGGCGCGTTGCTGATGTTGTTGGTCGGGCTGTTGGTGACCATGGGCATCGGTTCGTCGTTCTCCACCGTGCCGATCCTGGCCGCGATTTTTGTGCCGTTGTGCGTGCAACTGGGCTTCAGCCCGATCGCGATCGTGTGCATCGTCGGCACCGCCGGCGCGCTGGGCGATGCCGGTTCGCCCGCGTCGGACTCGACCCTCGGTCCGACCTCGGGCCTGAACATCGACGGCCAGCATCACCACATCTGGGACACCGTGGTCCCGACCTTCCTGCACTACAACCTGCCGTTGCTGGTGTTCGGCTGGGTGGCGGCGATGGTCCTCTAAGCCGGCCCACCACCGATCGTTCCCACGCTCTGCGTGGGAATGCCTCAACGGACGCTCCGCGTTCGGCTCTTGATGGGACGCGGAGCGTCCCGGGCTGCATTCCCACGCAGAGCGTGGGAACGATCAACAAGAGCCGCATTCAACTTTTGATGCTGCGTGCCGTTAAAGCCTCTAACCACGCCAATAAAATCAAAAGAGTGAACCGTCATGCGCATGAGCCTGAAGGCTAAAGTCCTGTCCCTTGCCGTCCTCCCGGTGTTGCTCTTTGCGCTGGTCATCAGCCTGACCACATTGTTCATTCTGCAGGAGCAGGCCCGCACGGAAGTCGAGGAAACTCGCCAGCGCCTGCTCAGCGATGCCAAGGCAACCCTGCAAAGTTACGTCGCCGTGGCCATGACCACGATCAAACCGCTCTATGACGCGGCCGCCCCCGGTGATGATGCGGCGCGGGCCCACGTGGTCAAGTTGCTGTCGAGCATCACCTACGGCAAGGACGGCTACTTCTTCGGCTACGACTCCAACACCGTGCGCCTGTTCAAGGCCAACAGCCCGGAAGGTGTGGGCCAGAGCTTCAAGGACAACCGCGATCCGAACGGCGTCTATGTCAACCGCGACCTGGTGAAAGTCGCCAAGGACGGCACCCACTACCTGCAATACAGCTCGACGCTGCCCGGCAACACCCAAGTGCTGGTGCCGAAACTCGGCTACACCGAATACCTGCCGAAGTGGGACATGGCGGTCGGTACTTCGGTCAACCTCGACGGCATCGAAGCGCAAGTGGCGCTGGTCGAAATCAAGGTCCAGGAGCGCATGCAAGGCGTGGTGCTGAGCATCGTCGGGATTGCCGTGGTGGTGCTGTTGATGATTGCCGCTGCCGGGATGCTGCTGGCCAACACCATCTTGCGTCCGCTGAACCTGATGAAAGCCAACCTCGATGACATCGCGGCGGGCGAGGGCGACCTGACGCGTCGCCTGACCATCACCAGCCAGGACGAACTCGGCGAACTGGCCGGCTCGTTCAACCGCTTCGTCGACAAGATCCATGGCCTGGTGCGCCAGATCACCGAAATGACCTCGCAACTGACCGGGCTGGTGAATCAGGTCTCCGACCAGGCGCAGCGCTCGGATCAAGCCATGGAGCGTCAGCGTCACGAGACCGATCAGGTCGCCACGGCGATCAATCAAATGTCGGCGGCGGCTCAGGAAGTGGCGAAAAGTGCGCAAAACGCCGCAGTGGCTGCCCAGCAGACCGACGAAGAAGGCCAGGCTGCCAAGCGTGTGGTGGCCGGCAGCATCGTGAAGATTCATGCGTTGGTGGACGACATTCGCAGCAGTGGCGTGTCGCTGGACAGCTTGCAAAAAGACGTGTCGTCGATTGTCAGCGTACTCGGCGTGATCCGTTCGATTGCCGAGCAGACCAACCTGCTGGCGCTCAACGCCGCCATCGAAGCTGCCCGTGCCGGTGAGGCCGGTCGTGGTTTTGCGGTGGTGGCCGACGAGGTTCGGGCGCTGGCCAGTCGCACGCAAATCAGCACCCAGGAAATCCAGGGCATGATCGATCGTTTGCAGGCCGGCACTCAGTCGGCGGTGGAAGCGATGCGCCGTTCCAGCGAAGCCGGGGACGGCACTTCGGCCCAGGCCAACGAAGCGGGTGCCTCGCTGGACACCATGGCCCAGCTGATCGGCACCATCAACTCGATGAACGCGCAGATCGCCAGCGCCGCCGAAGAGCAGACCGCCGTGGCCGAAGAGATCAACCGCAGCGTGCATCAGATCGCTGTGGCCGTGGACAGTGTCGCCGATGAAACCCAACTCGGCGCCCAGACGTCCCGCAGCCTGGCCGACCTCGGTCAGCGCCTGGGCAAACTGGTGGGCCAGTTCCGCATCTGACGGACGATGCCTTTGTGGCGAGGGGGCTTGTGTGGCGAGGGAGCTTGCTCCCGCTCGAGTGCGCAGCGCTCGCAAGATTTTACGGCCGCTGCGCTGCCGAGCGGGAGCAAGCTCCCTCGCCACACAAGCGTGTTCGACTTGGTCGCTACGGTCTGTCCCAGTAGGGCACCGTGCCGAAGCATTCGACAAAGAAATCAATCACCGTCCGCACCTTCACCGACAACCGTCGGCTCCCAGGCCAGAGAACTGCAATCTGCTGCGGTTCCGGACTGTTGGACACCTGATACGCCCCGAGCACCGGCACCAGCGTGCCCTTGCGCACCGCCTCACCGATCAGCCACGACGGAAACATCACTAGCCCCAAGCCTTGTTCGGCGGCTTGCGTCAGGGTGTCGGCGTGGTTGCCGGTGATCGGACCCTTCACCGAGCAGGGCGTCCAGTCCTGCTGATCCTTGCGGAAAAACCAGCGTTGCTGGCCGGTCACGCCCTTGTAGGCCAGGCACTGATGCGCGGCCAGTTCTTCGGGATGTTGCGGTGTGCCGTGACGTTCCAGATAGGCCGGGCTCGCGGCGACTTGAAAACGATGGGGCGCCAGAATCCGCGCCTGCATGCTCGAATCGTGCAGCGCGCCGATGCGAAACAGCAGGTCGGCGCCTTCCTGCAAGGGATCGACGTAGCTGTCGGTCTGCTGGATATCCAGTTGCAGTTTCGGGTAGCGCTCGCAGAGCCGCCCCAGCCACGGCGTCAGGTGCCGCTGACCGAACACCACTGGCGCGTTGATCCGCACCAGTCCGCTCGGTTCGCTTTGCTGTTCCTGCAGGGCCTGCTCGGCCTCTTCGAGTTGCACCAGCACCAGCCGCGCGTGATGACCCAGCATGCGCCCGGCTTCGGTAGGTGAGACGGCGCGGGTGTGGCGGTAGAGCAATTGCTGGTTCAGGGCTTGTTCCATCAATTGGATCTGCCGGGAAATCGAAGAAGGGGCCAGGCCTTCGCGACGGGCGACTTCGGAAAAACTGCCGTGGTCCAGCACCGCTACAAACAGCCGAAGTGCCTTGAATCCCAGTTCGTTGAGGCCATGCATGAGAAGTCTGCTGTGCGAGTTACGCAAAAGTGTTGTCTGGATGCTCCCATTTATCGCAAAGGATCGCCAGCCGATAATGCGCGCCACCCCATCCCCGCGTTCATCTGATAACTGGCAGGTTTTCGTTATGCAATCTTCTTCAATCGACATCGCTGAAACGCCGGCGCCCCAACCAGGGCTGCGGCTGTTGCTGCTGCCACTGGTGATTCTGGCCGGCATGGGCCTGTCCGTGGAGGCCGGTCTGCTCGGGCCGCTCGGGGTTCAGGTCGGGCACTTGTGGGCGACCTTGAGCATCTTCGGTGTCGGCTCGGCGATTTTGTTCTTGCTGTTGCTGTTCAGCGGTCCGCAACAGGGGCCCGCCTTGAATGAACTGCCGCGCTGGCAGTTGATCGGCGGTTTTTTGGGGCCGATGTACGTAATCGTGCTGACCTTGGCCACGCCGCACATCGGCATTGCCATGACCATGATCGCGATCCTCTCCGGGCAGGTTGGCAAAAGCGTGTTGATCGACCACTTCGGCTGGTTCGGCGCTACCCGCAAAAAGGTCAACGGTGAACGTTGGCTGGCCTTGCTGCTGATTGTCGCGGCACTTGTTCTGATCGCTCGGGGTTGATGATGAATCTGATTATTTTGTTGGCGGTGGTCGTGGCGGCCGGTGCGGTGCTGAGTGTCCAGGCGGCGATCAATGGGCGATTGGGCGAAACGGTGGGCGTGTTGCGTAGCAGTTTGCTGACCTTCGTGGTCGGTGCAGTGACCACCGGGCTGCTGATCCTGTTTTTCGAGCCGGCCCATGCCGTGAGTTTGCTGGACGTGCCGAAATGGCAGCTCAGCGGTGCACTGTTCGGGGTGGTGTACATGCTGGTGATGGTTGGCGCGGTGCCGCGGGTCGGCACGGCGGTCGCGACGGTGGCGGTGATCGTGGGGCAATTGGGGATGGGGATGTTGATCGATAACTTCGGCTGGTTGGGCAACCCGGCGATCGAGTTGTCCAGCAGCCGGATACTGGCGATGGTGTGTCTCGCCTTGGCATTGCTGTTCATGTATCGCAGCAGTGCCCGGCAGGGGTGACGCAAGCTCCTACACTGGTGATACGGGTCGCATGTGCGAAACCCGGACGACCACCACCAATGGAGTCAGGCTCATGATCGACAGTGAAAGTAAATGCGACTGCCCCAAGTGCTCCTGCAAACTGGGCGAACATCCGATCGCGCGACACGGCAAGCACTATTGCTGTGAGGCCTGCGCCAAACACCATGAACACGGCGAAGAATGCGCGACCAAAGGTTGTAAGTGCGCCAAGGGCTGACACCCATGACGCACAGAATGTGGAGCCTAATCAGGCTCCACTTCCAGCTTCAGGCTTTGATCTTCCAGCCGTTCGGTATGGCGGATGATTCCATTGAGTCGTCGCCCATCCACCTTCACTACCAGCGTTTTTGCCTGTTCCAGATCTTGCGGTACAGGTGACTGGACGCGGAGGGCGAAGCGGGTCGGGTCATGCTCGACTTGTTCAAGGCCGACCTCACACTCGGCACTTTTGGTGATCCGGCCAAACAGCGTATCGAGGCCGTAGTCCAGGTGTGCCTTGCTGGTAAGTTGCGTCGTTGTCATGCCCGATCCCTCCCAAAAGTCCAAGGCTGCGCCATCCGTTAATTCGCCGGCCGCCACTTGACGTTTTCCACGCCGAACTTCTCTGCCATCGGCTTGCTGGTTTTTTGCACCTTCTCACGGCCGAAGCGGGGGATTCGTCCGATCCCCGCGTCGCAACTTGCCCAATGCCAAGCCTCCGCGTTATCCATCTTGTCCAGGCGGATGATGAAAGACTTGGGCGCGCCATGAAGGGTGTATTCAATGACGAAAAGTTTTGCGTTGTTCATAAAGCCCATATTCCTCCCTGTGGTTATACAAGGATCGTTGGGGGGGCGGAAAATTCACTCGGATTGTCAGACGGATACCACCAATGCCGACAGACTGCTGGTTCGTTACCTGTAATCCCCTGAAACCCTGCGTCCCAGGCCGAACGGGGAGCATCCATTGAAGCATTCCCCTGTGGGAACGATCAGCTCCTTCGAAATAGGGGTTGATGTAAACTCCTCGGCACTGACTTCACGAGATGTGCCTCCCCCATGAGCGAACCGATTCGTCTGACCCAATACAGCCATGGTGCTGGATGTGGCTGCAAGATTTCTCCCCAAGTGCTGGAAGTGATCCTGGCCGGCAGCGGGGCGCAGAACCTTGACCCGAAACTCTGGGTCGGCAACGCCTCGCGCGATGACGCGGCGGTATACGCCATTGATGAAGAACGCGGCGTGGTCTCGACCACCGACTTTTTCATGCCGATCGTCGACGACCCGTTCGACTTCGGCCGCATCGCCGCCACCAATGCCATCAGCGACATCTACGCCATGGGCGGCGATCCGTTGATGGCGATTGCGATCCTCGGCTGGCCAGTCAACGTGCTGGCCCCGGAGATTGCCCGGGAAGTGATCCGCGGCGGGCGTTCGGTCTGCGATGAAGCCGGCATTCCGTTGGCCGGTGGGCATTCCATCGACGCACCAGAGCCGATCTTCGGCCTCGCCGTGACCGGTCTGGTGGAAAAGCGCCACATGAAGCGCAACGACACCGCTACCGCCGGTTGCCTGCTTTACCTTACCAAACCGCTGGGCATCGGCATCCTCACCACCGCCGAGAAGAAGGGCAAGTTGCGCCCTGCCGACATCGGCCTGGCCCGCGACTGGATGTGCACCCTGAACAAACCCGGCAGCCGTTTCGGCAAACTCGAAGGCGTCACCGCGATGACCGATGTCACCGGTTTCGGCCTGCTGGGGCATTTGGTGGAAATGGCCGATGGCAGCAACGTGACCGCGCGCATCGAGTACGACCGTGTGCCGCGTCTGCCGGGTGTCGAGTATTACCTCGACCAAGGCTGCGTGCCGGGCGGGACGCTGCGCAACTTTGACAGCTACGCCAGCAAGCTGGGGCGTCTTCAGGAAATGCACAAGCGCGTGCTCTGCGATCCGCAGACCAGCGGTGGCCTGCTGGTTGCAGTCACCCCGGAAGGCAACGAACACTTCCTCAAAGTAGCCGCCGAGCTGGGTCTGACCCTTGAGCCGATCGGTGAACTGATCGAGCGACAGACCAACGCGGTTGAGGTGTTTTGATGTCCATCGAATTCACCGATTACCGCGACATTTTCCTCAACGACCGACCGATGATGGATGCCCGTGCGCCGGTCGAATTTCTCAAAGGCTCGTTCCCCGGCGTGATCAACCTGCCGCTGATGAATGACCATGAGCGGCAACGGGTCGGCACTTGTTACAAGCAACACGGCCAGCAAGCGGCCATTACGCTGGGGCACCAGTTGGTGTCCGGCGAGATAAAAGCCGAGCGTATCCAGGCCTGGGCCGATTTTGCCCGGGCTCATCCTGATGGGTATTTGTATTGTTTTCGCGGTGGTTTGCGTTCGCAGATCGTCCAGCAATGGCTCAAGGACGAGGCGGGCATCGACTATCCGCGAGTGGGTGGCGGCTACAAGGCCATGCGCAGCTTCTTGCTCGACACGCTCGATCAGGCGGTTGCCCAGTGTGATTTCGTCTTGCTGGGCGGCATGACCGGCACCGGCAAAACCGAAGTGCTCACGCAGTTGAGCAACGGCCTGGACCTTGAAGGTCACGCCCATCATCGCGGCTCCAGTTTCGGCAAACGTGCCACTGGCCAGCCCTCCAACATCGATTTTGAGAACTGCCTGGCGGTGGACGTGCTGAAGAAGCGCGCCCACGGCATCGAGCAGTTTGTGCTGGAAGACGAGAGCCGCGCGATCGGCAGTTGTGCGCTACCGCTGCCGCTGTTTCAGGGCATGCAGCAGTTTCCGATGGTCTGGCTGGAAGACAGCCTGGAAGGGCGGGTCGAACGGATCCTGCGCGATTACGTGGTGGACTTGTGTGCCGAGTTCATCGGTGTGCATGGCGATGAAGGTTTCGCGCTGTTTTCCGAGCGCCTGCTGGAGAGCCTGAACAATGTGCAGAAACGTCTGGGCGGTGAGCGCCATCGGCGGCTGTTGATGTTGATGGAAGACGCGCTGACGGAGCAGGCGAGCAGCGGGGCCGTGGACTTGCACCGGGGCTGGATCGAAGGGTTGCTTCGCGAGTATTACGACCCGATGTATGCGTTTCAGCGGGAGAAGAAAGGGGGGCGCATTGAATTCGCCGGGGAGCGGGTTGCGGTGCTTGAATACCTGCGCGAGCGGCGCATCAATCAGAAGTAATGTGTTGGATTTGCCGGCCCCATCGTCGGAACGCCGCCCGGAGCAGGCTCACTCCCACATTTGATTTGGGGTGGGCACAAATGTTGTGGTCACAGCAGGCACCTGTGGGAATGAGCCTGCTCCGGGCGGCGTTCCGACGATGAGGCCCTGACAGGCACCAAATCCCTTAAAGCTTATGTCGGACAAGTCTCCTGCCCATTATCCAGACCTTGCTTGTAGGCGTGGCTCTGCACACTGGCCTTGCCGTTGTGCCAGGTCAGAGTGAGCACGTACAGCGAGTCGTAGTCGCTGGATTCCCAGTCATCGGTAATGTTCTGTTTCTTGCCAACGGCTTCTCCAGCAACCCTGTTGATCAGCTCCGGCAGGTAGCCGGAGGACCAGGCGGTGTAGATGACCGAGTTGTGATATTTGTCGTGGAGCAATTCATCGGCCAGGTCGCTGGTGTCGTTGGCCGAGAAATTGATGTTCACCGGCAAACCGAGCTTGATCGCGCTGGGGCTGATGGTCATCAGGGGACGGATGTAGCTGTAGGAATTGTCCAGTTCGCCTTCTTCGACATTGCGCGTCGGGTTGGCGGCAAACACATAGTTGGCCTTGCCGAATTTTTCCGGCAACAAGGTGGCCAGGTCGATGGCACGGTTCAGGCCCTGGCAGTTGAGCTGGCCGAGGCCGCCGGCGGGTTTTTCCGCATGGCGCAGGAACACCAGCGTCTGGGTGCCGTCCGCTGGTTGGGCGCGGCTTTCGCTGGACTCAAGGGACAGGAACAGCGCGCTGACCGCCAACAGGGAAGGCAGGAGGACATACGCGCGATGTTTGAAGCGTTGGGCGAATTTGAAAAGGTTCATCATTTGAATAGGTGATCTTCAGCGCATTCAGTTAAGGCTGACAAACCTTTACACCGCCAGCTCCGTGCATCGGGTGTTTTCCATGTCGTTGGGCCGGTCCGTTTCCGAAAGGGCAATGCTCAGAGTCCTCTGAAGCCCATTTGGTTCGATCCGAGCGAGTGCGCAGCACTGTAGCGGCAACCTGAGATGGGTTAGAGCAGAGGTTATCGACAGGATGTTGCGGATTTATGGACACAGTACAGGTCTCGGCGCCATTCACAGGCTGCGATCTTCTGATCTTGCTCATCAGCAATATTGATAACGCCAAAAATTCGCGGCCGTCGCCAAGCCTACATTATGATCAGCGTCGACTTTTTTCGTGTGGATGCTTCCCATGACCGATCTGTCCGCGTTCCCGATTACCCAAAAATGGCCGGCTCAATACCCCGAGTGGATCCAGCTTTACTCCTTGCCGACTCCCAACGGCGTCAAGGTGTCGATCATGCTCGAAGAGATCGGACTGCCCTACGAGCCGCATCGGGTGGCCTTCGACACCCACGACCAGATGTCCCCCGAATTTCTTTCGCTGAACCCCAACAACAAGATCCCGGCGATCCTCGACCCCCACGGTCCGGGGGACCAACCCCTGGCACTGTTCGAGTCCGGGGCGATTCTGATTTACCTGGCCGACAAGAGCGGGCAACTGCTGGCCCAGGAATCGGCGGCTCGCTACGAGACCATTGCGTGGCTGATGTTTCAGATGGGCGGCATCGGGCCGATGTTCGGCCAGCTCGGTTTTTTCAACAAATTTGCCGGCAAGGACTACGAGGACAAACGTCCCCGCGACCGCTACGTCGATGAAAGCAGACGCCTGCTCAATGTCCTCGATAACCGTCTGGAAGGGCGCAACTGGATCATGGGCGAGCGCTACACCATCGCCGACATCGCAACCTTCCCCTGGGTGCGCAACCTGATCGGCTTCTATGAGGCTGGCGAGCTGGTGGGCATAAACGACTTCACCAACGTCACGCGGGTGCTGGAGCGCTTTCTGGCGCGGCCGGCGGTGATGCGCGGGCTGGAAATCCCCAAGCCAAACGCTTCGATTTGATCAATACCAAGGAAGGCCATGCACTCATTCGATTTCAAGCAAGTAGATGTCTTCAGCCGTGTTGCGCTCAAGGGCAATCCGTTGGCGGTGGTGTTCGGCGCCGATGAGCTCAGCGATGAGTACATGGCGGCGTTCGCCAGCTGGACCAACCTCAGCGAAACCACATTCATACTCGAACCGCGCGATCCTCGCGCTGACTATCGCGTGCGGATTTTCACCACCCTGAGCGAATTGCCGTTCGCCGGTCACCCGACACTGGGCACCTGCCATGCGTGGCTGGAGGCCGGTGGTGTGCCCAAGGGCGAAGAGATCATTCAGGAATGCGGCGTGGGGCTGGTGCGGGTTCGTCGACAAGGGGCAGAGCTGGCCTTTCTCGCACCGGCATTGCTCAAAACCGGGCCGGTGGAAGCCGATGTGGTGGAACGGGTGCGGCGGGGGCTAGGCCTGGAATCGGGGGCGATCGTGCGCACTCAGTGGGTCGACAACGGTGCGGGGTGGCTGGCCGTGATGGTCGAGGATCGCCAGCAGGTGCTGGACCTGCAACCGGATCATTCGCAAATGCTTGGCCTGGCCGTCGGTGTCATCGCGCCCTGGCATCCCGAGCGTGATGGTGATGACGCACAGTTCGAAGTACGGGCGTTCATCTCCGGCGACGGCATGCCGGAAGACCCCGCCACCGGCAGCCTGAACGCCGGAATTGCCCAGTGGTTACTCAACGCAGGACTGGCGCCGACGTCCTATGTGGTCAGCCAGGGCCTGACCATGGGCCGCGCCGGGCGCATTCAGGTCGAGCAAGTGGGCGACGAGATCTGGATCGGCGGCGCGGTGGTGACCTGCATCAGCGGAACCTTGACGCTCTAGCAGAACTTGCCGCAAACCCCTGTATCGCGGTGATTATTGCCGAACCGGTAAGGGCTTATTCTGCGATCGAGGTTTGTACCCCGCGCCTTGCAAGGCATAAGCTTCGCCCCCTACGACTTTCGTCTCGTCCTCCGTTTCTCAGGAAATCCACATGTCCAGTCAGTTCCCCGAAGCACGTCCACGCCGCCTGCGCCGCAATGCGAGCCTGCGCAGCCTGTTCCAGGAAACCGAGTTCAGCTTGAACGATCTGGTGCTGCCGATTTTCGTTGAGGAAGAGATCGATGACTTCGTCCCGATCAAAAGCATGCCCGGCGTGATGCGTATCCCGGAGTCGAAACTGGCAGGTGAGATCGAGCGATATGCCCGCGCCGGGATCAAGTCGGTGATGACGTTCGGCGTGTCGCACCATTTGGACGGCAACGGTAGCGACACCTGGAGCGATAACGGTCTGGTGTCGCGCATGTCGCGCATCGCCAAGGATGCGGTGCCGGACATGATCGTGATGTCCGACACCTGCTTCTGTGAGTACACCGACCATGGTCATTGCGGCGTGCTGCACAACCATGAAGTCGACAACGACCAGACCCTGATTAACCTCGGCAAGCAAGCGGTGGCCGCGGCCCGTGCCGGTGCCGATGTGATCGCCCCGTCGGCCGCGATGGACGGGCAGGTTCAGGCCATTCGCCGGGCGCTCGATGAAGCGGGTTTCAACCAGACCGCGATCATGGCCTATTCGACCAAGTTTGCCTCGGCACTCTACGGTCCGTTCCGTGAAGCCGGCGGCAGCGCGCTCAAGGGCGATCGCAAAAGCTACCAGATGAACCCGATGAACCGTCGCGAAGCCGTGCGCGAATCCCTGATGGACGAGCAGGAGGGCGCCGATGCGCTGATGGTCAAACCGGCCGGGGCGTACCTGGACATCATCCGCGACATCCGTGAAGCCTCGCGCTTGCCGCTGTCGGCGTATCAGGTGAGCGGCGAGTACGCGATGATCAAATTCGCCGCCCAGGCCGGGGCGATCGATGAAGATCGCGTGGTGCGTGAGAGCCTTGGCGCGATCAAGCGGGCCGGGGCGGATCTGATCTTCACTTACTTTGCGATGGACCTGGCGCTGGCCGGGATCTGAGATCTTGACGTGATCGTTCCCACGCAGAGCGTGGGAACGATCATCAGCGGACGCCAAAAAACGGCCTGATCCCGTGATCCCGCAAGTACCGCTCGATCACCTTGGGATCGGCAGAATTGTCGGCAATCGCCACATACGTGTCCGGTCGCAACAGGTAAAACCCGTTACGCGCCAGCCCCGCCGCTTCAAACGCCGGCCGCCAGTCAAACACATGCAAGGGCAAATGATGTTCGTGGCACCAGGCGATCATTTCGTCGCTGGTGTCGCCATACACATGCACCTGCCAGGTCAGACACTTCAGCGATTCGAAATTGTCCCCCTCACCATCGTGAGCCCACGGCAGGCGATCGCCACCATGAACATGACCGGCAACGCCCGCGCTCAACGGCATCCCGCGATAATTCAGGGTGATCTGCGACACCGTGCGAAACAGGAACTCGCGGGACGCCTCAAACGATGCCATTTTCGGAATCAACAACGGCGTCAGGCGCGTGCGCAGTAAATCCGCGATGCGCCCTTCGGCCGTGACAAAGCTGAACACCCGATCGGTGGTGGCGACCAGTTTGCGGGCAAACGCGATGCGCTCGGTTTCGTAAGTGTCGAGGAGTTTGGCCTCAGCGCCGCCGCTCAACACCGCCGCGAGTTTCCAGGCGAGGTTGATGGCATCGCCAATGCCGGTGTTCATGCCCTGGCCCCCGGCGGGGCTGTGGACGTGGGCGGCATCACCCAATAGAAACGCGCGCCCGGTTTGAAAGTGATCCGCCACCCGATGATGCACGCGGTAGGTCGAGAACCAGTTCAGTTGCTCGATCTTCACTTTCATATGCTCGATGGCCCGGCTGCTGACGTCTTCAAATTGCAGGGTGTCGACCTGGTCGGCGCGTTCGTCGCGTACGGTGCCGATCAGACGGGCGCGGCCTTCACCGGCCAAGGGAAACACTGCGAGAAAATCCGCTTCATCGAGATCCACGTGCAGTTCGCCGTTGAACGTCGGCCCGCTGGCTTGCACGTCGGCGACGTAGAAAACCTGTTGGTAGGTGCCGCCAGGGAAACCGGTGTCCAGGGTTTTGCGCACGATCGACCGGGCACCGTCACAACCCGCCAGATAGCAGGCCTGGCAGGTTTGCTCCTGACCATCGGCCAAGCGCAAAAAGGCGGTGATGCCGTCACCGGTTTCCACGAAATTCTCAAGCTCAGTGTTGCGTTCAACCTGGACGCCAAAGGCTTCGAGGCGGTCGATCAGCAGCCGTTCGTGTTCGTCCTGAGGAAAGATTTCGAGGAACGCATAGGGCGTCAGGCCTTCACCGATGCGGCTCAGTGGCAAGCGCGCCACGGGTTCGCCCTTGACCCAGAAATTGGCGGCGGCCACTCGATGACCGTTCTGCACCACGGCATTGCTGAGGTCGAGCTGGCGATACAGCTCCAGCGTCCGCGCCTGGACGGCCAGCGCCCGCGACGTGGTTCCGGGTGCTGACGTCTTGTCGATGATGCGCACTTGCACGCCAAGCTTGCTCAGCCACAGCGCTAACACCAGTCCGGTCGGGCCGGCGCCGATGATCAGTACGTCGCTACGGTTCATGAGCCTGTCCTCCTCGGTGTGTGGCTCAAGTATGGTTCAGCCGCGACGGACGGGCGGGTTGTCTGCCAAACGGAGAAAGGCCCCGCAGCCCTGATGCCGACCAAGCCAAAACGCGATCCGTAGCAGCTGGCGAAGCCTGCGTTCGGCTGCGAAGCAGTCGTAAAACCTGAGTTTGCGGTCTTCCTGAAACACCGCATCGTCTGATTTCACGACTGCTTCGCAGCCGAACGCAGGCTTCGCCAGCTGCTACAGGGAACAGTGGGGGGCGGTGAGAGTCATAGCCTGCGCCATGCCATTGATCGTATGGTTACCCCGGCTCAACGGATTTGATGGAGCAACATGCAAGCCAAACGATTGATGATGAGCGTCGCCGCGCTGCTGGTGCTGGCGGGTTGCGGTACTCAGCGCACGCAAGAGCCCCCGGCGCGCAAGCCTGCCGAGGTCAAGGCCGAGATCGTGCGCCTGCTGCCGGCAAAAACCACCGATCGCCAGGGCTGGGCGACCGATATCTACGTAGCATTTGCTGCCCAGAACATTTATCCATCCACCCAAAACCTGTGCTCGGTCCTGGCGGTCACCGAGCAGGAATCGACTTTCCAGGTGGACCCGCCGGTACCGGGCCTGGGCAAAATCGCCCGCGCGGAAATCGACCGCCGTGCCGACAAAGCCCACATTCCCGGCCTGCTGGTGAGCGGTGCGCTGCAGGTGAGTTCATCCAATGGCAAAAGCTACAGCGAACGGCTCAATGCGGCGCGCAGCGAAAAAGAGCTCAGCTCGATCTTCGATGACTTCATCGGCATTGTGCCCATGGGCCGGACGCTGTTCGGTGGGCTCAACCCGGTGCGCACCGGTGGACCGATGCAAGTCAGCATCGATTTCGCCGAGCAACAGGCGAAGACCTATCCGTATCCGGTGAACGGCTCGATCCGTCGTGAAGTATTCAGTCGTCGCGGCGGCCTGTACTTCGGTATCGCCCACTTGCTCGGTTATCCGGCGAGCTACAAACAACCGCTGTATCGCTTTGCCGATTTCAATGCCGGTTGGTACGCCAGCCGCAATGCCGCGTTTCAGAACGCAGTGAGTCGCGCGTCGGGCATACCGCTGGCGCTGGATGGTGACCTGGTTCGCTACGATTCGATCATGCCAGGCACCACGGAATTGGCGGTGCGCACCCTCGGCAAGCAACTGGGCATGCGCAATCCGACCATTCGCGACCAATTGGAGGAGGGCAAAAACTTCGAATTCGAGAACACCCAGCTCTATGCACGGGTTTTTGCCCTGGCCGAACAGGCGGAAGGTCGGCCATTACCGCGTGCGGTGTTGCCGGGGATTGTGCTGCAAAGCCCGAAGATCACCCGCAAACTCACCACGGCATGGTTTGCCAAGCGGGTCGATGAGCGCTATCAGCGTTGCATGGCGCGGGCCGGCAAGTGACCGAGCGCAAAAGACAGACGTAAAAAAACCCGGCTGATAAGGCCGGGTTTTTCATTGAGTACCACGGTAAAACCATTCATTTATACAGCGCGGCTTTCGATCAGACGGTCCGAACCACCTTCAGCGACGCGGTTCTCGATCAGGCGATCGGAGCCACCTTCAGCAACGCGGTTTTCGATCAGACGATCCGAACCACCTTCAGCGACGCGGTTCTCGATCAAACGATCGGAGCCACCTTCAGCGACGCGGTTCTCGATCAGACGATCTGAACCACCTTCTGCGACGCGGTTCTCGATCAGACGATCCGAACCACCTTCAGCAACGCGGTTTTCGATCAAACGATCGGAGCCACCTTCGGCCACACGACTTTCAATCAGACGATCCGAGCCGCCTTCAGCGACAACCGGGTGAACAGAGGTAGCGGCGAAAGCGTTAACTGCAAAAACCGAGAAAGCAATGCTGAGGATAGTTTGGCGTTTCATGATGGTGTGCTCCGGGGTGTAGTTGTTGGGTGTGAGGCTGATGTTACGCCGCGGATTTTTTATGAGAACTTCATTGCCGTGATGGTGAACATCGACGGCAATGATAGGAAGGACGACTCACCCCACATGAGCGTGATGTTCCAGTTCCCCACCTCGGCCGCCATCGTGACCAGCGTTCGACGCCATGCTCATAGGCGAGCATGGCGCCACCGCGCCCTTGTTCACCGGCTAGACTGGCCGATGACGAGTATTCGCTCGTCTGCTGATTCTGTTTTCGTTTCGCCAGGAGCGCGCGATATGTACCAGCTATACGGACACCAGAACTCCGGCGCTGCCGCGATAGAAGCGGCACTGGAGCTGTGCGAAATTCCTTACCGCTTCATCGACGTTGAAACCTCTCCCGAGGCGACCCACGCGCTGGAGAAGCTCAATCCGCTCAAACAGGTCCCGACCCTGCAATTGCCCGATGGCAGCGTTCTCACCGAGAGCGCGGCGATTCTGATTCACCTGGGGCTCACGTTCCCCCAATCAAACCTGTTGCCGAAAAACGCCGCCGAGCGGGATCAGGCCATTCGCGGCCTGGTGTACATCGTCAGCAATTGCTATTCGGCGATTGGCATCATCGACTACCCCGAGCGCTGGCTGGCCGAGACGGATGAATCGTCCAGGCAAAACCTCATGGCCGGCGCCCGCGCGCGACTGCACCGGAGTTGGGAGGTGTTTGCCGATCAGTTTTCGGGCGATTTGTATCTGGGCGACGAGACGCCGGGGGCACTGGATGTGCTGGCGGCGGTGGTTTCAAGATGGGCGGGCAGTCGCGAGTATTTGCGCAGTGCAAGGCCCGGATTTTTCGCGTGGCTTACGCGCATTGACCGGCACCCGACATTGGCACCGGTCTTTGCGCGGCATTGGCCGGGTTGATCTATTCGCCGCGGATGTACTGCTCCAACTGGCGAATCAATTCAGCCTGTTCGGCGATGGCTTCCTTGACCAGGTCGCCAATCGACAGCAAACCGATCAACTGGCCGTTTTCCACCACCGGCAAGTGGCGCAGGCGTTTGTCGGACATGATGCCCATGCAGGTTTCGACGGTTTGACGGGTGTCCACGGTGATCACCGGCGACACCATGATGTCTTCGACCGGTGTACCGACGGAGGAGCGGCCCTTGAGCACGAGTTTGCGCGCATAGTCACGCTCGCTGATGATGCCGACGACCTCGCCATTTCTCAAGACCGGCAAGGCGCCGACGTTTTTGGCGGCCATGACCATCAGGGCTTCCAGCACCATTTGATGCGGTGCAATGGTGTGGACCTCATGATTCTGTTCAGCCTTTAACTTCAGCAGTTGGGCGACGGTTTTCATGGCAGTTTCTCAGGTGTTGTCGTTGTCCTTGAAGAATCGTAGACACCGGCGCTGAGGGCAAGGCAGAAAGCGGCAGATAACGCTCAAAAAACGCCATTCAGCAGTTTTTCTTCGGTAAACCTGAAATTTTCCACAGTTATTCATTGATCCATGGGCTGACTCGATCCATGTGGGAGTGAGCCTGCTCGCGAAGACCGCGGGTCAGTCAATACAGGTGTCGACTGATACACCGTTTTCGCGAGCAGGCTCGCTCCCACAGGGATTGCATCCACCTCGCAGAGACGGGCTATCGCCTTGGATGACGCGTAGAATTGCGCCTTGAATCAAATCTTGAGGTTGCAGTGGTGGATTTACAGCGGGGCTTCGTCCTGACCCGGCATTGGCGCGATACCCCGGCCGGTACGGAAGTTGAGTTCTGGCTGGCGACCGACACCGGTCCCCAGCGGATCCGCCTGCCTCATCAACCCTCGGTGGCGTTCATTCCCGCCGCCCAGCGCGATCAGGCTGAAGCGTTGCTTCGCGGCGAAAAGAACGTTGAGCTGAGGCCGTTGGCGTTACTGGATTTCGAACACCGCCCGGTGCTCGGTCTGTACTGCCAGCAGCACGGTCAACTGATGCGTCTGGAAACCGCACTGCGCAAGGCCGGTGTCGACGTGTTCGAAGCCGATGTGCGCCCGCCGGAACGCTACATGATGGAGCGTTTCATCACCGCGCCGGTCCGGTTCAGTGGCACGCCGAACGCCGAGGGCCTGCTGCTCGATGCCCAGATGAAACCCGACCCCGACTATCGCCCGAGCCTCAGGCTGGTCTCCCTGGACATTGAAACCACCGCTCAGGGCGAGCTGTACTCCATCGCCCTGGAAGGCTGCGGCGAACGCCAGGTCTACATGCTCGGGCCGCCCAATGGCGACGGCAGCGAGGTGGATTTCCAGCTCGAATACTGCGATTCCCGAACCCTGCTGCTGAAAAGACTCAACGAATGGTTCGCCCGCCACGACCCCGACGCGATCATCGGCTGGAACGTCGTACAGTTCGACCTGCGCGTGCTCCACGAACATGCCCGGCGGCTGGCGGTGCCGCTGAAACTGGGGCGTGGCGGCGAAGAAATGCAGTGGCGCGAACACGGGAGCCGCACCCATTACTTCGCCTCGGCCGCGGGCCGGCTGATCATCGACGGCATCGAATCCCTGCGCTCGGCGACCTGGAGTTTCCCCTCGTTCAGCCTGGAGAACGTCGCGCAAACCCTGCTTGGCGAGGGCAAGTCGATCGACAACCCGTACCAGCGCATGGACGAAATCAACCGCATGTTCGCCGAGGACAAACCGGCCCTGGCCAAGTACAACCTCAAAGACTGCGAGCTGGTAACGCGGATTTTCGCCAAGACCGAGCTGCTGACCTTTCTGCTGGAACGGGCCAGCGTCACCGGTTTGCCGGCGGATCGCAGCGGCGGCTCGGTGGCGGCGTTCACGCACCTGTACATGCCGCTGATGCACCGCCAGGGTTTCGTCGCGCCGAACCTTGGGAACAAGCCTGCGCAAGCCAGCCCCGGCGGGTTTGTCATGGACTCGCAACCGGGCCTGTACGAATCGGTGCTGGTGCTCGACTACAAAAGCCTCTATCCGTCGATCATCCGTACCTTTCTCATCGACCCGGTGGGCTTGATCGAGGGCCTTAAACATCCGGATGACAGCGAGTCGGTGCCAGGCTTTCGCGGTGCGCGTTTTTCCAGAACCCGGCATTGCCTGCCCGCCATCGTCGCCCGGGTCGCCGAAGGGCGTGAAACCGCCAAGCGCGAACACAATGCGCCGCTGTCCCAGGCCCTGAAAATCATCATGAACGCCTTTTACGGCGTGCTCGGTTCCAGCGGTTGCCGCTTCTTCGACACACGCCTGGCGTCGTCCATCACGCTGCGCGGTCACGAAATCATGTTGCGTACGCGACAGCTGATCGAAGCCCAAGGCCACACGGTGATTTACGGCGACACCGACTCGACCTTCGTCTGGCTGCGTCGTGCCCACGGTCAGCAAGAAGCCGCACAGATCGGCCACGCGCTGGTGGATCACGTCAACCAGTGGTGGCGCGAGCATGTGCAGCAGCAATACGGTCTGGAAAGTGCGTTGGAGTTGCAGTTCGAAACCCACTACAAGCGCTTTCTGATGCCGACCATTCGTGGCGCCGAGGAGGGCAGCAAGAAGCGTTATGCCGGGCTTGTGACCCGCGCCGATGGCGCCGACGAAATGGTCTACAAAGGCCTGGAAACCGTGCGCACCGACTGGTCGCCGCTGGCCCGGCAATTCCAGCAGGAGCTGTACCTGCGCATCTTCAATCGCAAACCCTATCAGGAGTATGTGCGCGACTACGTGCGCAAGACCTTGGCGGGGGAGTTCGACGATCGCCTGATCTACCGCAAGCGCCTGCGCCGCACCCTCGATGACTATCAGCGCAACGTGCCGCCCCATGTGCGAGCCGCAAGGATTGCCGATGAGTACAACGACCAGCAGGGCCGTCCGCGGCAATACCAGAACGGTGGCTGGATCAGTTACGTGATCACCGTCGCCGGGCCCGAGCCGCTGGAAATCCGCAGCGCGCCGATCGACTACGACCACTATGTCACCCGGCAACTGCAACCGGTGGCGGACGCCATTCTGCCCTTCGTGGACGACGACTTTTCAACGTTGATTGGTGGGCAACTGGGCCTGTTTTGAGTCCAGCAGCAACAACGTCCAGTCATCCAGGATGCCGTGGAAATACTGATCAAGTGCTTGATGAAAGTCGCTGTTGGCGCCGGCAACCTGGGCGAACAGTGTCATGGAAGAGTGAAACTTGAGATCGTCGGGATGGCCGAATATGCTGGCGACCGAGCTTTTTTCGATGTTCAGCACCATTTGCGTGCAGGTGTGCAACCGTGAGCCCAGCAGTGGATGATTGAGGTACGCCGCAGCTTCCTCTTTGGAACGAATGGCAAAGTGGCGGGACATCTCGCTGCCGCCCAACCCTGCGAATTGCGGAAAGATGAACCACATCCAGTGACTGCGCTTGTGGCCGGCGTTCAGCTCGGCCTGGACCCGTTTGTACACCGGGTCCTGTGCCTGGATAAAGCGTTGCAGATTAAAGGAATCGTCCTGATCAGTGCTTCTCATGCCGAAGCCCTCTGACAGACTGCGATGGCTCAGACCATGGCCAATCGCTGTTTGCGTTGTGGCGCGCGAAACGCCTGTTCCAGCGCCTCCAGATCCCCAGCCTCCAGTTGCAATTGCGCCGCTTGCGCATTGAGTTGCAGGTGCTCGGGGCGGACCGCTTTGGGGATGGCGATCACGCCTTCGTTACGCAGCATCCATGCCAGCGCTACCTGGGCCGGCGTCACACGGTGACGGGCGGCTATTTGCTTGAGCGTTGCATGGTTCAGCATAGGCCCACCCTGACCGATCGGACAGTAGGCCATGAGTGGCATTCGATGCTGGCGGCTCCAGGGCAGCAGATCAAACTCGATGCCGCGCTCTTCCAGGTTGTAGAGCACCTGGTTGGTGGCACAGGCCGATGAGGCCAGTTCCTCCAGGTCATCGACATCAAAATTGGAAACGCCCCAGCGACCGATCTTGCCTTCGACCCGCAGGCGTTCGAAGGCTTCGACCGTTTCTTCGAGGGGGTACTGGCCGCGCCAGTGCAGCAGGTAAAGATCGATGTAATCGGTATCCAGCCGCCGCAGGCTGCGTTCGCACGCCAGGGGAATCCCTTTGCGGCTGGCGTTGTGCGGGTAGACCTTGCTGACCAGAAACACTTCATCACGTCTGCCGGTGATGGCTTCACCGACCACTTCCTCAGCGCCGCCCTCGCCGTACATTTCAGCGGTATCGATAAGGGTCATGCCGAGTTCGATACCCAGGCGCAATGCCGCCACTTCCTGGGTGTGCCGGGAACGGTCTTCGCCCATGCGCCAGGTGCCTTGGCCGATCACCGGTACGTTGACGCCGGCCAGTTCGAGGGTGCGCATTCAAATCTCCTTATTTTGAATCGATGAGTACTCCTTCGGTTGGCAACAGAATACCCCGGTGGTTCCATCGACCTGTAGCAGCTGTCGAGCTTGCGAGGCTGCGTTCGGCTGCGAAGCAGTCGCCGAATCAAACAATGAGGTGTTTCAGGAATACCGCGTGCGCAGGAGTTGCGAGGACTTCGTCCTCGGACGCAGCCTCGCAGGCTCGGCAGCTGCTACATGATCGCATTGGGCCTTACTGGGTAGAAAACTTCATCACCGTGCTCTGGGCATAGGTCTTGCCCGGGTCCAGGCGCGTGGACGGGAAGTTCGGCTGATTCGGCGAATCCGGGTAGTGCTGGGTCTCCAGCGTGAACGCGCCCCAGTGCGGGTAGACCTTGCCAGCCTTGCCCTTGACCGAACCATCGAGGAAGTTGCTGGTGTAGAACTGCACACCAGGCTCGGTGGTGTAGAGCTGCAAGCGACGACCGGATTGCGGATCGCTGACCTCGGCGGCGAGTTGGCCCACATCACCTGCGGCGTTCAGCACCCAGTTGAAATCGAAGCCGCCCTGTTTCGGTTCGGCAAATTTCAACTGAGGGTGATCGGCTTTGATGTGCTTGCCAATGGCGGTCGGCTGGGTGAAGTCCATCGGTGTGCCAGCCACCGGGGCCAGTTCGCCGGTAGGGATCAGCTTGCCGGTGACCGGCGTGTAATGACTGGCGTGCAGGGTGGCGAGTTGTTTCAGCACATCACCGTTGCCGGCGCCGGCCAGGTTGAAATAGCTGTGATTGGTCAGGTTCAACACTGTGGCTTTATCGGTGGAAGCCTTGTAGTCGATGCGCAACTCGTTTTGCTCGTTGAGGCTGTAGGTCACCTCGGTTCTCAGGTTGCCGGGGAAGCCCATTTCACCGTCTGCCGACAGGTAGGTCAGGGTCACGCCGACCGAATCCTTGCCGTTGCTCGGTTGGGCTTCCCAGACGTGCTTGTCAAAACCCCGGGGGCCGCCGTGCAGCGAATTGGAACTGTCGTTGAGCGGTACCTGATAACGCTTGCCGTCCAGTTCGAAAGCACCGTTGGCCAGGCGATTGCCAAAGCGCCCGATGGTCGCACCGAAATACGCCGTGCCGCTCTGGTAGCCCTGCACGTCATCGAAACCGAGCACCACGTCGTCGAACTTGCCGTTTTTGTCCGGCACTTTCAGCGACTGCAAAATGCCGCCGTAAGTAATGACCGTGGCGGTCAGGCCATGGCTGTTGCGCAAGATGTATTGCTCGACGGGCGTGCCGTCATTGGTTTTGCCAAAGGCCTTGTGTTCGCTGGACAGGCCGGCGGCCTGGGCGGAGAGGGTGGCGATCATCAGAGACAGTCCAAGGGCGCAGAACGGGTATCGGGATTGAAGCATGGTTGACCTTCCTTTTTATTGTTTTTGACAAAGTAGTCATACTACTAATCGGTTTTTAATAGGAGCAAGGAAGGATTTATAGCTTATGCAGGCGATGTTGCAATTATAAAGTATGACTAATTTGATGGCGTCGCTTAACGGGTTCCAACGCTTGCGGACGGTCGGCACTGCACTTTTCCAGGATTCACGGCTCTACCCTTGGCCAGCCTGCGGCGAATCCCCACCGCCGGCCCATGCCCAAGTTCGATAACCCATGGCTCGAGTTTTACCCCGCACCACCCCGCGAATCCGCCGCCGTTGCCTGCTGTTGGCTTGCTTGTCGATGCTCGCCGCCTCCGGGTGCAGCCAGCAGCAGGGCAGCGATATCGTCAACCAGTTCCGCGAAGGCAAACCCCAGGAATTTCTCCAGACCAGCGTCGACCGCATGGCGACCCTGGCGATGCGCGACAACCTCGACAGCCTCTACCTGCTGATGAGCAAGCTCTACTTGCGCAACCCGGACGAGTTGAAAAAATCCGGCTTCCTTGACGCCCGCACCGCGGGCAAACAAGTGCGCATGGCCATCGAACAGCAACAGCCGCTGCCGACCCTGGGAGGCAAAAAAGACTTGGCAGCGCTGAGTTATGCCATGAGCCCGGAGTTTCTCGGCGACCGGGTCGGTGCCTTCATTTATGCCATTGGCAGCATGCTCGTCACTGCGCACGGCAATCGGCTCGAGTTCTACATGACGGATGCGATCAACCCGACGTTCGTCAGCAATGCGGCCCGCAACATCGAGAAAGCCACCTGGATCCTCAGCCAGCGGCAAAACAGGAACGGCGAGCCTTTACTGTTCTCCAACGAAATCTCGGAGGAGGGCAGCAACCTGAGTTTTGCCGTGGAGTTCGGCAAGATCGTCGCCCGGCTGGACCTGCTGACGCAGATGCTGGACGAGCGCTACCGCCGGATCGGCTTAAATTACGCGCAGAGTTTGCTGTTCCTCAATTTCCTGCCAGTACAGTGAACCCCTTGTAGGAGTGAGCCTGCTCGCGATAGCGGTTTAACATTCAGCAATGATGCTGGCTGTGAGTCCGTCATCGCGAGCAGGCTCACTCCCACAGGAGCGTGTGTGGGCTTTAGGTATAACGATAGTTCGCATCGATATAAGTGGTTATAAGAAAAATCGCTATGCTGCGGGCCTGATTTTTCATGCGTTTTTGTGGGCGTGTTAATGGAATTCGGTAATTTCGGTTTAGTCGTGGCAGGTCTGGTGGTCGGCTTTATTGTCGGGATGACAGGCGTGGGTGGCGGTTCGTTGATGACCCCCATTCTGTTGTGGTTCGGTGTCAATCCGGCCACCGCAGTGGGGACGGATTTGCTGTACGCGGCGATCACCAAGTCCAGTGGCGTGCTGGTTCATCGAAAGAACAAGAACATCGACTGGGCCATCACCGGTTGGTTGACCCTCGGCAGCGTGCCGGCGGTGGCGCTGACGTTGTGGTTCCTGAGCACCTTGCAAACGTCCCCGGAGGCGATGAACGCGGTCATCAAACAGGCCTTGGGCTTTGTCCTGTTTGCCACGGCGCTGGCGATTTTCTTCAAGAAACGCCTGCTCGATTTCGCCCACAAACGCGCGGGCGGTCATTACAACCCCAGCGGCAATCGCTTGAATGCGCTGACCGTGATCACTGGCCTGGTCCTCGGCACCATGGTTGCCCTGACCTCCATCGGCGCCGGCGCCCTGGGCACCGTTGCGTTGTTCATTCTCTATCCGATGCTGCCGACCCGCCGCCTGGTGGGCACGGAAATCGCGCACGCCGTACCGCTGACCCTGGTGGCCGGCCTCGGCCATGCGAGCATGGGCAACATGGATTGGCACGTATTGGGTTACTTGCTGATCGGTTCGCTACCGGGAATTTACTTGGGCAGCCACCTCACTGGCCGCATCTCCGATGAAGTGCTGCGACCTTGCCTGGCCACGATGCTGGTGCTGATCGGGTACAAACTGGCCTTTTGATCGGGCCGCGGTTGCACAAACAAACCAGCCTGGCAGGCGCGCTCAGGGCCGAGTCAGAATTTCCAGCAGATGCCCGTCCGGGTCATCGAAGTAAACCCGTCGGCCACCGCCGTAATCGTTGATCTCGTTCGGTCGTTGTTTACCGGGGTCGGCCCACCAGGGTTGCTGTCGGGCTTGCAGGCGGGCGAAGGCCGCATCGAAATCCTCGTCACCGATCAAAAACGCGTAGTGCTGGGAGGCAATCGGCGGGTCATTGTCGTAGAAGTCCAGCGACACGCCATTGTCGAACTTGACGATCAGCATCGGGCCGAAGGGTTCGGGGCTGGGCAGGCCAAGGATGTCTGCCAGGTAGTTGGCTGATATCTGCTTGTCGCGACACCAGACGATGGTGTGGTTCAACTGAGCGCTCATGCAGAGGTCCTCACGGCGGATCAGGGCGATGTTATTGATTTATGAGATTAGCTCAGGCTGTTGCGCAATGACCGCCCTGACCTAAGCTTGGGGCAGGCGAGACATATTGCGTGCGTCACCCGGAACGAACGCCGCGATGCGCAATCATTAGAGCGTGGATATCAAAAGGAGATGCGCATGCTCATCAGGTCTTTGACCCTGACTACCCTGCTGGCTTTCGCCGGCCCCTTGCTCGCTGCCGATGACGGCTCACCGCTGGACATGGACAAGGGCAGGTCCCGGCCGTTGATTGTCATCGCGCCGAGCACGGTCGATCCCACGTGGGTCAGTCTGAAAAAGTCGCTGGATGAACCGGCCAATCGCAAGGGGTTCACCGAGCGAAACATGGTCCTGTACACCGTGCTTAATCTGATGGGCCAGCGCGAGGGCAAAGACCTGGGGCCGCAAGACACGGCGGCATTGATCCGTTCGCTCAAGTTGGGGGCTGGCGCCAAGAGCAAAGTCATCCTGGTGGGCAAGGACGGGGAAAAGAAACTTGAGCAATCGGGAACGATCGAGCTGAAGGAGATTTTCGCCGCCGTCGACCAATTGCCGGCGACGGAGCAACAAGCCACAGTGCCGACACCACCGCCGGTCACGGAAGCCGAACCGGCCAAGGGCGCCAAGGGAGCAAAACCGGGCAAACCGGCGAAGCCTGCCAAGCCGCCTGAAATGCCGGATGATTGAACTCGGCGGCTAAAAAAAACGCGTGTTTCGGGGGGCGATGTACCGATTTCCATTGGTCTCGGAAGTTTCCTGCAAGTCCTGTCGGTGTTTATGAACTGGTTTCTGTCAGAGCGCACGGCTAGCCTTCGTCAGCCACCGCGAAATAGCGGTCGGACGTGGGAATCCGCGACACTGAGGGATCCAGGGACGTAAACACCAATGGCACAAAAAGGAGCCTCGTCTGTGAAGAAGTTCAGCAAGCATCCATCGCAAACCCCAAACGGTGCCGATCAACTCGATCCCGCGAAGCCGTGTGAAACCGCAAAAGGCGCCGTTACCCAAAGCCCCAGGCGTACCCCCACGACCCGGCAGGTTTTCACTGTTGCGCCTGGTGTCGACACGCTGACCCTGCTGAATCAGGCCTGCGAAAACCTTGCCTCCCTGAATGTGCTGATTGCGAGTTTTGCCGGAAAACTGGAAGGTTCGAACCGCCAGCTGCTGCTGTCGATCCAGCAATTGGCGGCGGTCACCGAGTTGTTGGTGAATCAGGCGCGGGAAAATCTTGATCCGAGAAGTGGTGCGCCTGACGCTCAGCCGCCGACTCTGCATTGAGCTGACGCAGTAACGACAATGGGCGACCTCAAAGAGGTCGCCCATTTTGTTTGCCGCTGCGAGAAATCGCGTTTCTTGGCTACTTGGCCAGCGCACTCAATATCGTATGAGCAATCTTGATCCGCTCAGGGTTCGGGTAGTTTTTGTTGGCCAGGATCACGATGCCGATGTCTTTCGACGGCACGTACGCCACGTAGGCACCGAAGCCGCCCGTTGAACCGGTTTTGTTAATCAGCACGCTTTCCGGTTGAGGTTGCGGCGGGGTCAGCCACTGGACTTCGTGAGCCTCCATCGCCATCTGCGTCGAGTTACCCGCCAGCAATTTATCGAGGCTGACCGGATAGGGGTAGAACTCCCAACCCAGCCCCTGAGTCATATCGCCCACTTTGTAGTAGCCGGTATGCGTCGCGGCGATGGCCCGCTGCAGCGGATCCTCAAGGCGGGCCGGTTTCATGTTCGCTTCAACATAACGAATCAGGTCCGCCGCGCTGGTTTTGACGCCATAAGCCTCTGAATCCAGTGCCCCCGGCCCAACCCGTACAGGCTTGTCTTCCTTGTTGTAACCCTGGGCGTAAAGCCCCATTTGAGCTTGCGGCACCTTGAGGTAGGTGTGTTTGAGCCCGAGTTTCGGCAGCAGGGTTTTTTCCATCACGTCATCAAACGGCGCGCCGATACTCTGGGCGGCGAGGTAGCCGAACAACCCCAGGCTAGGGTTTGAATACTGCCGATGGGTGCCCGCGACATAGGTCGGTTTCCACTGCTTGAAATAGCCGAGCATCTTGTCTGGTGCGTCGGCATCGTCGGGGAATTGCAATGGCAAGCCGCCGGCGCTGTAGGTGCCCAGTTGCAGCACGCTGATGTTATCGAACGCGCTGCCACGCAGATCCGGCAGCACGCTGCTGGCCTTGTCCGACAGGGACAGTTTGCCGGTGGCCTGAGCGTAGGCGGCGAGGGTCGCGGTGAAGGTTTTGCTCACCGAGCCGATCTCGAACAAGGTGTTTTCGGTGACGGGTTGTGCGCTTTCTTTCGACGCCACCCCGTAGTTGAAGTAATGCGGCTTTCCGTTGACGGTCACGGCCACGGCAATTCCGGGAACGGCCTGGGCTTGCATGACCGGTTGTACGGCGGCATTCACCACCGTCTCGATTTGATCCTGTGCGACGCATTGGCCGGAGGCGAGCAGCGCCACGCAAACGGCGAGAATTTTCAGCCTGTCCATGTTGGTTGGGTCCGTCATTGATTCGATTGCGCGCCATTTTAGGGGGTTAACCGCTACGCTCCGAGCGGTTTTTGAACCCGGCCGCCCATAAGCGGGCCGGGAAGATTGCTAACAGGCCAGGCGCGACCGCTGAATCAACGCACCAGACACGGCCGCTTGTTATCGAATTTCCAGCCCGGAATCAGAAACTGCATCGCCACGCTGTCATCCCGGGCACCCAATCCCATGCCTTTGTACAACTCATGAGCCTTGGCCAACTGATCCAAGTCCAGTTCGACACCCAACCCGGGTTTCTTCGGCACCTGCACACAACCGTCAACGATTTGCAGCGGCGCTTTGGTCAGGCGCTGGCCGTCCTGCCAGATCCAGTGGGTGTCGATGGCGGTAATGTCACCCGGCGCGGCGGCCGCGACGTGGGTGAACATCGCCAGGGAAATATCGAAGTGGTTGTTGGAGTGCGAACCCCAGGTCAGGCCCCATTCATGGCACATCTGCGCCACGCGGACCGAACCCTGCATGGTCCAGAAGTGCGGGTCGGCCAGTGGAATGTCCACTGATTGCAACTGGATCGCGTGGCCCATTTCCCGCCAGTCGGTGGCGATCATGTTGGTGGCGGTTTTCAGACCTGTGGCGCGACGGAATTCCGCCATGACTTCACGGCCCGAATAACCGTTTTCCGCGCCGCACGGGTCTTCGGCGTAAGCCAGTACGTGATGCTGATCCCGGCACAAGCGAATGGCTTCCTTGAGTGACCACGCACCATTCGGATCAAGGGTGATGCGCGCGTCGGGAAAGCGTTCGGCCAGGGCGGTGACGGCTTCGATTTCTTGATCGCCACTGAGCACGCCGCCCTTGAGTTTGAAGTCCTTGAAACCGTAGCGCGCGTGGGCGGCTTCAGCCAGGCGCACCACGGTGTCGGCGGTCATGGCTTTTTCGTGACGTACGCGGAACCAGTCGTTGTCGGCGTCCGGTTCGCTGCGGTAGGCCAGGTCGGTTTCGTTGCGATCACCGACATAAAACAGGTAACCGAGCATCTTCACTTCATCGCGCTGCTGACCTTCACCGAGCAAGGCCGCGACCGGCACATCCAGATGCTGGCCGAGCAGATCGAGCAATGCAGCTTCCAGGCCGGTGACGGCGTGGATGGTGATGCGCAAATCGAACGTCTGTAACCCGCGACCGCCGGCATCGCGATCGGCGAAGGTCTGGCGCACTTGATTGAGGATCTTCTGATACGTACCGATCGGACTGCCGACCACCAACGAGCGAGCGTCTTCGAGGGTCTGGCGAATGCGCTCGCCGCCCGGCACTTCACCGACGCCGGTATGACCGGCGTTGTCCTTGAGGATCACGATGTTGCGGGTGAAAAACGGCCCGTGGGCGCCGCTCAGATTGAGCAGCATGCCGTCGTGGCCGGCCACCGGAACAACTTGCATGCTGGTAATGACCGGGGCTTTGGCAGTTTCTTGTGCATTCATTTTCATGTCCTTCAAACGGATATTCAGGCTTGGTTGGGCGCTTGTTCGGCCAGTGCAACGGCAGGTGCGGATTTCGGTTTATTGCGTGCGGCGAAGACGATGATTGCGGCAATGATCGAGGTCGCGGCCAGGCCGTACAGCCCGCCCTGAATCGAACCGGTGCGTTCTTCCAGCAGACCGAAGGTGGTCGGCGCGACGAAGCCGCCGAGGTTGCCCACCGAGTTGATCAGCGCGATGACGCCCGCCGCGATCCGTGCGTCCAGATAGGCCTGAGGAATCGGCCAGAACAGCGACGACGCTGATTTGAAACCCAGCGCAGCAAAGCAGATCGCAACGAAGGCGAAGATCGGCCCGCCGGTGGTGGACATGAACATCCCGGCTGCTGCGATCAGCAGTGCCGCGGCGACCCAGGCTTGTTGATGCTTCCATTTGGCTGACAGCGAAGCGAAGGCGTACATGCCGACGATCGACAGCAGCCACGGAATCGAGTTGAACAACCCGACCTGAATGTCGCTCAGGTCGCCCATCTTT
The DNA here is from genome assembly GCF_900105495.1 of Pseudomonas frederiksbergensis. NCBI lineage: Bacteria > Pseudomonadati > Pseudomonadota > Gammaproteobacteria > Pseudomonadales > Pseudomonadaceae > Pseudomonas > Pseudomonas frederiksbergensis. The sequence continues at coordinate 5,297,125 of NZ_FNTF01000002.1, read as the reverse complement.
TTGATGATGCTCGGCAGCCAGAAGGTCGCGGCATAAATGGTCAACTGGATGAAGAAGTAGATCAGGCAGAACAGGATGATCTGGCGATCCTTGAGCAGCTTGCCCAACGACGGTTTGATCGGTGTCGCGGCTTCGCGGGCCAGTTGTTCGTCGTCGATGGCCTTGACCAGTGCGTCTTGTTCGGCGCGGCTCAGCCATTTGGCGTCGTGGGGTTTGGAGTCCAGCCAGAACCAGACGAACACGCACAGCCCGACGGAGAACATCCCTTCAATGAAGTACATCCACTGCCAGCCGTGCATGCCCAAACCGCTGATTTGCAGCAGTAACCCGGACAACGGGCCGGAGATCAGCGAAGCAATCGCCGAACCGCTGAGGAAGATGGCAATTGCCTTGCCGCGTTCAACGCCAGGCAACCAGCGGGTGAAGTAGTAAATCACGCCGGGGAAGAAACCGGCTTCGGCCACGCCGAGCAGAAATCGCAGGATGTAGAAGTGGGTTTCGTTCTGGATGAACGCCATGCAAGCGGCGACCAGGCCCCAGGTCAGCATGATGCGGGTCAGCCAGATTCGCGCGCCGACTTTTTGCAGGAGGATGTTGGAGGGGACTTCAAACAGCGCGTAACCGATGAAGAACAGACCGGCGCCGAGGCCGTAGGCAGCAGCGCCGATGCCCAGGTCATGTTCCATGTGGGCGCGGACGAAGCCGATGTTCACGCGGTCGATGTAGTTGACGATGAACATGATCACGAACAGCGGCAGAACATGGCGTTTCACTTTTGAGATGGCGGACTTGAGGACCGAATCGGCGCCATCGTTCATCCCGGATATGGATGTATTCACTGCGTTATCTCCCACTGATTATTTTTATGCGGGGTGTGACTGGGTGTTGCGATGTTGATAGACATCATACAACTACGTTTTTTCGTCCTGCAAGTGCCTTAGTCCAACAAAATAGCGTTATTCATGAGGTTTATTAGTCTTTCTGCCGAATGGATGAGCTTGGTTTCGATCGTTTAGGCTCGATTTGTTGAGTGTTGTCATACAAGTTGGTCGGCGCGTTTTTGCTGAGATTCCCGCCCGGCGCAGTGCTACGATTCCGGTAGCCCTGCTTCCGGATGACCGCCATGCAAGAAGACCTCGACGCGCCTGCCCGCAAGCGCACCCATAACCTGGCCCATGACCTGGTCGCCAAACTGACCCAGAGCATCTTGCTCGGGCAGATGCTGCCCGGTGACAAGCTGCCGTCCGAGAACACGATTGTTCAGGAGCACGGCGTCAGTCGCACGGTGGTGCGCGAGGCGATCTCGAAATTGCAGGCGTCCGGTCTCGTGGAAACCCGCCACGGCATCGGCACCTTTGTTATCGAGCGAGCGCCGGAGCAGGGACTGCGGTTGAACGTCGATACCGCGCTGGGGGTGCGCAGCATTCTGGAGTTGCGCATGGGCCTGGAAACCCAGGCCGCCGCACTGGCGGCAACCCGTCGCACCGAGCATCAATTGGCGCAGATGCGCGAAGCGCTGGACGACTATCAAAGCCTGCTGGCCAACAACGACAGCTGCGTCGAAGCCGACAAGCGTTTCCACTTGCTGATCGCCGAAGCTACCGGCAACGTGTGCTTCAGCGAAATCATGCAGCACCTGGGCAGCGCCATGATCCCGCGCACCCGCGTCAATGCCGCCGAGCGCGGCGCAGTAGATTTGAGCAAGCTGGGGCAACTGGCCAACCTTGAGCACGAGGCCATTCTCAATGCGATCAAACGCCAGGACCCGGATGCGGCGCGGGCGGCCATGTGGCTGCACTTGACCAACAGCCGCGACCGGTTTTCGGCCGATGGCTGACCACCGTTTGTCTACTCGATAGCACCGCATCCGCGGCCCTGATTCCAACGAATACGGCCCAGATTTGCTGGTCCTCATCAGTGAGGTGCGTCATGGCTAACGATTCGATGTTCCGGGGCGCAACGCCCAACACCGACCCCACTCGACCCATTTCCGGTACCGACGAGCCGCGCATGGACCACGACGCGCCACCCGGCATGGACCCTTCGCGGGACCCGACCGAGGTCGACATTGATCGACCTGAAGACTGGATGGACCCTGAGGCGGCCGAAGACCTGCCTCCGCCAGATGAACCCACACCGCTGTCCGATGACAGGCGATAAAGAGAAACCCGGTCATTGCGCCTGATACCAATCAGTTAAGAAACGACAAAAAGTTTGCATTGCTGCGCCGTTTTTTTTGTGCACGACAGGTCCGGATCAGGCCTCGGTGACTCGAGCAACCACCGGCCTGCGCTCCAGATTCAATGCCAACACGCTGACCAGCACCACCAGTGCGCCCGCAACGATCATCAACGTCGGCCGCTCGCCCAGTGCAAAAGAGGCAATCGCCATGGCGGTCGGTGGAATCAGATACAGCGTCATCGTCGCGCGGCTCAGATCCACATGCGTCAGCACATAGGCCCAGGCGAGATACGCCAGGGCACTTGGGAAAATGCCCAGCCCAATGACGGCCAGCTGCACTTCAACCGGCGCGGTGATGACCTGGGTCACCAGCCCCGGGAGATAAACCAACAGCAGCAGCGTCCCGAACCAGACCGTGTAACACACCAGCGTCAGCCCGTCGTAGCGCCGCGAGTAGTGCTTCTGCAAGGCAAAGTAGAAACTCCACGACACCGCGGCCAACAGGATCAACAGACCATGGGCGTCGATGCTCCCCAGTCCATGATCCCCGGCCACCACAATCACCACGCCGATCAACCCCAGAAAAACGCAGCCCCACCGCCACGCGCTCACCCGGTCCTTGAACACGAAACGCGCCAGCAACGTGCTGAACAACGGCGTCGATTGCGCCAACACACTGGAGGCGCCGGCGCTGACACTTTGCTGGCCGAAATTCAGCGCCACATGGTGCAGGCTCACGGCAAAGAAACCGAGCGCGAACAGCAGCGGCAGGTCACGAATTTTCGGCAGGTTGATGCCTCGGAACACCGCGACCACCGCCATGAATGCCGACGCCAGCAGAAACCGCAGCAAGGCCAGATGACCAGGCTCATAGGCCTGCAAACCGATGTGAATGCCAGTCGGTGAGTAACCCCAGCAGCCGACCACAAATGCCATGGCCAGGAAGATTTTGACCGGCGAACCGGGGGAGGGCGTGAGTAGCTTCATGATCGGGACCTGTAGGCGGATGCACCCAGTATCAGAAGCCTGACTGTTCTCCACAACTGACTTATAGTGCGTCAACTCTTCACTTTAGGTGATGTATGGAGCTGGCACAGATACGCATGTTCAAGACCGTTGCCGAGGTCGGCAGCATCGCCCGGGCGGCCGAGTTGTTGCATTGCGTGCCGTCGAATATCACGGCACGGCTCAAGTCCCTGGAAGCGGAGCTGGGTGTCGCGCTGTTTCTGCGCGAGGGCCGAGGGCTGCGAATCAGCCCGGCGGGGCAAACCTTCCTGGCATATGCCTCAAAAATTCTTGCCCTGACGGCGGAGGCCAAGCGTGCGGTGGACCCTTCGGCCGAGCCCTCCGGGCCGTTGCGCATTGGCGCCATCGAGTCGTCGGCAACCGGCCGATTGCCGCGTTTGCTGGCGAAATTCCACAAACGTTTCCCCGGCGTTGCGTTGGAACTGACCACCGGCACCTGGGGCCAATTACTCGACGACACGCTCAATCACCGGCTCGACGGCGCGATCGTTGCGGTGGATGTCGAGCGCTCACACCTCAAGCGCACGCCGATGTACCGCGAGGAGCTTCTGTTGATCGCCTCGAAGTCTCTGGGGCCGGTACGGGACATCGCGGATTTGCAGGACAAGACCGTGTTCATGTGGCCCCAGGGCTGTCCCTACCGGGCGGCGCTGGAGCATTGGTTGCTGCGGCAGGGGCAGGCGTTGCCGATTGTCAGCCTGGCCAGTTACGGGGCGATTGTCGGCTGCGTCAGTGCCGGTGCGGGTGTCGCGCTGGTGCCAAAAGGCGTGTTCGATCAGTACGCCAAAGGGGCAGGTTGCGCGGGGTATGAGTTCCCCGAGCTGACAGCGATCGACAACCTGTTTTACTGGCATGAAAACGCCGGGGTACACCCGGCGCGGGAGGCGTTTGTGGGGATGTTGCGCGAAGAGTTCGCTTGACTCGTTACCTGTGGGAGTGAGCCTGCTCGCGATAGCGGTTTAACATTCAACAACAATATTGGCTGTGATTCCGTCATCGCGAGCAGGCTCGCTCCCACAGTGGGGGGATCATGTGACACTCACATCCCGCATCAACAACCCAAACTGCAAATCCACCGCATCCGGAATCGGTAAGTACACGGTGTGCCCATCCCCCGGTGCCACTTCGACAGGCTCGCCCCTGACGTTTTGCAGTTGATGCAAATCGAATTGGAAGTTGCCCTTGGGTGTCATCAGTTCCATATGGTCGCCCAAACCAAATCGATTCTTCACCTTGATCTCCGCCATCCGGTCACGCCGCTCGCCTGTCAGCTCGCCGACAAACTGCTGGCGCTCCGACACCGAGCTGCCGTGCTGGTAGTTCTGGTATTCGTCATGCACGTGCCGCCGCAGAAAACCTTCGGTGTAGCCGCGCTGGGCGAGGGATTCCAGATCCGTCATCAGGCTGCGGTCGAACGCGCGACCGGCCACCGCGTCGTCGATCGCCCGGCGGTAAACCTGGGTGGTGCGTGCGCAATAAAAATGGGATTTGGTCCGGCCCTCGATTTTCAGTGAGTGCACGCCCATTTGCGTCAGGCGCTCGACATGCTGCACCGCGCGCAGGTCCTTGGCGTTCATGATGTAGGTGCCGTGTTCGTCTTCGAAGGCCGGCATCAGTTCGTCGGGCCGATTGGCTTCCTGCAACAGGAACACCTGATCGGTCGGGGTGCCGATGCCCAGGGTCGGTTCGGGCTGGAAGGTCTGCACGATTTCGCCGAGCTGATTTTCCGTAGCCTCTTGCGCCGAATATTTCCAGCGACAGGCATTGGTGCAACTGCCCTGATTGGCATCGCGCTTGTTCATATAGCCTGACAACAGGCAGCGACCGGAATACGCCATGCACAAGGCGCCATGGACGAACACCTCCAGCTCCATGGCCGGGACTTGCTCGCGGATCTCGGCAATTTCTTCCAGGGACAGCTCTCGCGACAGGATGATCCGGCTCAAGCCTTGTTGCTGCCAGAACTCGACACTGGCCCAGTTCACCGTGTTGGCCTGTACCGACAGGTGAATCGGCATCTGCGGATAATGCCGGCGGACCAGCATGATCAAGCCCGGGTCGGACATGATCAGCGCGTCCGGCGCCATGGCAATGATCGGCGCCAGATCCTTGAGGAAGGTTTTCAGCTTGGCGTTGTGCGGGGCGATGTTCACCACCACATAGAAGCGCTTGCCTTGAGCCTGGGCTTCGTGAATGCCGAGGGCCAGATTGGCGTGATCGAATTCGTTGTTGCGCACCCGCAGGCTGTAGCGCGGCTGACCGGCGTACACCGCATCGGCGCCGTAGGCGAAGGCATATCGCATGTTTTTCAGGGTGCCGGCGGGGGCCAGCAGTTCTGGAGGCAGGAGAGTCATGGCAGCGTCGGTCACAAAAGCCGCCGAGAGTAAGCGGCTTGTCCGCGGAGTTCATTGATCTGGATCTATGCTTGATGAACAAACGGATGGCACTCGCGCGAACCGTGGCGGACTAAGCATCAGGGCGCGGCATTGTGTCCTTGCGGACTGACATGGATCGGACATGAACGAAGAGACAGTACAAAACAAATCACTGGTGATCTTGCTGGGGCTGGTCACTGCTGCCTTCATCTGGATTTTGCTGCCGTTTTACGGCGCGGTGTTCTGGGCGGTGATTCTCGGCATCCTTTTCGCGCCCTTGCACCGACGACTGCAACTGAAGTTCGGCTGGGAACGCAATCTGACGTCGCTGTTCACCCTGAGCATCTGCCTGGTGATCGCGATTCTGCCGGTGATTGCCCTGAGTATCTTGCTGGTGCAAGAAGGTGCCTCGGTCTACAACCGCATCGAAAGCGGCGAACTGGACATCGCCGGGTATGTGACGCATTTCAAACAGAGCCTGCCGCCGTATTTCCAGCACTTGCTCGATCGGGCAGGGGTAGGCGAGCTGGACGGGCTGCGGGAGAAAATCATCAAGAGTGCGGTGACCGGCAATGAGTTTATCGCCACGAAGGCGTTCAGTTTTGGCCAAGGCACGTTCGAGTTTGTGGTGAGCTTTTTCATCATGCTCTACCTGCTGTTCTTCTTTTTGCGTGACGGTGCCGAACTGGCCCGCAAAGTGCGCGCTGCCGTGCCGCTGCAGGACACCCAGAAACGCCGTTTGCAACTCAAGTTCAATCGGGTGGTTCGAGCGACAGTGAAGGGCAACCTGTTGGTGGCAATCACACAGGGTGCATTGGGCGGTCTGATTTTCTGGTTTCTGGATATTCCGAGCGCGTTGCTCTGGGCGGTGTTGATGGCGTTTCTGTCGCTGTTGCCAGCGGTGGGGGCGGGGATTGTCTGGGCACCGGTGGCGGCGTTTTTCCTGTTCGCCGGTTCGATCTGGCAGGGCGTGGTACTGGTGCTGTTCGGGATCTTTGTGATTGGCCTGGTGGATAACGTGCTGCGACCGATTCTGGTCGGCAAGGATACCAAGATGCCGGACTATCTGATCCTGATCTCGACCCTGGGCGGTCTGGCCATCTTCGGCCTCAATGGCTTTGTGATCGGGCCGCTGATTGCTGCGCTGTTCATGTCGAGCTGGGCAATCTTCATTGAAACCAAACCGCGGGTGCAGCTACCTTAAACGCTGATTTGGCCTTGGCCGAGACGTTGCGACAGTGCCTGGGCGGCCGGCAGCGAGGTGAGCGGACCGCTGATCGGTTCGCCGTCCTGCACCAGGTACCAACAGGCAAGCAATCCCAGCGCTCTGAGCGGTGCGGGAACGGCGCTGCCGATAACGGACATGATCTGAACCTGGGACATAAGTACCTCCATCAAACGTTGGAGCTACCTTACGGACCGAGCGCCTGATCGGACAATCAACGCTTTCGATAGTCGTCATTGATACCAATGAGGCTTCGCTTCAGTCGACCACCAGATCCAGCATATGAACCACTTCCTGCTCGTTGAGCAGGCCTTTGCGCACCAGGTTTTCTGCCAGCAGCGAAAGAAACTTGGCGCTGCGATGGCCTTCAAGGTGCTTGAGTTCGGTCAATGCGTTGTACACCTTGCTGGAAGTGCACAAGCCGACAATACGGTGCGGGTTTTGCGTGGGCATAAGGTCGTCCTTGTTTTTATCAACCTGTTGTTAACGGACAAGTCCTAGAGTGCGGACCCGACATGACATAAATATGACCGTTTTCCCCAGCACGGGGGAAGGATGGCGAGTCAATCTTGCCAATTTTCGCCGCAAAGACTGTCCCGACAGCGACCTTGGCGAGATTTATCCAGACCTCTGCCGACGGACGGTCACAAAAAAGGCCCCGCTGTTGAGGCGGGGCCTGCTGATTCCGTTACCAGCGGCCATAACCGCGGGGAGGGCCGTAGTAACCGCGCGGTGGACCGTAATACCCGCGTGGTGGGCCGTAATAAACCGGCGGTGGGCCGTAATAGGCCGGTTGCTGCACGTAGACCGGTGCCGGCTGGTAATAAACCGGTGGCGGGCCGTAGTAAACCGGCTGTGGCTGAACGTAAACCGGTTGCTGTACATAAACCGGGCGGTTGCTGTTGATGAGGGCCGAACCGACGATGGCCGACCCAACGATCGCGCCAAATACCGCCGGTCCTTCCCAACCGTGACCGTGGTGACCGCCGCCAGCTTCTGCCTGCCCTGCGATAGCAAGAGCACCGACCAGCAAGGCTACTGTGGGGATTTTCCGGATCATGATAGTTCCTCGGTTCTTCGCCCCGGCGCTTGTGTCTGCAATAGACCCAAGGATTGTCGCGGGGATACTTCTAAGACAGCGTTTTTTTCAAAATCAGCACAGCCGTTGGGTAAATTTTGTGTAAGGTCTGCACTAGCATCTTTACAGTCTAGAGATGCCGCGTGCAGGCACGCCGTTATGATCGATCAGACCCGATGGATTGGCTAATCCCGTCCATCTGAAAGTGCTACTCAAGGAGATTTTTCATGCAGATGAACCCCGACAGAGACACCCAGCTGTGCATGTCGCTTTCCGCACGACCCGGGAACTTCGGCCTGCGGTTTCACAATCATCTGTATGAGCAACTGGACCTGAATTTTTACTACAAGGCCTTCAGCAGTCAGGACCTGTCAGGCGCCGTTGGCGGCATTCGCGCCTTGGGGATTCGGGGTTGCGGCGTGTCGATGCCGTTCAAGGAGGCGTGCATTGCGCTGGTCGATGAACTGGACCCTTCCGCCGCGGCCATTCAATCGATCAACACCATCGTCAACACTAATGGCCATCTCAAGGCTTACAACACTGACTACATCGCAATCGCCCAGTTGCTTGACACCCATCAGGTGCCGAAGGAATTGACCTTTGCCCTGCGCGGCAGCGGCGGCATGGCCAAGGCGGTGGCCAGTGCCTTGCGCGATGGTGGCTACAAAAATGGCCTGATCGTTGCTCGTAACGAGCGTTCCGGACGGGCGTTGGCCGAGTCGCTGGGCTATCGATGGCAAGCGGAGCTGGGCTCGGAGCGGCCGCAGATGTTGATCAACGTCACACCGATTGGCATGTCCGGCCCCGAGGCCGATCAGTTGGCATTCGATGCTGAATCCATCGCTGCTGCCGAGACGGTTTTCGACGTGGTGGCAGTCCCCTCGGAAACTCCGTTGATTGTGCGCGCTCGTGCTGAAGGCAAGCGAGTGATCACCGGTTTGGAAGTGATCGCGATCCAGGCGCTGGAGCAGTTCGTGCTGTACACGGGCGTGCGGCCGACCGCTGAGCAGTTTCACAAAGCCGTGGAATTTGCCCGCAGTGGCCTTGGCTATCCTGCTGCCCCGCAAGCGAAACCGTGATTGGGGTGACTCATGCATCCTGCCATTCTTAATCTGGATCAGGCCGAACTTGAGCCGCTGCCCGAAGCGTTTGCGCCGACGGGAGACACCGCCGACCGCTATCGGCAACGGCAGGCACGCATCGGCCAGCAACTCGGCGCGCAGAAGCTGGGTTATCGCCTGTACGCGCTGGAACCGGGGATGCGTGGCAGCCCGTTTCACAGTCATCGGGTCAACGAGGAGATGTTTTACATCGTGGCCGGGGAAGGTGAGATTCGCTTGGGCACCGAGCGTTTCCCCATTCGCGCCGGAGATGTCATTGCCTGCCCGCCGGGTGGCCCTGAAGCCGCGCACCAGATCATCAACACCAGCAACGCTGAACTGCGCTACCTGGCGGTCAGCACCCAACAATCACCCGAGATTTGCGAATACCCGGATTCCGGCAAGTACGCGGTGATGGACGACTTCAAGGTCGACGCCGAGGGCAATGCCTCGGGCTTCGTCGCCGTCGCCCGGCCGGCCGACGGCGTGGATTATTGGGACGGCGAGTAGCGCAGGGTTATTCGAGGCGGGCCAGGCGCTCTTCCAGCGCCGCAATTCGCGCCTCGAGCTCTTCGATCCGCTCAACCGATACGCCACCACCCGCGCCACGTTCGGTCGGGTTCTGCCGTGCCGCCAGGATCACTTCGATGTCCGCCGGGTCGCCCAAGGCGTGCATGTAGCGGTCTTCACGCTGACCGGCCTGGCGCGGAATCAACAGCGCCAGACCGCGAGCGATCAAGCGTTCCAGTTGATGCACCACCTGTTCGGCATCCTCGAAGTCATGCATGCGGCCGCTGCGGGTCAGCAGTTCATTGACCGTTTGCGGACCGCGCAGGAACAGCAGCCCCGCAAGAATGACTTGAGCCGGCACCAGTTCCAGGGCCTTGTCGACTTTGTGTTCCCAGCGATCCGCACGGCTGCCCATCACCAGTTTGGTGAAGCCGCGGCCTTCAAGCGCGCGCAGGCTTTGGCCGACTTGACCCTGGGTCAGGTTCATCACCGGCTCGCGGCTGGTTTTCTGGTTGCAGGCGATCACCAGCGCATTAAGGGTTAGCGGATAGGTTTCCGGACTGGTGGCCTGTTTCTCGATCAACGAACCCAGAATGCGGATTTCCGTGCTGTTGAGTCGCGGCTCGTCGAAGGTCGTTTCTTGCTCGGTGCTCATGATTGTGCATTCCTTCCCGGGTTCATGATTTTCTCCTGCTGGCATGCACTTTAGATAGACGTGTGCCAATGGCAACTGAATTCGTCGCCGCCCCTTGGCAATGGTCACAAAACCTAAATCAATCTGTTACGCCATCTTAACAATCAGACGTGCACCGTATGCATGGCTGCAGAGGACTGCGGTTCATCACGGGTACGGCGAAAATTCCTATCGACGACGTCACCGGCCTTATTAATTGTGCAGTGGAGCAAGGCATGAAGCTGACGTGGGTATCGACCCGCAATAATGCGCTGATCGGCGCGTGCCCGCTATGACCGTACTGGTCACCGGCGCCGCCGGTTTCATCGGGTATCACACGGTCAAGCGCTTGTGTCAGGAAGGTCTTGAGGTGGTCGGTATCGACAATCTCAACGACTACTACAGCGTGGAACTCAAACACGCACGGCTCAACGAACTCAAGAATCTGTCGGGCTTTCATTTCCAGGCACTGGATATCGTCGACAAACCGGCCTTGATGGCTTTGTTCAAGGATCACGGCTTCACAGAGGTTATCCATCTGGCAGCCCAGGCGGGCGTTCGCTACTCGCTGGACAACCCGGACGTGTATGCGCAATCGAACCTGACCGGTTTCTTGAATGTGCTGGAAGCCTGCCGGCGCCATCGCCCCGAGCATCTGATTTATGCGTCGAGCAGCTCGGTGTACGGCACCAACAGCAAAATGCCGTTCAGCGTCGAAGACGCTGTCGATCATCCGATTTCGTTGTATGCCGCCAGTAAGCGTGCCAACGAGCTGATGGCCCACAGCTATTGCCATCTATTTGGACTGAAGGCCAGCGGCCTGCGTTTTTTTACCGTTTACGGACCTTGGGGGCGCCCCGACATGGCGCTGTTCAAATTTACCGACGCGATCCTCAACGGCAGACCGATTGACCTCTACAACCAAGGTCAGATGTCGCGCGACTTCACCTACATCGACGACATCGTCGAAAGCATTGCGCGCCTGCGCCCGAGACCGCCGTTATCGGACGGCCCTGGCGATGGCGCCAACCGGATCTTCAACATCGGGCGCGGCACGCCGGTGGCGCTGCTGGATTTCGTCGAGTGTCTGGAGTCGGCATTGGGCAGGAAAGCCCGGCGCAACTTCCTGCCGCTGCAGGCTGGCGATGTCGTCAAGACCTGGGCGGATGTGTCGGCATTGGCGCAGTGGGTCGATTTCCGTCCTCAAGTGACAGTTGAAGCCGGCGTAGCCGAATTTGTGAAGTGGTACAGCCACTTTTATCAGAGATAAAACGTCGGCCCTTGATCATGAAAATCCAGGGAAATAGAGGCCTCTATGAGCCAAGACATATTTGTATCCGTCCTGATTCCGGCAAAGAACGAGGCGAGCAATCTCAAATTGCTGCTCGAAGAAATCCGTATCGCACTGGTCGATGAGGCGTATGAAATCATCGTCGTGGACGATGGCAGTACTGACGCTTCCTTGCAGGAGCTACGGCAGACGCGGCACAGCGGCCTGAGTACGTTGCGTATCCTGCGCCATGAGCGTTCGCTGGGGCAGAGCACTTCGCTCTACCATGCGGCGCTTGTCGCCCGGGGCCAATGGCTGGCCACGCTCGATGGCGACGGTCAGAACGACCCGGCGGATATCCCCGGCATGCTGGCATTAGTGCGCAGCGAGCAGGGCCGCGTCGACCTTCAGTTGGTGGCCGGGCACCGGGTCAACCGTCGCGATACCGCGAGCAAGCGCTGGGCCTCGCGTTTTGCCAACGGGTTGCGCAGCCGGATGCTCAAGGACCAGACGCCGGACACCGGCTGCGGGCTGAAACTGATACAGCGGGCGGCGTTTCTGCGCTTGCCGTACTTCGACCATATGCACCGGTTCATTCCTGCGCTGATCCAGCGTCATAACGGCCGGATGATCACCCATCCGGTCAACCATCGGCCCCGCACGGCCGGGGTATCCAAATACGGAAACATCGACCGGGCCTTGGTGGGCATCCTCGATCTGATCGGCGTCTGGTGGCTGATCAGGCGCACGCGCCTGCATGCCCGTGCGCAGGAGATCGAAGGATGAACCTGTCTCGCGAAACCCTGTGGCTGGTGGTCGGTTTCAGTGGCCAGATCGCCTTCACCGGTCGCTTTGTCCTGCAGTGGCTGTACAGCGAATACAAGAAACGCAGCGTGATTCCGGTGAGCTTCTGGTACCTGAGCATCGTCGGCAGCGCGCTGCTGTTCGCTTACGCCATTTACCGACAGGACCCGGTTTTTATCGCCGGTCAGGCATTCGGTTCCATCGTCTATTTGCGCAACCTGCAATTGATTGCCCGCAACAAAACCTTGAAGGACTGAACCGTGCGCCGAACCCTGTCACCCAGCGTCGAATGCCTGGGGTTGATGTTGCTTGCTCTTTTATTGGTCGGCGCCGGGTTTGGGCTGCGCCAGCCGCAGAATGTCGACGAGGAGCGATTCCTCGGCGTTGCGCTGGAGATGCTGCATAACGGTTCCTGGCTGATTCCGCATCGAGCCGCCGAAATCTACGGCGATAAACCACCGATTTTCATGTGGACGGTGGCGTTTTTCACCTGGATCACCGGGATGCCCGCCCTTGCCCTTTATATTCCGGGGCTTTTGTCTGCCACATCGGTCACGGCCATGCTCTATGACCTGGGGCGCCGGTTGTGGAATCAGCAGGCCGGACGAACAGCCGCGCTGCTGTACCTGGCCACGTATCAGACGTACAGCATTCTGCGGACCGGTCAGATCGACAGTTTTCTGATTCTGTTCACCTCTCTGGGCCTGTACGGCCTGGCCCGTCACTTGTTGCTCGGGCCCGCCTGGCGTTGGTTCTACGCGGGTTGCGCGGCCATGGGCATTGGCGTGATCACCAAAGGGGTCGGCTTTCTCCCGGCGTTGATGCTGATTCCGTATGCCTATGCAGTACGCAAAGGCTGGCCTGGCGTGGTGGCCATGCCGGGCGAGGCGCGCAAGTGGTGCCTGGGTTTTTTGGTGGTGCTTGGCGCCGTCGCGATCTGGCTGCTGCCCCTGGCGGTGTCCATCGCCTTCAATGGCGCCGCTGATGAAATCGCCTATGCACGGGAAATTCTGCTGCGCCAGACAGCGGGGCGCTATGCCGCCGCGTGGGATCACCGAGAACCGTTCTGGTACTTCTTCGTCAACGTCATCCCGCAATACTGGATGCCGTTGGTGCTGGCCTTGCCATGGCTCGTGCCCGCCTGGCGCAGGCAGTTGCGCAAGCGCGACGGTCGAGTGCTGGTGCTGCTGGGCTGGGTCGTACTGGTGGTTTTGTTTTTCTGCCTGAGCAGCGGCAAGCGCAAGTTGTACATCTATCCGGCGTTACCGGCGCTGGTGCTGGTTGCGGCACCGCTGATTCCGTGGCTGTTCAAGCGCTGGTTCGGCAAGCGCCCGCGCGGTCGGCGGGTGTTCCAGGTGTTGGCCGTCACGTGGTTCGCGCTGTGGTTTGCGCGCGGTTTCGTCGATCCGGTCAAGGACGGGCCCAATCCCCACGAGGCGCTGATGGTGCAAGCAGCGGCGATGACCCAGGGCGCAGACCTGGTGCTGGTCAACTGGCGTGAGGGCCATTGGTTATTCGCCCGACAGCCGATCGTGCATTTCGGGATGATCGGCTCCACGGTCGAGCAGGCCGCTCAATGGCTGCGCGAACACCGTCAGGCGTACGCCTTGGTGCCGGACGAACTGCTGAGCCGGTGTTTCAATCCGCAGGCCGCCCGTGAACTGGGGGAAACTTCGCGCGCACAGTGGTCGATTGTCGGTGCCGATGCCGACAACGGCCGTTGTCATCCCGGACAGCCAGCCAATATCTATCGCTTCACCTGGGACCGCGCATGGCTATAATCGCCCCACGTTTCCCTCCTGTCACAACATGAGACTGCCATGACTATTTCCCTGTACGCCGCTTCCGTTCCGGTTTTCAAACAAATGCTCAACGCCCTGAGCGACGTCTTGAACAAGGCCGAAGCCCACGCCACTGCCAAGAACATCGACCCGAATGCTTTGCTGCAAGCCCGTCTGTACCCGGACATGTTCCCGCTGGTCCGTCAGGTGCAGATCGCCGTTGATTTCGCCAAGGGCGTTTCCGCGCGTCTGGCCGAAGTCGAACTGCCGAAATACGACGACACCGAAACCACCTTTGCCGAGCTGCAAGCGCTGATTGCCAAAGTGCTGGCCTTCATCGGCGAGATCAAACCGGAACAGATCGACGGCAAGGAAGGCATCGAAATCATCACCCGTCAGGGCACGCCGAAAGAAAAACGCTTCACCGGCCAGGCTTACCTGCTGAGCTACGGTCTGCCGCAATTCTTCTTCCACGTCACCACCACCTACGCATTGCTGCGTCACAACGGTGTGGAAGTGGGCAAGCGCGATTACATGGGCGCGTTCTAAACCGTCCTGATACACAAAAGCCCGCCAAGGTTCGCGCCTTGGCGGGCTTTTTTTTGGTGAATCAAAAGATCTTTGTTACGCCATACGCGCGGCTTTCTCGTCTTCGCCCAGGCACGCCGCCGCGGTGAACAGCACGTCGGTGGAGGAGTTCAGCGCGGTTTCCGCCGAGTCCTGCAGCACACCGATGATGAACCCGACGGCCACCACCTGCATGGCGATTTCACTGGGGATGCCAAACAGGCTGCACGCCAGTGGAATCAACAGCAACGAGCCGCCCGCCACGCCCGAAGCGCCACAGGCACAGATCGCCGCGACGATGCTCAGCAGGATGGCGGTCGGAATGTCCACGGCAATGCCCAGCGTATGCACGGCCGCCAGGGTCAGCACGGTAATGGTGATTGCAGCGCCCGCCATGTTGATCGTTGCACCCAGCGGGATCGAGACCGAATAGGTGTCTTCGTGCAGGCCCAGGCGCTTGCTCAATTCCAGATTGACCGGAATGTTCGCCGCCGAGCTGCGGGTAAAAAACGCAGTGATGCCGCTTTCGCGCAAGCACGTGATCACCAGTGGATACGGGTTGCGACGCAGCTTCCAGAACACGATGGCCGGGTTCATCACCAGCGCCACAAACAGCATGCAGCCCAGCAAGACCGCCAGCAGATGCACGTAACCGATCAAGGCACCAAAACCGGAAGTGGCGAGGGTCGAAGCCACCAGGCCAAAAATACCCAGCGGCGCAAAACGGATCACCAGGCGTACGATCAGGGTCACGCCGTTGGACAAGTCGCCGAGCACTTCACGAGTGGTGTCACCGGCATGGCGAATGGCAATGCCCATGCCAATCGCCCACGCCAGAATTCCGATGAAGTTGGCATTCATCAGTGCGCTGACCGGGTTGTCGACCACGCTCAACAGCAGGCTTTGCAGCACCTCGCTGATACCGCCCGGTGCGCTGACCGCAACGTCGTGAGTGGCCAACACCAGGCTCGACGGGAACAACATGCTGGCGACAACGGCCACCACCGCCGCCGCAAACGTTCCCAGCAGATACAGAAACAGAATCGGCCGGATGTGGGTTTCCTGGCCGTGCTTGTGATTGGCAATCGAGGCCATGACCAGCACGAACACCAAAATCGGTGCGACAGCTTTAAGCGCCGAAACGAAGACTTTGCCGATGAATGCGGTGGACTTGGCCACCTCTGGCGCGAACAGGGCCAGGGCAATCCCGGCAATCAGGCCGATGATGATTTGTGCGACCAGGCTCAAGCGATTCAGGCGGAACCATAGCGAAGGGGATAAAGCGGTCATAAAACGGCATCTCTGATTTTATTAGGTGCGGGGTATCGCGACATCAATGCCAATCAATGGCCGATGAGCAGGGTGTACGTATCGCAGGGCGCGGACTTTATCACAGCGTGGTCCTTGTCCTTCAGACCTGTGACGATCTGCCGCCCGCGGATCAACGAGATCGGCAGGTTCGTGCAACCCTGATCGGAAACACTCTGTTAAGATTCGCCATCCTCATTTTCAAGTCATGCCAGTGGGCCTTCGGGCTATCGCTGGTGTCGTCGTTTTCTGGAGTTGTGCATGCTGTTGCCCATCCTTCTGTTGTCTGCCGCCGGTTTCACGGTCCTGACCACGGAATTCGTCATCGTCGGCCTGTTGCCGGCGATCGCTCGAGACCTTGAAGTCAGCATCCCCCAGGCGGGTTTGCTGGTGACCTTGTTCGCGTTCACGGTCGCCGCATTCGGGCCATTCCTGACCGCGTATTTCGCAAGGTTCGAGCGCCGAAAATTGTTCATCTCGGTGCTGATAATGTTTGGCTTGGCCAACACCCTGGCGGCGTTTGCGCCGAACATCTGGGTGATGTCCGTCGCCCGGTTGATCCCCGCGTTGGGGCTGCCGGTGTTCTGGGCGCTGGCCAGTGAAACCGCGGTGGACATTGTCGGCCCGGACTACGCCGGTCGTGCCATCGCGAAGATCGGTTTCGGGATTGTCTGCGCTACGGTGTTCGGCATTCCGGTGGGCACACTGATCTCCGATGCGTTCGGCTGGCGCAGTGCCTTCGGCATTCTGGCGGTGATCGCGTTTGCCAAGGCGTTGCTGCTGTTTATCTACCTGCCGAAAACCAATCTGCATCAGCATCAGGTGAGCTTTCGTTCGCAGTTCAGGATCCTGCGCAGCCCGCTGATGGTGGGGCATGTACTGCTGTCGGTCCTGGTGTTCAGCGGCATGTTCACCGCCTACACCTACCTGGCGGACATTCTTGAGCGCCTGGCCGGTTTCAACGGCACGGTGGTTGGCTGGTGCCTGATGGGCTTCGGCGCGGTCGGCTTGATCGGTAACTCGCTGGGCGGCCGTGCGGTGGATCGTCATCCGTTGATCGCCTCGATGATGTTCTGCGCGTTCATGATCGCCGGCCTGGTGGCGCTGGTGCCGAACATTCATTCGCCGCTGGGTCTGGCCGCGGCGATGGGGATCTGGGGCGTGACCCAGGCGGCGTTGTTCCTGGTCAGCCATGTGCGCTTGATGAAGGCTGCACCCGAAGCGCCGGCGTTCGCGGCATCGCTGAACATTGCCGGGGCTAACCTGGGGATCGGCCTGGGCGCGATGATCGGCGGCAGGGTCATCGACGGTGTAGGCCTGCAAGGTCTTGGTTTCGCGGCGGCCGCGTTTATCCTCGCCTCGATCCTCCTGGCCATCGCGCTGATGACCTTCAAGCCCCGCGAAGTCTGCGCCTGACACCTCACATCTCGGTGAACAGCTGGCGTCGGGCACCTTCGGTAATGGCGACAATGCCGGGGTGCTTGACCTTGCGTTCCACCGAAATGGCGTAGAACGACTCGGTCACCGCGTCGGTCTGGCCAATCAGTTCCACGCCGTATTGGCGTATCACTTCATCGGCAATCACGCTTGGGCCGATGAAGATCCCGCTGCCGGATTGGCCGAAAGCCTGCATCAAGGCGCTGTCATCGAACTCGCCGACGATGCGCGGCTGGATCTGCTGCTCGGCAAACCAGCGCTGCAAGCGACTGCGCACCACGGTCTCCGGTCCTGGAATCAGCAGCGGTGCGCCGTGCAGGCCGCGGGGGAAATCCTGACCGTATTGCGCCGCCAGTCCAGCAGTGGCGAAGAAGCTGATCCCGCATTCCCCGAGTTTCTGGCTGTAGCCCTTGATGTCCAGGTGCGAGGGCATCGGGCTGTCGGAAATCACCAGGTCGAGCCGCTGGATCGCCAGGTCGGCGAGCAGGCGTTCCAGTTTGTCTTCGCGACAAGTGATGCGCAGCGGCTCGCTCAATTCCATGGTCGGCGCAATCAGGCGATAGACGATGGATTTGGGCACCACATCGGCCACGCCTACCCGAAACAGAATCTGTTGCTCGTTGGGCTGGGCTCGCAGCATCAGCTCCAGTTCGCCGCCCAACTGGAACATTTGCTCGGCGTAGGGCAGGGTCTGACGACCGGCTTCGGTGAGTTCCAGCTGCCGGCCGACCCGCCGAAAAAGCTCGATGCCATAGGTTTGTTCGAGCAGGGAAATCTGCCCGCTGATGGTCTGCGGCGTCAGATTCAGTTGCTCGCAGGCGCGCACGATGCTGCCGGTCTTGGCCACCACCCAGAAGTAATGCAGCTGTCGATAGTTGAGCATGACGACCTACAGTTCGTTAAATCCGAAGTATAGCCGCTAAAAATACGAATTTTCCTGAAGTGTTTGCCTCCCTAGAATGCCCCGCTATCGACGGGTGGCCTTTTCGCCCTGTCTGTTCTATCGAGGAAAGCATCATGAAGCTTAAAACCACGGCACTGCTGATCACGTCTTTACTGGTATTGGCCGGTTGTGACCAGGCCGAAAAAAGCGCTCAGCAACTGATGGGCAAGGCTGCCGAAACCGCCAAACAAGCGATCGACGATACCCACAAAGCCGCAGAGCAAGCGATCAGCGATGCCACGGGTGGTCTGATCAGCAAGAAAGAACAATCGGCCAAGGAAACGGACAAAACCGAATCTTCGTCCCAGGAAATCTAAACCGTCTTAAACGAGTCAGGACTGACCCATGGAATACCTTTTAGAACTTGCTGCAAGCCCCACTGCCTGGGTCGCCCTGGCTACATTGATCGTGATGGAAATCGTGCTCGGCATCGATAACCTGATCTTCATTTCGATCCTGACCAACAAACTGCCCGAGCAGCACCGGCAGAAGGCGCGGCGCATTGGTATCGGCATGGCGCTGATCCTGCGACTGGCGCTGCTGAGCACCATCGCGTTCATCGTCCAGTTGACTGAGCCTGTGATCGATATCTTCGGCCAGACGTTCTCCTGGAAGGACATGATCCTGATCGCCGGCGGCCTGTTCCTGTTGTGGAAGGCGACCACCGAGATCCATCACAGCATGGACCCGGCGCCGGATGATCCAACGTCGGCCACCTCGACCGTGACCCTGGGCTTCGCTGCCGCTATCGGTCAGATCCTGATGCTGGACATGGTGTTCTCCATCGACAGCATCATTACCGCTGTCGGCATGACCGAACACTTGCCGATCATGATCATCGCGGTGGTGGTGTCGGTACTGGTGATGTTGCTGGCGGCTGACCCTCTGGCCAAGTTCATCAACGACAACCCGACAGTGGTGATGCTGGCGCTGGGCTTCCTGATCATGATCGGCATGACGCTGATCGCCGAAGGCTTCGGCGCCCATGTACCGAAAGGCTACGTGTATGCAGCCATGGCGTTCTCGGCGACGATCGAGAGTTTGAACATGATGTCACGGCGGGCGAAGCAGAAGCGTTTAGCCGCTGAAGCTTAACTCGCGTCAAACGAAACGGCCGCCTGCGCTCGAAAGAGCCCAGGCGGCCGTTTTTGTTTGGATACGTAAGGGGGGCGGTCAGTGCGCGGCAGCGTGCTGTTCAGTGGTTTTATCGGGTTTCGCCATTGGCGCCGACTGAACCGGATGATGGTGCCGACGGGTAATGCGCAGGACTCCCCATAACATGGCGGCGGCAACGGCCAGCCAGCCAGAAATCAACATCACAATGGTCATCGCCAGGCTCATCAGTGCCTCCTCTTCGCCCTGCTGCGGGCACACACTCTTTGCACATGACAGTCTAGTCGCTGCTGTGTTTCAGACTATTGACCAAAGGTCGGCTGTCACCAATCAGTTCGCTCTATCGAATGCCATCATCTGCCGCTTAAGGCTATACCGCTGCCGCGCGGCGTCCTATGATCGACGGCCAAGCCGGGAGCGCGGATGCCTGGCGTCTAAATCAAGAGAGTGATGATGGTGCGGGTATTTTCTCGAGTTCGGTCTTTAGTGCTGGTCGTTGGCTGCGTTGCCGGTCTGGCGGGTTGCGCGGGGAGTGTGGCACCGGAAATCAAGCGGCTGCCGGAGCGCGTCGAGCTCAGTGGCACGTTCTACCGTGGCGTGGCGAATCAAAGTGGGCCGCAAGTGCTGGCCAGCATGTTGTCCCAGCAAGGCATTGTGATAACGCCAGGGTTGCTCGAAAAACCGTTGCATTTGCCGGGTGCCGAAGCCCAGTTACAGCAGAACATGCAGAACCTCGCTCGCGAGTACGGCATGGTCGTCTATCCCCTCGACAGCAATCTGCCGGCACTATTGACCCAGGTTGCGGCCGGTTACCCGGTCATGGTGCGTTTCACCGAAGGCTCGGCGTTCTGGGCTGAACCGCGTTACGCCATTCTTGCCGGGTACAACCGCCAGAAGCAGACCGTGCTGCTGCGCTCGGGCATGAACCGTCGAGAGTTGATGGGCTTCGGTTCGTTTGAAGCGGCGCTCAAGGATGCCGGTGGCTGGGCCGTGCTGATCCAGAAGCCGAATCAATTGCCGGCCAATGTCGATCAACAGCGATGGCTCAAGGCCGCGAACGACCTTGCCCAGGCAGGTCAGGAGCAGGCAGCCGCCAGGGCGAAGAAAGCGCTGAGCGCGCAATAAGTCCGTTCGTCATTTGCCGGGCACCCTTGCACTTTGCCGACTTCTAATGAAGTAGGGCCCGGATTTCTCCGGGCCGGATTCAAAGGAGGCGCCCATGGCACATTCCAAGACCCCTGTCGGCCCGCATTCGTCTGAGCATTCTTCGGGTGATGAGTTGGGGTTCGATCCCGATTCACCGGACCTCGCCGATCCTCAGGTCGACCCCATCGGACCTGCCAAGGCACCCAGGGATGTGAAGCCGGGCGACAATCCCAAGGCTCCCGCGAAGCCTTACGATCCACTCGCCGATCTGAAACCCTGAGCCTGAGTGAGGTGCGTATGTCTACCGATTCGAGTTTCAACGACAAACGTCCGGACAGCGTTCCAACCACGCCTGAAAAAGACATCGACCCTGTGATGGATCCGAACGATCCATTGAGGGATCCCTTGGCGCGTCCGATGGTAGTGCCAACGGAACATCCCCACGGCACGAGAGATCCGAGTGCCGGGGATGGCATTCCGGATGACGACCAGATGCCGTTGCCCAATGATTAACGCTGGACGAAAAAAGCCCCGAAGAATCGGGGCTTACTTTTACCTGTTGTTTATTTCGACGCTTCAACCACGCTGCTCTGACGATGCTTGAGATTCTTGTCGGATTTGTACTGCAAGGCTACAGATGGCACGTTGGTGCCCCTGCCGGTTTCAACCCAGCTGCGAATACGGCTGGCATCGGCAAAGTGTGTGTACTTGCCAAAGGCGTCGAGGATGACCAGCGCAACCGGGCGATTGCCCATGCTGGTGACCAGCACCAGGCAGTGACCGGCTTCGTTGGTGAAGCCGGTTTTCGTCAGCTTGATGTCCCAGTTCGGCTTGTTGACCAAGTGGTCGGTATTACGGAAACCCAGGCTGTAGTTGGGTTTACGGAACGAGACGGTTTTTTGCTTGGTCGTACTCAGTTCAGTCAGTAGCGGGTATTTGTGCGCAGCGATCAGCAGTTTGCTCAGGTCGCGGGCTGTGGACACGTTGCGAGGGGAGAGGCCGGTGGGTTCGACGAAGTGTGTACTGGTCATGCCCAGTGCTTTTGCTTTGGCATTCATCGCGGCAATAAACGCGACGTAGCCACCTGGATAATGATGGGCCAGGCTGGCAGCCGCGCGATTTTCCGAGGACATCAGGGCAATCAGCAGCATTTCCCTGCGCGGCAATTCGCTTTTGAGTTTCACCCGGGAGAACACGCCTTTCATTTCCGGCGTGTCGCTGATGTTGATCGACAGGTATTCGTCCA
Source organism: Pseudomonas frederiksbergensis (assembly GCF_900105495.1). NCBI lineage: Bacteria > Pseudomonadati > Pseudomonadota > Gammaproteobacteria > Pseudomonadales > Pseudomonadaceae > Pseudomonas > Pseudomonas frederiksbergensis. Next base: position 5,275,342 of record NZ_FNTF01000002.1, on the reverse strand, counting down.
TGTTCTGTCTGGCTTCAACCACGATCAGCCCAGTCATCAACTTGCTGACGGAAGCGATCGGCTTAACCACGTCAGGATTACTGGCATAGATGATTTTGTTGGTCTGCAGATCCATCAGCAATGCGCTGCTGGAAGCGAGCTTCAGTGTTGACGTATCTCGCGGCGCTGAAGTGGTGTCGGCAGCGTTGACGGTTGGCGTGGTGAAAGTCCCGGTAAATGCAAAAAATAGGCTCAGGATGGAAAGACGGATTTTCACGCTGGCAGACTCGTTAGGTGTGGATAAACCGTTCTGTAACGGGTTGTTTCTTTAAAAACGACGCATTTTAGGAGTATGGCTGAAGAACTGTCGATGGTTGATCAATGAACAGGTCAAAGTCCTTGAAAACCCCTACAACCTGTAGGTTTCCGGCGAGCGGTAGTGTTTTAAATCCAGGCAAAAAGAACCCCGCCAATGGCGGGGTTCCTTTGTTCGTCGCAGCAATGAAGTTGCGAACTCAGCTGTGCAGTGTTTCGGCTGCGTACAGCGTGTTTTCCAGCAGGCAAGCGCGCGTCATCGGGCCAACGCCACCCGGGACCGGAGTGATCCAGCCAGCGCGGGGCAGGGCGGTGTCGTAGATCACGTCGCCAACCAGTTTGCCGTCTTCCTGGCGGTTGATGCCGACGTCGATCACGATCGCGCCTTCCTTGATCCACTCACCCTTTACCAGCCCCGGCTTGCCGGCAGCGACCACCACCAGATCGGCACGACCGACGTGGCCTGCCAGATCCTTGGTGAAGCGGTGGGTGACGGTCACAGTGCAGCCGGCCAGCAGCAGCTCCATTGCCATCGGGCGGCCAACAATGTTGGAAGCCCCGACAACCACTGCGTCCATCCCGTAGAGATCGACACCAGTGCTTTCCAGCAGCGTCATGATCCCTTTAGGGGTGCACGGACGCAGCAGTGGAATGCGCTGGGCAAGGCGGCCGACGTTATAAGGGTGGAAACCGTCGACGTCCTTGTCTGGACGAATGCGTTCCAGCAATTTGGAGGCGTCCAGGTGTTCAGGTAAAGGAAGCTGAAGCAGAACGCCATCAATCGCCGGATCGTCGTTCAGGCGATCGATCAGATCGGTCAGTGCTTCTTGAGTGGTTTCGGAAGGCAGGTCGTAGGCTTGGGAAATGAAGCCGACCTCTTCACAGTCTTTACGCTTGTGCGAGACATAAACCTGAGAGGCGGGATCGCTGCCGACCAGGATCACCGCGAGACCGGGCGTGCGCAGACCTTGCTGGCGACGCTCGTTGACGCGTTTGGCGATCTGCTGGCGCAGGCTGGCGGCGATCGATTTGCCGTCGATTAGTTGTGCAGTCATTGCGCGTGATTAACCATCGAGAGGGGAAAAAAAGAGAACGCATTCTCGCATGTCATGAGGTGAGGGCAAAGGCGCTTGGTCTGCAAATTCCCCTAACCCCTTTAATTAAATGAATTTTTTTTAAAAAAGAGTTGACGACCTTCAGGGTCACCTATAACATTCGTCGCACTTGTCGGGCACAGCCTAGCACTGGTTAAGAAGGTCGAGCAGAGTTGATGTTTGATTCGGTGAGACTGAAAGCACTTAGTTTGTAATCGTCCAAGAATACAGATTAACAAGGCGCCCGTAGCTCAGCTGGATAGAGCATCCGCCTTCTAAGCGGATGGTCGCAGGTTCGAGTCCTGCCGGGTGCGCCATTAGGCAGCTTTGGCACAAGTAACGCAACATGGCAATATGGTGGGCGTAGCTCAGTTGGTAGAGCACGGGATTGTGACTCCCGTTGTCGAGGGTTCGATCCCCTTCGTCCACCCCATATTTAGAAAGGCGCCAGATTAACAGTCTGGCGCCTTTGCTTTAAAAGCTTGATGCGGATGTGGTGGAATTGGTAGACACACTGGATTTAGGTTCCAGCGCCGCAAGGTGTGAGAGTTCGAGTCTCTCCGTCCGCACCATTTACAAGTAGCTATTTAATAGCAGAAAACGGCGCAGCACCTGAAAAGGGCTGCGCCGTTTTTGTTTCAGAAGTCTGAATTTTCAAAGCGGCCGCAAGTTCTGGGTCGAGAGGGCGGCTAGGATCGTCGAATTTATGTTTCTCGATGATGCTGATTCGCCCGTTGGTCCCCTTGTGGGGTCGACTGTCAGGGATGGATTGCCGATGCCTTCTATATATAGAAGGATTGGTGCAGAGCCCTGGCATGATTGGCTGTGTTTGCTAACAGGGCGCGGCACAACCGTTTGTCCCCGCCTATAAATTGCCTGCTGCTTTTTTACCCGTTTTCAGTAGGGTGACTTCTTGAGTTTGACCCACTAGAATGCATGCCCTTGATTCTGGGGTCGGAAACGGCCGGCTAACGTCTGTGCAACGAGGAATATCCATGCAAGTTTCTGTTGAAAATACTTCTGCTCTTGAGCGCCGCATGAGCATCACCGTGCCGGCTGAGCGCATCGAGAGCCAGGTCAACAAGCGTCTGCAGCAGACCGCCCAAAAGGCCAAGATTGCTGGCTTCCGTCCAGGCAAAGTGCCAATGAGCGAAATCAAGCGCCGTTTTGGTGCTGATGCGCGTCAGGAAGCGGTCGGTGACGTGATCCAGTCCTCTTTCTACGAAGCTGTCGTTGAGCAGAAGCTGAACCCGGCTGGCGCTCCTTCGATCGAGCCGAAATCGCTGGAAGCTGGCAAAGACCTGGAATACGTCGCGATTTTCGAAGTGTTCCCTGAGTTCACCGTTGCCGGTTTCGAAGGTATCGCGGTTGAGCGCCTGAGCGCTGACGTGGCTGATGCCGATCTGGACAAAATGCTGGAAGTGCTGCGCAAGCAGAACACTCGTTTCGAAGTGGCCGATCGCGCTGCTCAAACCGAAGACCAGTTGAACATCGATTTCGTTGGCAAGGTCGATGGTGAAGTGTTCGCTGGCGGTTCCGCCAAAGGTACTCAGCTGGTTCTGGGTTCCGGCCGCATGATTCCTGGTTTTGAAGACGGTCTGGTTGGTGCTAAAGCCGGCGAAGAGCGCGTTCTGAACCTGACTTTCCCAGAGGACTATCAGAACCTCGACCTGGCAGGCAAAACCGCTGAGTTCACCGTAACCGTGAACACTGTTTCCGAGCCAAAGCTGCCAGAACTGAACGAAGAATTCTTCGCTCAATTCGGCATCAAGGAAACGGGTCTGGAAGGCTTCCGCACTGAAGTTCGCAAGAACATGGAGCGTGAACTGCGCCAGGCGATCAAATCCAAGGTCAAGAATCAGGTAATGGACGGTCTGCTGGCCACCAACCCGATCGAAGTGCCGAAGGCTCTGCTGTCCAACGAAGTTGACCGTCTGCGCGTGCAGGCTGTTCAGCAGTTCGGTGGCAACATCAAGCCTGAGCAACTGCCAGCCGAGCTGTTCGAAGAACAAGCCAAGCGTCGCGTCGTGCTGGGTCTGATCGTGGCTGAAGTGGTCAAGCAATTCGACCTCAAGCCTGACGAAGCCCGCGTTCGTGAAATGATTCAGGAAATGGCTTCGGCTTACCAGGAGCCTGAGCAGGTTGTGTCCTGGTACTACAAGAACGACCAGCAACTGAACGAAGTTCGTTCGGTTGTGCTGGAAGAGCAAGTTGTGGATACTGTTCTGCAGAAAGCTAGCGTGACCGACAAATCGGTCTCTTACGAAGAAGCAGTCAAGCCGGTAGAAGCTCCACAAGCCGACTGATCGTTTTTGCGGTAAGAAGCACACACCATAAGCCAGCCTTCGTGCTGGCTTATGCGTATTCAAGACATAACTATTTGGGAGTGACTGCAGAGCATGTTCCGTAATTCGTATATTCAGCAGAACTCTGATATCCAGGCCGCAGGCGGCCTGGTCCCGATGGTTGTCGAGCAGTCAGCTCGTGGCGAGCGCGCCTATGACATCTATTCGCGCCTTCTCAAGGAGCGAGTGATCTTTCTGGTTGGTCCGGTAGAGGACTACATGGCCAACCTGATCTGTGCGCAATTGCTGTTCCTTGAAGCGGAAAACCCGGACAAGGACATCCATCTCTATATCAACTCCCCGGGCGGTTCGGTAACGGCGGGCATGTCGATTTATGACACCATGCAGTTCATCAAGCCAAACGTGTCGACCACCTGTATCGGTCAAGCGTGCAGCATGGGCGCGTTCCTGCTGACCGCCGGTGCCCAGGGCAAGCGTTATTGCCTGCCGAACTCGCGTGTGATGATTCACCAGCCACTGGGCGGTTTCCAGGGCCAGGCTTCGGATATCGAAATCCATGCCAAGGAAATCCTCTTCATTCGTGAGCGTCTCAACACGCTGATGGCCAAGCATAGCGGGCGCACTCTTGAAGAAATCGAGCGCGATACCAACCGCGATAATTTCATGAGTGCAGAAGCCGCGCGTGAATACGGGTTGATCGATGAAGTGATCAATCAGCGCCCCGCTTAAAATAAGCAGCTCAAAATAGGGTTGGTCGGCGCGTCCGATCACCAGCGGGCTTGAAAAAGCCCGCAATAGCCTTCATCTTGTGTTGCAAGCCTATCGGATTTGGATCGAACGAATGACTGACACCCGCAACGGCGAGGACAACGGCAAGCTGCTCTATTGCTCCTTCTGTGGCAAAAGCCAGCATGAAGTGCGCAAATTGATTGCCGGCCCCTCGGTCTTTATCTGCGACGAGTGCGTCGACCTGTGCAATGACATCATCCGTGAGGAGGTGCAGGAAGCCCAGGCCGAAAGCAGCGCGCATAAATTGCCTTCGCCTAAAGAAATCAGCGGCATCCTTGATCAGTACGTAATTGGTCAGGAGCGTGCGAAAAAGGTTTTGGCCGTAGCGGTGTACAACCACTACAAGCGCCTGAACCAGCGTGACAAAAAGAATGACGATGTCGAACTTGGCAAGAGCAACATCTTGCTGATTGGCCCGACAGGCTCGGGTAAAACCCTGCTTGCTGAAACACTGGCTCGCTTGCTGAACGTTCCGTTCACCATCGCCGACGCAACCACCCTCACCGAGGCAGGTTACGTGGGCGAAGATGTCGAAAACATCATTCAGAAGCTGCTGCAGAAGTGCGATTACGATGTGGAAAAGGCCCAAATGGGTATTGTCTACATCGATGAGATCGACAAGATTTCGCGCAAATCTGACAACCCGTCGATCACCCGGGACGTTTCCGGTGAAGGCGTGCAGCAAGCCTTGCTCAAGTTGATCGAAGGCACGGTCGCTTCCGTACCGCCTCAAGGTGGTCGCAAGCATCCGCAACAGGAATTCCTTCAGGTCGACACCCGTAACATCCTGTTCATCTGCGGTGGTGCGTTCTCCGGTCTGGAAAAGGTTATTCAAAACCGTTCCACCAAGGGCGGTATCGGTTTCAACGCGGAAGTGCGCAGCAAGGAAGAAGGCAAGAAAGTCGGTGAGTCCCTGCGTGAAGTCGAGCCTGACGATCTGGTCAAGTTCGGTCTGATCCCGGAGTTCGTCGGTCGTCTGCCGGTACTTGCCACGCTGGACGAGCTTGATGAGGCTGCGTTGATGCAGATTCTCACCGAGCCAAAAAATGCCCTTACCAAACAGTATGCCAAGCTGTTCGAGATGGAAGGTGTGGATCTGGAATTCCGGGCCGACGCTCTGAAATCGGTCGCTAAACGTGCCCTGGAACGTAAAACCGGTGCCCGTGGACTGCGTTCGATTCTCGAAGGTGTATTGCTCGACACTATGTATGAAATCCCCTCGCAGTCCGAGGTGAGTAAAGTAGTGATCGACGAAAGCGTTATAGAAGGCAAGTCCAAGCCACTGTATATCTACGAAAACAGTGAGCCGGCTGCCAAGGCAGCGCCAGACGCCTAAGCGTCCAGCTGCTGTAATAAAGAAGGGGCCTTCGGGCCCCTTTGCTTTTAGCGCGTTTTAACACCTTCTTTAAGCTTGTTTTTTTTGAAGGTAGCCCCCATCTTGGTTTCAAGCTCACTTCCATCTGTTTACGGCCTTATGGCCGCCGTAGAGGCGAAATCATGAAGACAACCATCGAATTGCCTCTCCTGCCATTGCGTGATGTTGTGGTTTATCCGCACATGGTTATCCCGCTGTTCGTGGGGCGTGAGAAATCCATCGAAGCCCTCGAGGCAGCGATGACGGGCGACAAGCAGATCCTTCTGCTGGCTCAGAGAAACCCTGCTGACGACGATCCCGGTGAAGAAGCACTTTATCGTGTAGGTACCATTGCTACCGTTCTGCAGCTGCTCAAGCTGCCTGACGGCACGGTCAAGGTTTTGGTTGAAGGTGAGCAGCGGGGCGCCGTTGAGCGCTTCAGCGAAGTGGACGGCCACTGCCGTGCCGAAGTCTCATTGATCGACGAAGTCGACGCGCCAGAGCGCGAGTCGGAAGTGTTCGTACGCAGCCTGCTGGCTCAGTTCGAACAATATGTGCAGTTGGGCAAGAAAGTCCCCGCTGAAGTCCTGTCGTCTCTAAACAGCATTGACGAACCAGGCCGCCTGGTCGACACCATGGCCGCACACATGGCCCTGAAGATCGAGCAGAAGCAGGAAATCCTCGAAATCATTGATTTGTCGGCCCGGGTCGAGCACGTTCTGGCGTTGCTGGATGCCGAGATCGACCTGCTGCAAGTCGAAAAACGCATTCGTGGTCGCGTCAAAAAACAAATGGAGCGCAGCCAGCGCGAGTACTACCTGAATGAGCAGATGAAGGCCATTCAGAAAGAGCTCGGCGACAGCGACGAAGGCCACAACGAAATCGAAGAGCTGAAAAAGCGCATCGATGCCGCCGGTTTGCCGAAAGACGCCTTGGCCAAAGCCCAGGGTGAACTGAACAAGTTAAAACAAATGTCGCCAATGTCTGCGGAAGCGACCGTGGTGCGCTCGTATATCGACTGGCTGGTTCAGGTGCCATGGAAGGCGCAGAGCAAAGTGCGCCTGGACCTGGCGCGCGCCGAAGACATTCTCGATGCAGACCACTATGGTCTGGAAGAAGTCAAAGAGCGGATCCTCGAATACCTCGCCGTGCAAAAACGAGTGAAGAAAATTCGTGGTCCGGTGTTGTGCCTGGTCGGTCCTCCCGGGGTGGGTAAAACCTCTCTGGCGGAGTCGATTGCTCACGCCACCAACCGCAAATTCGTGCGCATGGCCCTCGGTGGCGTGCGTGATGAAGCGGAAATTCGTGGTCATCGCCGTACCTATATCGGTTCGATGCCAGGAAGATTGATTCAAAAGATGACAAAAGTGGGCGTCCGCAACCCGCTGTTCCTGCTCGATGAAATCGACAAAATGGGCAGCGACATGCGTGGCGATCCGGCATCGGCGTTGCTGGAAGTGCTCGATCCTGAGCAGAACCACAACTTCAACGATCACTATCTGGAAGTCGACTACGACCTGTCCGATGTGATGTTCCTTTGCACCTCGAACTCCATGAATATTCCACCCGCCTTGCTGGACCGGATGGAAGTGATTCGTCTGCCGGGTTACACCGAAGACGAAAAGATCAACATTGCCGTCAAGTACCTCTCGCCAAAGCAGATTGCTGCCAACGGCTTGAAGAAAGGCGAGCTGGAATTCGACGCTGAAGCGATCCGCGACATCATCCGTTACTACACCCGCGAAGCCGGTGTACGTGGTCTGGAGCGCCAGATTGCCAAGGTTTGCCGCAAGGCGGTCAAAGAGCACGCGATGGAAAAACGCTTCTCGGTGAAGGTCACTGCCGAGATGCTCGAACACTTCCTGGGCGTGCGCAAATTCCGCTACGGTCTGGCCGAATCTCAGGATCAGATCGGTCAGGTAACCGGGTTGGCATGGACTCAAGTGGGCGGCGAATTGCTGACCATCGAAGCCGCTGTCGTGCCGGGTAAAGGCCAGTTGATCAAGACCGGTTCCCTGGGTGACGTCATGGTCGAATCGATCACTGCGGCCCTGACCGTTGTTCGCAGTCGTGCGAAGAGCCTGGGGATTCCCCTGGACTTCCACGAGAAGCGCGACACGCACATCCACATGCCGGAAGGGGCAACCCCGAAGGACGGCCCTAGCGCCGGTGTGGGCATGTGCACGGCTCTGGTGTCGGCATTGACCGGGATTCCTGTGCGCGCGGACGTCGCCATGACTGGCGAAATTACGCTGCGTGGCCAGGTGCTGGCGATTGGTGGTTTGAAAGAAAAACTGCTCGCAGCTCACCGTGGAGGAATCAAGACGGTGATCATTCCTGAAGAGAACGTACGCGATCTGAAGGAAATTCCTGACAACATCAAGCAAGATCTGCAGATTAAACCGGTTAAATGGATTGACGAGGTCCTGCAAATTGCGCTGCAATACGCGCCGGAGCCCTTGCCAGATGTAGCTCCAGAGATAGTTGCAAAGGATGAAAAACGCGAGTCTGACTCTAAGGAAAGAATTAGCACGCATTAGTACGCATTTGCCTGGGTGGCTTGTTGACAGCTTTTTAGAGCCCTTGTTATAAAGCGGCTCTTAAGTGTCTGTAGGCCATTCAGCACTCGTTTTTGCTTTCACCAAAAAACTTAGAATCATACTCAAATAGATATAAGGGGACTTAGAGTGAACAAGTCGGAACTGATTGATGCTATCGCTGCATCCGCTGATATCCCGAAAGCTGCTGCTGGCCGTGCGCTGGACGCTGTAATCGAATCCGTCACTGGCGCTCTCAAGGCTGGCGACTCTGTTGTTCTGGTTGGTTTCGGTACTTTCTCCGTAACCGATCGTCCAGCTCGCATTGGTCGTAACCCACAGACCGGTAAGACGCTGGAAATCGCAGCAGCCAAAAAACCAGGTTTCAAAGCCGGTAAAGCACTGAAAGAAGCTGTCAACTAAGTTCGATTCAGGTTTTTGCCTATCCGGGTCGGGGTCATGCCTGACCTGGCAGCGGAGCGGTAGTCCAGTCGGCGAGTCGCCGATCCGAGACGCCGAGGCTCGCACGTTCGAGTCATCGGTCCGCTCCGCCAGTTACGAGAAGGCGCATCCTCGGATGCGCCTTTCTTCTATCCGGATTCTACCCACGCTCCACGGTTGCCTAATTTTGAAGTTCAACCGTTTCTGGGGGACGCATGCTGCAGAATATCAGGGACAATTCACAAGGCTGGATTGCCAAGACCATTATCGGGATCATCGTTGTACTGATGGCTTTCACCGGTATCGAGGCCATTTTTCAGGCGACGACCAACAGCCAGGATGCGGCCAAGGTCAATGGTGAAGAAATCAGCCAGAACGAGCTGAGCCAGGCGGTCGATATGCAACGCCGTCAGCTCATGCAACAGCTGGGCAAGGATTTCGATGCTTCCTTGCTCGACGAAAAAATGCTGCGCGAATCGGCCCTCAAAGGCCTGATCGATCGCAAGCTGCTGCTGCAAGGCGCAGAAAACTCGAAGTTCGCTTTTTCCGAAACTGCTTTGGACCAGGTGATCCTGCAAACGCCTGAATTCCAGGTTGATGGCAAGTTCAGCCCAGAGCGTTTCGACCAGGTTATTCGCCAACTCGGCTACAGCCGCATGCAGTTCCGCCAGATGCTGGCTCAGGAAATGCTGATCGGTCAGTTGCGCGCGGGCCTGGCAGGCAGTGGTTTCGTTACCGACGCACAGGTTCTGGCATTCGCCCGTCTGGAAAAACAGACCCGCGATTTCGCTTCGCTGAACGTCAAGGCTGAACCGGCGGCGGTGAAGCTGACCGACGATGAAGTCAAAGCCTATTACGACGAACACGCCAAGGAATTCATGACGCCGGATCAGGTGGTCATTGATTACGTGGAGTTGAAGAAGGCTTCCTTCTTTGATCAGGTCAGCGTCAAGGACGAAGACTTGCAAGCGGCGTATCAGAAAGAAATCGCGAACCTGTCGGAACAACGTCGGGCCGCGCACATTCTGATCGAAGTGAACGACAAGGTGACCGAAGCGCAAGCCAAGGCCAAGATCGAAGAGATCCAGGCACGTCTGGCAAAAGGCGAGAAGTTCGAAGCCCTGGCCAAGGAGTTCTCCCAGGATCCTGGTTCGGCGAGCAACGGCGGTGACCTTGGCTATGCCGGTCCTGGCGTCTACGATCCAGCCTTCGAAACAGCGCTGTATGCGCTGGCCAAGGATCAGGTCTCGGCGCCGATCCGTACTGACTTCGGTTTCCACCTGATCAAGCTGTTGGGCGTGGAGGCACCTGAAGTGCCGACGTTCGCCAGCCTGAAAGACAAGCTGACCCGTGAGCTGAAAACCCAGCAGGTCGAGCAGCGTTTCGTCGAGGCGACCAAGCAACTCGAAGACTCGTCGTTCGAAGCCTCCGATCTGGCTCAGCCGGCGCAGGACCTGAAGCTCACTGTGCATACGTCCAAACCGTTCGGCCGTGAAGGTGGCGAAGGTGTTGCGGCCAACCGTGCCGTGATCACTGCAGCGTTCAGTCCTGAAGTGCTGGATGAGGGTGCCAACAGCACCGCCATCGAGCTCGATCCGGAAACCGTGATCGTGCTGCGCGCCAAGGAGCACCTGAAGCCTGCGCAACTGCCGCTGGAAAGCGTCGCTGCCAGTATTCGCGTGCAACTGACCAAGGAGCACGCCAGTGCTGCCGCCAAGACCAAGGCTGAAGAGCTGATTGTCAGCCTGCGCGAAGGCAAGACTCCGCTGGACAAGGCGATCGACGGTCAGAGCTGGAAAGTGACCCAGGCCGCTACTCGTGGCCAGGAAGGGGTTGACCCAACCGTGCTGCAGGCACTGTTCCGCATGCCGAAGCCCGTCGCCAAGGACAAGCCGACCTTCAGCAACGTGACTCTGGCTGATGGCAGCCTGGTGATTGTGCGTCTGGACGGCGTGAACGAAGCGGCTGCGCCGACCGAAGAAGAGAAGGCTCAATACCGTCGCTTCCTCGCTTCGCGCATTGGCCAGCAAGACTTTGCGGCCTACCGCAAACTTCTGGAAAGCCAGGCTGAGATCAAACGCTTCTGATGCCTGACTGAGTTTTGCGCTACACAAAGACCCCGGCCGAAAGGCTGGGGTTTTTTATGGGTGAAACGAAAGCAGCACGGGTTATCCGTCGCCTGAATAATTTACCGTGCGACTTTTTGCTGTAAATGACAGTCAGTAGACTTGTAACTGTTTTAAGACACTAATCGATACTCCGCTAAGCATCGATCTGTTGCACAATACGCCCCGGACCGTTTTCCTCAGGATGTTCAATGTTTAAATCAATTCCCATGCGTGTTGCAGGGCTGGCGTTGGTGCTGGCCGCCGCGGCCGGTTGCTCGTCGAAGAAAGCCCCTATCTACGAGCATGAGAACTTCGACGACTCCGGAACGTTTTCGCGCAGCTACCCGGTGACTGATGCGCAGACGTGCGAAGCCGCCCGTCGGGCGTTGCTCAGCCAGGGCTACATCATCACCAGCTCGGACCCGAAACTGGTCAGCGGACACAAAAGCTTCCAGCAGACCGGCGAGACCCACATGGAGATCAGCTTCAGTGTGGTCTGTGCCGATGACGGCAGTGAGGGGCGCCACGCGACCATGTTCGCCAACGCCTTGCAGGATCGTTATGCGCTGAAGAAGACCAACAACTCCGCCAGCGTTGGTGTGGGCGTGCTGGGTTCTGTGTCGATGCCGATCGGTTCGTCCGACGACTCGATGGTCAAGGTTGCCAGCGAAACCGTATCGTCACCCAAGTTCTACGAACGTTTCTTTACCTTGGTCGAATTGTTCCTGCCGCCGGAAGCGAAAAAAGCCGCGCACATCCAGGAAAAGCCGAAACCCGATCTCGGCGTGCCTGAAGCCAAGGCCGCACCGGCTCCGTTAGCGCCGACCCCGGCACCTGCGGCAGAACCCGCGCCGGCGCCTGCTGAAGCTGCTCCAGCAGCCTCTGAGCCTGTGGCACCGCCACCTGAAGCTGCTCCGATTGCTCCGGCCGACAACGCCGAGCCGGCATCGACCACGGAAACGGTCACTCCGCCGCCCGAATCAAGCCTGCCGCCACCCACCGAGCCTATTTCGGCCATTCCTGTTTCAGGCCAGTAATCGTGCTCTGACGCTGCGGGACCGGTTCAGACAAATCCGCTCCCGTAGTGCGCTGTTAAATTGATCCGCGTCAACCAGGCCGTTGTCCTACAGCCTGTATCGAAAAAATCCTGTGATAAATTCCTGACCGCCTGCTACGTTTTATTAAGTAGCCGCTGGGCGGCGTGCCTGCGTCATTTTTCTTTCACGTGGGCACTTTATGCTCGGGGCGCTGGTCATTTATTCAGGCGTTTTTTCAACGAGCCGTGGGAGATTCAAAATGGATGAGTATCAAGAAGAGCTGCTCGAGTATCAGGCGTTTGAACTGGACCCGCTGGAACCGGCCGAAGACGCTACCGAGCTATAAGCGTCAAGCGGATTGGCGATGACTGCGGCGAAACTCGCCGGGAGTCTGACCGCTCCAGCGTTTGAAGGCCCGTTGAAAGGCTTCGGCCGAGGCAAAGCCCAGCAGGTAGGCGATTTCTCCGAACGCCAGTTCGGTATCGCGGATGTAGGTCATGGCCAGGTCGCGACGCGTGTCATTGAGGATCGCGCGAAATTGCGTGCCTTCCTCGGCGAGTTTGCGGCGCAAGGTCCAGGTTGGCAGTTTCAGGCGTGCCGCCACTTCTTCCAGGTCGGGTTCCCGGCCACCATTGAGCAATGGCCCCAGTAACTGAGTGATGCGTTCACGCAGGCTGCGGGTGCGTGTCAGTTGTTCCAGTTCTCGCTCACACAGTTGCAGCAAGTGTCGCCAGGTGCTCGGGCAGTGTTCCGGGTTGCGCTGGGCGAGGCTGGCAAGGCTCAAGCGCAGTTGATTGTGCTCGCAGCCAAACTGGATCGGGCAGTCGCCCAGCACTTCATACGCCGTTCGGTAATCCGGCTCTTCAAACTCGATCTCGATACGTTCGGCCCGCAATGGGGCAGGGCTGACGCTGGACAATTGCTGCAACCAGCCAGCGATGATCGAGTCCACCACGAAGCGGTTATAGGCGTTGTAGGGGCTGATGGAGTAAAACCGCAGCCATGCACCTTGGGCGTCTTCGTGAAAGCTCGATTGACCGCGATAGTTGGAGCCATATAAGGCTTCGAAGCGAATCAGGCAGCGCGCGGCTTCACGTACCGTCGGCGCCTGAGCGGCCGTGACCCCGGCCAGGCCGACCTGGCTCAGGCGACTGAGCTGGCCCATGCGCAAACCGAGTGCCGGGTCGTCGGTCAGTTGTATGGCGCTGTGGCCCAGGCGCATGTAACGCGGGATCGAGAGCCGAGCCCCCGCTTCGCTGAGGCGCGCGGCGTCGAGGCCGTATTGTTCGAGCAGCGGCTGAGGGTCCACGCCATGGCTGCGCACGGCGTCGGCCAGGCTATGAACAAAGCCCACCGACAGATCGCCGAGGCGCATCGGCAACGGTTTCATCGGTTACAACCAGAGGTTCAGCAAACGCGCGCCACGGGCATTGCCGTCGACGAACTGCTGCCCATTGCTGCTGAGAAAACTTTGACCGGCGCTGCCCTGATCCCAGAACTGACCGCGCAGGAACACGCTCATGCCGGCGATTGCCTGGCTGCTGGGCGGTTGAGCGGTGAGTGTCAGGCGATGCCAGGCTTGTCCTTCGCTGAGTTCGCCGGCCTTGAGACTGACCGAGCCAGGCGTCGACAGCCCCTTGTAACCGCGCCACGGTTGGTCCCAGGTGCCGCGCCCGAGCACAAACGCCGGGACTGCGACGAACTGCGCACCCTGGCGGTCGAGCTTGCGGTAGTTGTCCGGATACCAGCTGTCGCTGCCGATCAGCACGCCCAGGCGTCCGGCCGGGGTATCGACGACGTTGAGCGTATGCTCGCCATTGGCGGCAATGACTTCATGCTCATCGAAAATCGGGTGCATCTGGCGCTGGGGTTGGCCGATCGGCAAGCCATCGCGACCGAATACCACGCTGCTGTTGTACAACGCGCCGCGGCCGATTTTCAGGGTGCCGTCGATGATGCTGGGCTCAGGTAGCACGATAGAACCCGCCACCAACGTCACGTGGAATTCTTTCGCCAGTCCACCAAACAGTGCCTGGTAGTCCTTGGCCATGCCTTTGGCCTTCATGCGCAGGTGCGCGTCGTCCAGACGTTTGTCGCCCTCGGCGCTGATCAGTGCGCGGAGGAACTTCAGTGGGTTGCTGACCGCCAGCCAGTTCATGGCTTCCTTGAGCGTGGCGGCCTGGTACAGCTCATCTTTCTCGCCGCTGACCATCAACCAGGTGCCGACATGTTCGGGCAGGACGACGATGGTTTTTTCATTCAGCAGGCCCTGGTCCTGGGCCTTTTGCAAATAAGCCGCCAGCTTGCGGTGCAGGCGCTCGGGGCTTTGATAGTCGGTGGGAAACAGCTCGGGCTGGATGCCCAGCAGGTTGCCGCGATCGGCGGGTGTGCCTTGGTCGACCGCGAGGTTGATGCGCAGGTCCGACAGGTAATGACCCACCGGACGGTCCGCGGCCCACATGGCGTAGGTCGTAAGGGCGGCAATCAATGCCATGGAGAAGGTCAGGTACAGAAGTTTGCGCATGGGGAAACAGTCAACGGCCGTGTGCAGGATTCGCGACTAGGGTAGGGCGCATACCGGCGCTTGCCAAGGGGCGCTGCACATTTGGATCAATAAGTTGTCAGTTACGGTCATTGAGTGACAGCGGTGCGACTCTTAGTCTGTTCAACATGACTGACGGGGGCCGTAGAGCTCCTGCACTTTTTCCGTGATCGCTCGATGTGGAGTTACCGATGGCCGCCGCTCATTACCCGCACCTGTTGGCCCCGCTGGACCTGGGTTTTACCACGTTGCGCAATCGTACCCTGATGGGTTCGATGCACACCGGTCTTGAGGAAAAGCCCGGTGGTTTCGAGCGCATGGCGGCGTACTTCGCCGAACGTGCCCGTGGAGGCGTCGGCCTGATGGTCACTGGCGGTATCGGCCCGAACGACGAGGGCGGGGTGTACTCTGGCGCAGCCAAACTGACCACCGAGGAAGAAGCGCTCAAGCACCGGATCGTCACCCGCGCGGTGCATGAGGCGGGCGGCAAGATCTGCATGCAGATCCTTCACGCCGGGCGTTATGCCTACAGCCCGAAACAGGTCGCGCCTAGCGCCATTCAGGCACCGATCAACCCGTTCAAGCCAAAAGAGCTGGACGAGGAAGGCATCGAGAAGCAGATCAGCGATTTCGTCACCTGTTCGACCCTGGCGCAACAGGCCGAGTACGACGGTGTCGAGATCATGGGCTCAGAAGGTTATTTCATTAACCAGTTCCTCGCCGCCCACACCAACCACCGTACTGACCGCTGGGGCGGCAGCTATGAAAACCGCATGCGCCTGCCGGTGGAAATCGTCCGTCGGGTGCGCGAAGCGGTAGGCCCGAACTTCATCATTATCTTCCGCCTGTCGATGCTCGATCTGGTGGAAGGCGGCAGCAGCTGGGAAGAAATCGTGACGCTGGCCAAGGCCATCGAGCAGGCCGGTGCGACGATTATCAACACCGGCATCGGTTGGCACGAAGCCCGGATCCCGACCATCGCCACCAAAGTGCCGCGCGGGGCGTTCAGCAAAGTCACGGCCAAGCTGCGTGGCTCGGTGAGCATTCCGCTGATCACCACCAACCGGATCAATACCCCGGAAGTGGCCGAGCAGATTCTGGCCGAAGGCGATGCCGACATGGTTTCCATGGCGCGACCGTTCCTCGCCGACCCGGACTTCGTCAACAAGGCCGCGGCCGGCCGTGGCGATGAAATCAACACCTGCATCGGTTGCAACCAGGCTTGCCTGGACCACACCTTTGGCGGCAAGTTGACCAGTTGCCTGGTGAACCCACGCGCCTGTCACGAAACCGAGCTCAATTACCTGCCGGTGCAGCAGATCAAGAAAATCGCGGTGGTCGGTGCCGGTCCTGCGGGTCTGTCCGCAGCGACTGTGGCCGCCGAGCGTGGTCATCAGGTGACACTGTTTGATTCGGCCGGCGAAATTGGCGGCCAGTTCAACATCGCCAAGCGTGTACCGGGCAAGGAAGAGTTCTTCGAAACCCTGCGCTACTTCAACCGCAAACTGCAGACCACCCATGTTGAGGTGTGCCTGAACACCCGTGTCGACGTGGCGAAACTGGTTGAGGGCGGTTACGACGAAATCATTCTCGCCACCGGCATCGCGCCAAGAACCCCGGCGATTCCGGGTGTCGAGAACGCCAAGGTGCTGAGCTACCTGGACGTGATCCTGGAGCGCAAACCGGTGGGCAAGCGCGTCGCGGTGATCGGCGCCGGTGGTATCGGATTTGATGTCTCTGAGTTCCTGGTTCACCAGGGCGTCGCCACCAGCCTGGATCGCGAGGCGTTCTGGAAGGAGTGGGGCATCGATACGCATCTGCAAGCGCGCGGCGGTGTCGCCGGCATCAAGGCTGAACCGCACGCACCGGCGCGTGAAGTGTTCCTGTTGCAGCGCAAGAAATCCAAGGTCGGCGATGGCCTGGGTAAAACCACTGGCTGGATTCACCGCACCGGTCTGAAAAACAAGCAGGTACAGATGCTCAACAGCGTCGAGTACCTGAAAATCGACGACGAGGGGCTGCACATTCGCATCGGCGAAACCGGCGAGCCGCAGCTGCTGCCGGTGGACAACATCGTGATCTGCGCCGGGCAGGATCCGCTGCGCGAATTGCACGAGGGGCTGGTGGCAGCCGGGCAGAACGTGCATTTGATTGGCGGCGCGGATGTGGCAGCGGAGCTGGATGCCAAACGCGCGATCGACCAGGGGTCGCGGTTGGCGGCTGAACTCTAACGTGGATCGTTCCCACGCTCTGCGTGGGAATGCCTCAATGGACGCTCCGCGTCCGCTTTAGGGACGCGGAGCGTCCCGAGCTGCATTCCCACGCAGAGCGTGGGAACGATCAATCTCCACAACGGCTGTTAAGATGCCGGCTCCTCATCCGGAGCCGGTATCGATGCTTCTCCCGCCAACCGATTGGCTACCCCAGGCCCCCCTCGAGCCCTTTCATCTCGATTGGCTGACCAACGCTGGCATCGAAGTTGCGATCCTGCGCCTCGACCAGATCGACCCACTGATCAGTGGCAACAAGTGGTTCAAACTCATCGAACACCTGAAAGCCGCTGACCGGATCGGTGCCAAAGGCATCATCAGTCTGGGCGGTGCCCACTCCAATCATCTGCATGCACTGGCCGCGGCGGGTCAGCGTTTTGATTTCCGCACCGTTGGCCTGTTGCGCGGTCATCCGCAAGAAACGCCGACGGTGAAAGACTTGCAGGCATTCGGCATGCAGTTGCATTGGCTGGGTTATGGCGGTTATCGAGCGCGGCACGAGCCGGGTTTCTGGTTGCCATGGCAGGCGCAGTATCCCGGTCTGCATCCGGTGCCGGAAGGTGGCGGCGGTTTGCCGGGAGCCAAGGGCTGCGTGCAGTTGAGGGCAATGGTCAGCGAGCAGCTGAAGGGTCTGGGCTGGAGCGACTACGACGGCTGGTGGCTGGCCTGCGGAACGGGGACCACCCTGGCCGGTGTGGTGCTGGCCGAGGCGGGCGAGCACCCGGTATATGGCGCATTGGCGGTGCCCGACGATCACGGCGTTGCGCAGCAGGTCGAATCAGTTATGCAAGAAGCGGGTTTGCCGGATCGTGCTTATGAGTGCTTCGACGCCAGTCGTGGCGGCTTTGCCAAAGTCGATCCGCTGTTACTCGAATTCATCGATCAGACCGAACAGGCCAGCGGCGTTCCCCTCGAACCGCTGTACACCGGCAAAGCCCTGTTGGCGCTCAAGCTGCAAGCAGAAGCGGGAAGATTCGCAAGCGGCACGCGCCTGATCTTCATTCATACCGGCGGTTTGCAGGGCCGCCGGGGTTTCCAGTGAACGACGGAAATCACCCGCGCTTGGGCATCATCCGCAGCAAGGTGTTATCGCGCACCACGTAGTGGTGATAAATCCCCGCCAAGGCATGCAGGCCGATCAGCCAGT
The DNA here is from genome assembly GCF_900105495.1 of Pseudomonas frederiksbergensis. Lineage (NCBI taxonomy): Bacteria > Pseudomonadati > Pseudomonadota > Gammaproteobacteria > Pseudomonadales > Pseudomonadaceae > Pseudomonas > Pseudomonas frederiksbergensis. Next base: position 5,257,423 of record NZ_FNTF01000002.1, on the reverse strand, counting down.
AACCGATAGTGCCGCCGAGTTCATGCCAGCCCTCGATCTGCTTGGCCAACGCCTTGTCTTCCGGGATCAGCAGCGGCAGGTCGAAGCCGTAGAACATCACTTGATGACCTTTTGCGCTGGTGACCAGCCAGCCCAGAATCGGCATGGCAATCATGAAAATGTACAGCGCCCAGTGCATCAGTTTGGCCAATATGGTCTGCCACTGAGGCGAGGCCGGGAAGATTTGCGGTGCCGGGCCCAAGCTGCGAGCAAACAAACGCAGCCAAACCAGCACAAACACCGTCAAGCCCAGCATGAAGTGCGATTCGGTGATCAGCGTCCGCCCGCCACTGCCTTTTGGAAAGATCCCGCGAAATTCGATGCAGGCGTAAACCAGCGCCAGCAAAACCAACATCAACCAATGCAGCGTGATCGATACGGTGCTGTAGCGTGAGTCGGAATTCTTCCAGGGCATACGGTGTTCCTCACAGGTCAGGTCGAGCCACCGTTCTAATTCGACGGTGTGCTTTTACTGTAATCCCCTTACTTTCTTTCTGCCTGAGTTGAGTCAATTTTTTATCAGATGTCGTCGGTGATATGCAGGCATTGCATCAGTGTTTGCCGGGTTCACCTGAATTCACCCATGTGGCGGTTGGAAGTAAGTAATTAAGAATCAGTACTGAGCTGGTTTTGAGAGGGGTGTAACTGTTTGTTGTTTATATTTGGTATTTGGGAGGACTTTGCATCGCTCAAAGAAGTTGGTTATTTTGAAGGCGTAAAGTTTGTCAGGGAGACAAACTGAAAAGCTCGAAAATCATAGTATTTGTCGAGCAGCTAAAAAGGATTTTTATGAGTGTGAAAATGACAAGTAGTAACAAGATCTATGCCGGCGTCGTAAAAAAGATGATGGCTAAAGCGCCGATCCCCAAACCAAAACCAACCAAACCACCCGTCAAACCCACCGTGCCCGTAAAGCCGCCTGTCAAACCGACCGTACCTGTCAAACCTCCGGTCAAACCGACAGTGCCCGTCAAGCCACCCGTCAAGCCACCCGTCAAGCCACCCGTCAAGCCACCCGTAAAACCGACCGTACCCGTTAAACCACCGGTCAAGCCTGCCTTGCCTCCCGGGAAGGCGCCGATCCCGCCGACCAAGCCAGTGGGGCCTGTCCGGCCGCCGCTGCAGTGGCCAACCCTTAACATCAACATTGATCCGATAGCCTTCATTAACCTGCTGAACACCCTCGGCAGCATTCGAAACAGTGACGGTACGACTTCCCTGCCCGATGGCAGTCTGGTCAATGCCGATAAAAATTCGGTGAAACGCCCGGACGGCATTATCCAGCACGCGGACGGAAGGGTAGAGTACCCGGACGGTCGCATCGTATGGCCGGATGAAACGATTGAATATCCGGATGGACGCCTGGTCTGGAAGGATGGCACCGAGCAGTACCCCGATGGCCGTGTAAAGTATGCGGACGGCTCAATTTTTGATGCCAGCGGTAATCAAATAAATGCGGAGTGAATTCGAGCGGTTAGACTACGCTCTGGCAGTATCGTATCGGATGCTTAGTTTATAAATTAGAGCGTCATTAATAAAAGTTCGATTATAAAAAAAACGCCGTACCCTTTCCGGGTTACGGCGTTTTTATAGTCGCGATTTTATGCAGTCTGTGGCATCTCGCCCTTGGCCAGACGTTTGTTGATATCAGCAATCACTTCCGGCAAATCAGTGATGGTGTCGATCATGTAGTGCGGGCGCGAGCCCTCGAACATTCCGTGGATGCGCTTGCGTTCGCTGTCCAGTTGGTCGCTGCCGAGGGCGCGGTAACCTTCGTAGTCCAGGCCCAGCGCGTTGCCCGAGCAGATCAGCGCCACGGTCCACATGCCGGCGCGACGACCTTCAAGAATGCCCGGTACGGTGTCGTCAATCTTCACGCAGGCTGCGACATCATCAATGCCCAGGGCGATCACGTTGGCCAGCGCCTGGGCCGGCCATGGGCGACCGTTAGGCACTTCGTCGGTGGCGACCACGTGATCGGCAACGTAACCGTTGGTGGCGGCCAGTTCGACCACTTTGTCCATGACCTGTTTCGGGTAGCCAGAGCAGGAACCGATCTTGATCCCTTGCTGGCGCAGGTTGGCGATGGTGTCCAGCGCGCCCGGAATCAGCGCCGAGTGCTCGGCGATTTTTTCGATTTGCAGGGGCATGAAGCGTTTGTAGATGGCGGTGACGTCATCGTCGGTCGGGGTGCGGCCGAACACGGCGCGATAACGTTCGGCCACTTGCGGCTGATCGCAGAGGGTGCGGATGTGGTCCCACTTGCCCATGCCCATCGGGCCGCGGGCTTCTTCGATGGAAACCTGGACGTCGAATTCGGCGAAGGCTTCGACAAAAATCTGGGTCGGGGCGAAGGAGCCGAAATCGACCACGGTGCCGGCCCAGTCGAGGATGGCGGCTTGCAGTTTGGTTGGGTTTGTATAGTTCATGGTGATCAAATCCTGTGGCAACTGGCTAAAGGAGAGCTGCGTTTGGTGGGAGCGGGCTTGCTCGCGAAGGCGGTATGCCAGCTGACATAAATGTTGAATGTCGGTCCGCTTTCGCGAGCAAGCCCGCTCCCACAGGGGAATGCGGTGTGGTTTATATTTCGAGGACTTCCATCTCGCGCAGTACTTCGGCGATAGCCGCCACCGCCGCGTGCATCTCGGCCTGGTTGACGTGGCCGATGCAGCCGACACGGAAGGTTTCGACCTGGGTCAATTTGCCGGGGTAAAGGATGAAACCCTTGGCTTTGACGCGTTCGTAGAATTCCTTGAACTGGTAGCGCGGGTCTTTCGGTGCGTGGAAGGTGACGATGATCGGCGCCTGAATCGCGGCAGGCAGGAAACTGCGCAGCCCCAGTCTGGCCATGTCATCGAGCAGCACCTGGCAGTTGTTGGCATAGCGCTGATGCCGGGCGGGCAAGCCACCTTCTTCGTTGTATTGCAGCAGGGCTTCGTGCAGGGCGGCGACCACGTGGGTCGGCGGGGTGAAGCGCCACTGGCCGGTCTTGGCCATGTAGGTGTGCTGATCGAAAAGGTCCATTGCCAGCGAATGCGAGTTACCGGCGGCATTGGCCAGCGCTTCTTTGCGAGCGAAGACAAAGCCCATTCCCGGCACGCCTTCCAGGCATTTGCCCGAAGCGGCGATCAGTGCGTCGAACGGCACCTGTTGCGCGTCGATCGGCAAGGCGCCAAAAGAACTCATGGCGTCGATGATCAGGCGTTTGCCGTGTTGCGCGATGACGTGGGCGATTTCCGGCAGCGGGTTGAGGATGCCGGTGCTGGTTTCGCAGTGAATCAGCGCGACGTGGGTGATGCTGGCGTCGGCACGCAGCAGGCGGTCGACGTCGGCGGCGGTGGTCGGCTCGTCTTCGGCGGTTTCGAAGGTGCTGAAGGAGCGGCCGAGCACTTCGCAGATTTTCGCCAGGCGTTTGCCGTAAGCGCCATTGATCAGCACCAGGACTTTGCCGTCGCGCGGCACCAGCGTGCCGATCGCCGCTTCGACCGCGAACGTGCCGCTGCCTTGCAGGGGCACGCAATGGTGGCTGTCGCCGCCGTTGATGATCGCCAGCAGTTGTTCGCACAGGCTGGCGGTCAGTTGATTGAAGCGGTCATCCCATGAACCCCAGTCAACCATCATCGCCTGACGGGTGCGGGCCGATGTGGTCAGTGGGCCGGGGGTGAGCAGGATGGGTTCGGCAGTACTCATTCTCGTGTCCTCGCAATCGATGGGATGAAGCTACGGGGCTTAAATTGCAATTTGCCGAGCTATCAATCAAATTGTTTGTTGTTATGCCAGTCATCAGTGAGGGTTATTCATGAACCTGTTCCAGCTCCGCGCATTCGATGCGGTGGCCCGCGAGGGCAGTTTCACCCGGGCCGCCGCGCGACTGTTCATCAGCCAACCGGCGGTCACCGGGCACATCAAGGCGCTGGAGGAGCATTACCAGATCACCCTGTTGCGGCGCACCGCGCGACGGGTGGAACTGACGGAGGAGGGCACCAAACTGGCCGCGATCACCCGGGCGATGTTCGGTCTGGCCGAAGAAGCGCAGGTGATGCTCGAGGCCAACCGACAGTTGCTGACAGGGCGTCTGGAAGTTGCGGCGGACGGGCCGCACATGGTGATGCCGATGCTGGCGAGTTTGCGGGCGCGGTATCCGGGCATTACCGTGAACCTGCGGCTGGGCAATGCTCAGGAAACCTTGGCGGCGTTGCTGTCGGAGCATGCCGACGTGGCGGTGCTGACCGAGGTCGAACCGCGCAAGGGCCTGCATTTGCAAGACTTGAGCGAATCACGGATTTGTGCGCTGGTGCCTGATGGTCATCCTTGGGCGCAGATGTCGAAGGGAGTACCGCTCAAGGCGCTGGATCAGGTGATCATGGTGTTGCGCGAGCCCAGTTCGATCACCCGGCGCACCTTCGACGAGGCGTGCGCCGCGGCGATGGTCAGTCCACGGGTGTTGCTGGAGCTGGACAGTCGCGAGGCGGTGACCGAAGCCGTCGCCGCAGAGTTGGGGGTTGGCGTGGTGTCGTCGGTGGAAGTCAGCCACGACCCGCGGGTGGCGGCGGTGCCGATTGTTGGTGAAGGGTTGGTAAACCGACACATGATTGGCTGCATGGAGCGGCGGCGGGATTTGCGCTTGATACAGGCGTTTTTCGAGTTGGCGCCCGGCCGATAGACCGAGGTGCGGCCTTCGCGAGCAAGCCCGCTCCCACATTGGATCTACAGCGTTCACAAAATGGATCGTTCCCACGCTCTGCGTGGGAATGCCTCAATGGACGCTCTGCGTCCGCTTTGGGACGCGGAGCGTCCCGGGCTGCATTCCCACGCAGAGCGTGGGAACGATCATTGGGGGAGGCTTTCGCGAACCATCTGCAGAAACGTCGCCACCACCCGCCGCGAACTCTGCTCGCGCAAGCACACCAGTGTCTCGGTCAACCGCCGTTTGCAGTCGGTAATCGGCAACGCGCAAACCCTGGAATCTGCACCGAACTCGGCAGCAGAAACAACACCAACGCCAATCCCCACCACCACCGCTTCCCGCGCCGCTTCCCGGCCTTCAACCTGAATTGCCGGGCGAATGCGAAAGCCTGCCTGAGCCATTTCTTCTTCCAGCGTCTGGCGCGTCACCGAACCGATTTCCCGCAGCACCAAAGGCGTGTCATCCAGGTCCGCGAGGCAAATCGACTCACGGCCGGCCCACGGGTGATTGCGCGAAACGAACGCCACCATCGGGTCATTGCGCAGCGGCAGCGAGATCAGACGTTCGTCACTGACATCGCGACCCAGCAACGCCAGGTCGGCCTGGTAATTGAACAACCGGAACAGCGATTCATCGGTGTTGCCGGTTTCGATCTTCACGCTGATACCGGGGTAGCGTTCGCAGAACCGCGCGATCTGCGGCAGCACATGCACCGGCGCATCGACGGCGAGAATCAGGGTGCCCGTCTGCAATGCCTGGGATTCCTGAAGTAACTCTTGAGCCTCGGCCTCGATGACGAACAACCGCTGGGTAATGCTCAACAACCGCTCACCCAGATCCGTCAGGCGCACCGAGCGTTTGTTGCGGTGGAACAGCAGCACACCGAAACGCTCTTCGAGCTTGCGCACTTGGTCGGAAATCGCCGGTTGCGTGAGGAATAGCCGCTCGGCGGCTTTGGTAAAGCTTCCGTGGACGGCCACGGCATGGAAGGCTTTGAGCTGGGCGTGGGAAACCGACATCGAAAACTCCAGTAACAAGCTGAGCTTATATTTGAAATACGATAAATCGATTTCACTTATTAATCAGTAATTGTTTTTATCCACCTCAGCCCCGGTGACTGGTCAGTCGAACAGCGTCGGCGGCCATGAGCCTGTGCGTGCAACAGCAGGACTCATCTGACCGATATCGCCTCAGGGAAGCTGCGATATCGAAGTGCTCAACAATAAAAAAACAGGCGTTATTTCTCAATTTCTGCCGGCACACTCACACCCTGAGGTCAGAACCACCATGAACAAGCACATCGGCACCATCAAGCGTTGGCGCGTGCAGATCTTCGCGATCACCTGGCTCGCTTACGCCGCGTTCTACTTCACCCGCAAAGCCTTTTCCGTGGCAAAACTGGGGATCGCCGAAGATCCCACCTTCATGCTCGACAAAATGGCCATGGCCAACCTCGACGCCATCTACCTCACGGCTTACGCCATCGGGCAATTCACCTGGGGCATCCTGGCCGACCGCTTTGGTCCAAGGGTCGTAGTGTTTGGCGGGTTGCTGATTTCAGCGGCGGCAGCCTTGGTGATGGGCAGTTTTGCGACGTTGCCAATCTTCGCTACCTGCATGTTGATTCAAGGGTTCGCCCAGTCCACCGGCTGGTCCGGGCTGTGCAAGAACCTCGGGAGTTTCTTTCCCTCTGAACAGCGCGGGCGGGTGCTGGGGCTGTGGAGTTCCTGCTACGCCTTTGGTGGGTTGGTGGCGTCGCCGTTTGCTGGCTGGTGGGCGTATACGCTGATCGGCACCTGGCATGCGGCGTTCTTTTCCAGTGCGGCGGTGGTTGGGCTGGTCGCCGTGCTGTTTTTTATTTTTCAGCGCAACAAACCCGAAGACGTTGGCTTGCCGGCGGTGGAACCGGAGCCGCAACTGACGGCGCAAGAGGCTGATGCGCAAAGCAGGATCAGCATTCTGGAACCGTTGAAAGAAATCCTGCGCAACCGCACCGTGCTGGTCCTGGGGCTCGCGTACTTTCTGCTGAAACCGGCACGCTACGCGATTCTGCTCTGGGGCCCGGTGATCGTCTTCGAGCAGATGCCCTCGGTGGGCAAGGTCGGCGCGGCCATCATTCCGACTGCCTTTGAACTGGCCGGGTTGCTTGGGCCGATTCTGCTGGGGCTGGCATCGGACAAACTGTTCGGCGCCCGACGCATGCCAGCGTGTGTGCTCAGCCTGTTGGCGCTGACCGTGACCCTGGCGTTGTTCATGGGTGCCCTGCATACCGGCAGCGTGATGCTGGTGGTGGCGCTGCTGTTCGTCATGGGCCTGACCCTGTACGGACCTGACTCGATGATCAGCGGCGCGGCGGCGATCGATTTCGGCACCGCCAAGGCAGGTGCTACAGCGGCCGGTTTCGTCAACGGTTGCGGCTCGGTCGGGGCGATTCTCGGCGGATTGCTGCCGGGCTACTTCGACTCGGTCACGGTGTTCATCGTCTTCGCTGGCTGCGCGTTGTTTTCGGCCCTGGTGTTGATCCCACACTGGAACAGCCGTCCGGCTGGCCTGCGTGCCGAAAGCACTTTCGTACCTGACCAACCGATCAGCGTAAAACCTCTGCGTACTTAAGGATTGACCCATGAGACCTTTCTGGCTGGAACAGGCGCTGGCGGCCGAGTCCTGCGCGCCATGCGAACCCTTGGCGGGCGACACCCGCGCCGATGTCTGCATTGTCGGCGGTGGCTACACCGGGTTGTGGACGGCGATCATGCTCAAGCAACAGAACCCCGAACTGGATGTGCTGTTGATCGAGGCCGATATCTGCGGCGCCGGCGCCAGTGGTCGCAACGGTGGTTGTGCACTGTCGTGGTCGGCCAAGTACTTCACCCTTGAACGGCTGTTCGGCGTCGAAGAAGCCGTGCGGCTGGTCAAGGAATCGGAGCGCAGCATTCATGCCATCGGCGCCTTTTGCGAGCAGTACGCGGTGGACGCCGATTACCGCCTCGACGGTACGCTCTATACCGCCACCAACCGCGCTCAATGCGGCTCGACCGATGCTGTGATCGCAGCGTTGGAGCGCAATGGCATCAACTCTTTCAGCCAACGACCGGTGGCCGACGTGCAACGCATGGCCGGTTCCAGCAAACATCTGGAAGGCTGGTTTTCCCCGGCGGCGGCCAGCGTGCAACCGGGCAAACTGGTGCGCGGCTTGCGCCGGGTCGCCTTGCAACTGGGGGTGAAGATTCACGAGCATACCGCCATGACGGGGTTGCAGGAGGGCAAGCCTGCGTTGGTACAAACCTCGAACGGCACCATTCGCGCGGATCGCGTGGTGCTGGCGATGAACGCCTGGATGGCCCGGGCGTTTCCACAGTTCGAGCGCAGTGTGGCGATTGTTTCCAGCGACATGCTGATCACCGAACCGCGCCCCGATCTGCTTGCCGAAATCGGTTTGACCAGCGGCGTCACCGTGCTCGATTCGCGGATTTTCGTGCACTACTACCACAACACCCCGGACGGCCGAATCATGCTCGGCAAGGGCGGCAATACCTTTGCTTACGGCGGGCGAATGTTGCCGGTGTTCGATCAGCCATCGCCCTATGCCGGTTTGTTGCAACACAGCCTGGGCGAGTTCTTTCCGGCGTTTGCCCAGGTCAAGGTCGAGGCGACCTGGAACGGTCCGTCTGATCGCTCGGTCACCGGTTTGCCGTTTTTCGGTCAGATGAGCGCCAGCGGCAACGTGTTTTATGGTTTCGGATACTCCGGCAGCGGGGTTGGCCCGTGTCATATGGGCGGGCAGATTCTCGCCTCGATGGTTCAAGGGCTGGATAATGCCTGGACCCGTTCGCCTCTGGTCAACGGCCCGTTGGGCTTGTTTCCGCCGGAACCGATTCGTTACCTCGGCTCATTGATGGTGCGCAACGCCATCCGCCGCAAGGAGCGCGCCGAAGATCATGGGCATCGGCCGCGGCATCTGGATGTGCGTCTGGCGAAATTCGCGGCGGCGGCAGGCAAGGCCGACAAGGGCTGAGTCAGGGCGATGGGTCCGAGCGATTGACCAGCCAATCGAGCAGCAAATCGCTATCGCGGCGTGGCTCGGGATCAGGCCGGGTGCGCGGATGATGGCCCATGCCGATACACAGCACCGGTCGGTCCGGGTCACTGTCGAGAAAACTGATCAGGACGTCGCTGCCGGCCTTTGGCAGGCTGGACGCATCAATCCGACCGTCCGGCGTTGCAAAGGCCACCGGTAACCAGATACCCACAGATTCAAGCGGATCCGCTTGCGCGGTTGGCCACAGCCTGACTTGTATTCGACCTCGATCATCCAGCGCCGGCGGTTGCCCGGCAGGGCCCAGTACCCGGGCGGGCTGGTAACCCGGGATGCTCGGCCTGGTCTGTTTGAGTGCCGGCCTGAATACCGTTGACCAGGGAATGGCGGTGAACTGATTGCGGTAATGAACGACAGTGACCGGTTTGTCGGTGGCAAGAATCGAAGGTTGTTGCCCTTGATGTCGGGTTTCGGTGAGCAGCCATTGATCGTTGAAATTCGCCAGTGGATGTTCCGACACTTGCACGATCCGTGCGCTGCGCAGTGCGCTCTGGTTGCTTTGACCGTGGATCTGCAGGTACTGGCAACGCAGACGTTCCAGTTGTCGTCGGCTCAACTGATCGTGATGGATGTGCTCGGGCGCGGGGCGGACCATGACCGGTAAGGGTTTGCTGAGCGCGTGGTTGGCCGCGCCATCGTCGGGTTTTTGCGAGCCACGATTCCTGGCCTCCAGTCGTGAGGGAATGGGCGGCGAGTCATGGCGCTGGAACAACTCACTGATCGTCGGCCCGTCACTGTCTTCGAGCGCGTTGCCCTGGAATGGCGTAAGGACGGGGTCCTGGGGGAAGCTCAGGCTGTCATCTGCCAGGACCAGCACATGCCCTTCGCGCTGATGTTCGAAGTGATAGTGAATGCCTTCTTCTTCGCACAGCCGTTGCAGTAATGCCAGGTCGCTCTCCTCGTACTGAATGCAAAAAGGCCGGACGGGATAGTGTCCGCTGGATAATTCGAAGCGATAGCTCGCCTCGGGCACATCATGTTCCTCCAGCAGTTGGCGCAGGATCATCGGCACGCTGAGGTGATGAAAGACCCGGCGTGAACGCTGCCGGTCGAGCCATTGAAGGTAGGGCACGAGCACCAGTTTGTAGCCGATCCGGTGTGGGCCGCGATGCTCGCGACTGGCACTGTGAAGTACGCCGTGAATACCCTGGCCCTCCATCAGGCTGAGGAACACCGGTTGTTGCAGCAATCGGTCGAGGTTCATGGCCGGTGCGAGGCCGATCACTTCGATGTCGAATCGATAGGGCTGGTTGAGGGCTTCTCGGCCACTGAACTGCAACACCTGCAAACTCAAATCGCCGTCGAGAAGTGTCAGGGTGAAGGGGCTTTCCTTGTCGTTGTGCATCGAACGCGCTTCTGCCATGGAATTCGGGCGCAGAGGGTACGAAACCATAGCCCTTTATAGTCACCGCAAATCGAAGTTTCAGAATCGCCCTACAACTGACGGTGAAGATGTCGATGGGTCATGCGGGTTAACAGGGTGGATTTTTTGGTCGATTGCCAACTTTAGGGCGTATAAACTTGCGCCCATGCGTCGGCCAATAGATGTCTCGGCGCCACAGATCAAGAGAGTGAGTAATGGGCGCACAGTGGAAGGTTAAACACAAAGAAGCGGCATCTAACGCCAAGGGCAAGATCTTCGGCAAACTGGTAAAAGAAATCACCATCGCTGCGCGTAACGGTGCCGATGTCGCGACCAACGCACATCTGCGGCTGGTGGTTGAACAGGCCAAGAAAGCCTCGATGCCCAAGGAAACCCTGGATCGCGCGATCAAGAAAGGCGCGGGCCTGCTGGGTGAAACCGTGCAGTACCATCGCGTGACCTATGAAGGCTTCGCACCGCATCAGGTGCCGCTGATCGTTGAATGCGTGACCGACAACATCAACCGCACCGTCGCTGAAATCCGCGTTGCGTTCCGCAAGGGCCAATTGGGCGCTTCCGGTTCGGTAGCGTGGGACTTCAACCATGTCGGCATGATCGAGGCGTCCCCGGACAGCCCGGACGCCGATCCGGAAATGGCCGCCATCGAAGCCGGCGCCCAGGATTTCGAGGCGGGTGACGAAGAGGGCACGACCCTGTTCCTGACCGAGCCTGCGGACCTGGACGCCGTGCAGAAAGCCCTGCCCGAGCAAGGGTTCACCGTGTTGTCGGCCAAGCTGGGCTATCAGCCGAAAAACCCGGTCAGCGGTCTGAGCGATGAGCAGATGGCTGAAGTCGAGGCCTTCCTTGAAGGCCTTGATAACCACGATGACGTGCAGGACATGTTTGTCGGGTTGGCGGGGTAATTTGATTTTTCAGTGATACCGCTATCGCGAGCAGGCTCGCTCCCACAATTGACCGAGTTGTCTGTAAGGACGCGATCTAATGTGGGAGCGGGCTTGCTCGCGAATGACCGCGCAGCGGTCACCGATTTTCCAGTACTCGTACAATCTCCGCGAACCCCGGTCGCTCCAGCACCTGCGGCTGACAGCAGCGCTGCTGCAATTGCTCCAGATGCACACGACCTTCATCGCTCAATCCCGAGTCGATCCGCTCCAGCAATTCCCCCAGCAAAATCCCGAACGCTCGCACTTCTATCCGTTGCAGCGCACGGCTTTCAAGGCTGTCCGAGATGGCATGGAAAGACGCGGCGCCAAAATCCCCCAACAGGCAATCACCGTGCTCGTTCCACAAAATGTTGTGGCCGTAGAGGTCGCCGTGGGTGATGCCATGCTGGTGCAAATGTTCGGCTGCCGAGGCGATGCCAGAGGCGATGCGCAATGCTACGCCAGCGCTGAGCCGGGTGTCGTTGGCGTAAACGTCGCGGGTGCATGACGCCAGGCTCGGCAGGCCGGCCAGATTGCGATAGCTCGGATCGATCAATTGCATCACCAGCCCGGCCTGGGCTTCCGGATGCCCGACGATGCGGCCTTTAACCCGGATCAGGTTGGGGTGACTACCGGCGGTGATGCAGGCGTTCATCTCGTGTAACGGCGAGCCATCGCTGGTCATTTCGCCTTTGTAGAGCTTGACGGCGACCGCTGTGGCCGGGTGGTTCGGTCGATCCCAAACAGCCCGATAAATAACCCCTGACGCGCCTTCGCCCAGTTGCTGCTCCAGACTCAGTTCAGACCACGGAATGCGGGGTGTGGCTTCGAGGGCAGCCGCATCGGCTTCGGTCTCCAGCGGGTTACCGGCGTACGCCAACCAGCTCAGGCTGGGCAGGGTCAGCAACCACTCGGGCAACTCGCTCAACTGATTGGCGGCGATGCGGATCAGTTCGAGTCGATGGCAATGCCGCAAGCTCTGTGGCAAACCTTGCAAGCGGTTGCCGGCAAGCATGAGTTTTTGCAGGTGCGGGCGTTCACCCAGTTCGGCCGGCAGCTCAGTGATGCAGTTATCGGTCAGGATCAGCCAGCGCAGCAACGGTGGCAGGGCCGCGCCTGGCACGCGCTCGATACGATTGCCCTTGAAGCCGACCATCGTCAGTGCGGCGCATTGGCCCAGGCAGTCGGGCAGTTCGGTGAACAGATTGTCCGAGCAGAACAACACGCGCAAACGGGTCAGGCGGTGCAAGTCGTCCGGCAGGCTGCTCAAGGCATTGCCGCTGAGGTCGAGGACTTCCAGCGAGTCCGCCAGGTCGAAGATTTCCCTCGGAAACTCCGTCAGGCCGCCGCTGAGGTCCAGACGGGTAATGCCCGACAGTTGGCCGGCGCGTAGTTGGGCAAGGGTATCCATGAACAGATTCACTATTGATCGAGAGGAGGGCGCACAGGCCCGGAAGCGGGCGACATGATACCGGCAAAGGTGGGGTGGCTGTTAAACCGCTATCGCGAGCAGGCTCGCTCCCACACTGAGGTTGTGTTGTACACCGCTCCCACAGGGTTTGCTGTGTTGCCTCGGGTTAGCGCTCGATACTGCGATTCCACCGCGCATTCCACGCTGGGCGCTGTTCGTTGACCTGATCCCAATCGATCGCAATGGCAGTGGCCAGGTACTGTTTCATCGCTTCGACCTGGCCACGAGTCTTGTCGGTGGTCGGGGTATTCGGGTTGGACGGGATCTGGTCACCGTCTTCAAGCGCGGCGGCCTGGGCTTCAGGCGTCAGCAAGAAAGCGGCGAGTTTTTGTGCCAATTCCGGCTGAGTGTTGTTGGCGATGGCACATTCGGCCACGTTGAGCACCACGGCGCCTTCCTTCGGCTGCGCATACTCCACCGGCATGCCCTTGAGTTTCAGCGCGGTGACCTGGGTCGGCGTCAACGGGAACAACGCGGCTTCGTCGGTCTGAAGCATTTCGGAAATCTTCGCCGAGCTCGGAATGTACTCCAGCACGTTGCGCCCGACGGTGTTCGGCCACGCCTTGAAGCCTGGTTCGACGTCGGTTTCGCTGCCGCCCTGAATCCGGTTGAACATCAAAAAACCGTGCAGGCCAAAGGTCGAGGAGGCCATTGACTGGAACACCAGTTTGTCCTTGAAGCGCGGGTCGGCCATGTCCATCCACGAGGTCGGTGCGGTCCAGCCTTTCTCCTTGAACAGCCGCGTGTTGTACGCCAGCCCGGTCACGCCGAGGCTGACCGCCACCGCTTGATCCTTGATGCGACCCTTGGCCGGAATCTGCGCCAGCGGTGCGCTGTCTTCAAGTTTGTCGCACAGCCCCATGGCGATGGCGCGGTACATGATGCCGTCGTCGAGGAACATCACGTGCATCTGCGGGTTGCCTTTGCTGGCCTGGACCTTGGCCAGAATGTCGGCGGAGGTGCCTGGCACGATCACCACTTTGACGTTGTTGGCCTTCTCGAAAACCGGTAGCACCTTGTCGGCATAGAGCCGCTCCATGGTCCCGCCGTTCATGCCCAGGTAAAGCGTCGGTTCGGCCTGGGCCTGGGTGGCGGCGAGCAGGGCGCCCAAGCAGGAGATACCGAGCAGTGCAGTGCGTTTGACGTTATTCATTAGCGCGACCTTCCTCTATCAAGCAACGGAGATGGAGTGAAACCGGGTGATGGAAAACGCATCCAGCGACGTTTTTGAAGCGCCGCTGCAGATGATTTCGGTGAGCGCCTGGCCCACCGCGGGGCCGATCTGAAAGCCTGCACCAGCAAAGCCGAATGCGTGTAACAGACCGGGTTGAGTGCCGCTGTGGCCGATCACCGGTTGGCGATCGGGCAGGTAACCTTCGGTGCCGCTCCAGGTGCGAATCGCCTGGGCGCCTTCAAGAAACGGATAAAGCTCGACGGCCTGACGCAGGATCTCGATCACGGCGTTCTGGCCCGGCCGGGCGCGGGCGCCATCAAGGGCAAAACCCTGACCGCCACCCAACACGCAATTGCCGCGAGCGACCTGACGGGCATAGATACCGCCGCCCTCGACCCCGGTGCTGGCATTCATCACCAGCGGCAACGGCTCAGTGACCAACATCGCCGGGTGCCCGGCGTGCATCGGCACTTTCTCACCGAACTGTTCTGCCAGGGTGCCGGCCCAGGCTCCGGCGCAATTCAGCAGCCAGGGTGCCTGCAGCTCCAGACCGGTTTGCGTGCTGATGCGAAAGCGTTGGCCGTCGTGTTCCACCGCCGTCACCGCGCATTGTTCATGGACCTGCGCGCCATGTCGCCGCGCCGCCCGGGCAAACGCCGGGGACACCAGTCGTGGGTTGGCGTGACCGTCATCGGGGCAAAACGAGGCACCGACCGCCACCTCGCCGACCCACGGAAAACGTGCGCGTAATTCACTGCGCTCAAGCACCTGTAAGTCGAGACCAAAGCCCCGACTGCTGGCGGCGTAGTCTTGCAAGGCGTGCAAATCGTTGAGGCTGCGGGCCAGTTTCAGGTGACCGCTGCGCTGATACTCACCGTCGATGCCAATCAGCTGCGGCAGCTGCCCCCAGATGTCGTGGGCCCGCTGCGACAGCGGCAGTTGCGAGAGTGGTCGCCCCTGGCGCCGCACGCCGCCGTAGTTCACGCCGCTGGAATGCGAGCCACAGAAGTCCCGCTCCAGTAGCGCCACGCGACGCCCGGCCTTGCTCAGAAACAGCGCGGCGGAGGCGCCGACAATTCCGCCGCCAATGATGACGGCATCGACTTCGATCATGACTCGACCTCCAGACCAAACGGCAGGGGTTTGATGGGGGCCTGAGCCCTCAGGCGACCAATGTCGGAGATGGCGCGCTGGCTTTCGCAGGCAATGATTTCCGCTGCGGCGGCGCCGCACATCCGTCCCTGGCAGCGGCCCATGCCGATCCGGCAATGCGCCTTGACCCGGTTGATCTCCCAATGACCCTCGCGCACAACCTGGCGGATGTCGCCGGCGCGCACTTCTTCGCAGCGGCAGATCATCACGTCATTCGGGGCATCGGCGGCCCAATGTTCGGGAAAGATGAAGGCCCGTTCCAGACCTTGGCGGAAGGTATCGATCCGTCCCAGCGCCTGCTCCAATTGTGCCCCACGTTGCGGCGGGATCAGGTAACCGATGTCTTCGAGCAATGCCAGGGCCGCGCGTTCACCGGCCATTTCCGCCGCGTCGGCGCCCATGATGCCGGCGCCATCACCGGCCAGGTAAACCTCGGCGACACTGCTGCGACCGGCGCTGTCCCGTTGCGGCAGCCAGGCGCGGTTGAGCGGGTTCCAGGCGAATTCACAGCCGAGCAGGTCGGCGAGTTGGGTTTCACTGCGCAGGCCGTGGGCGAAGGCGACGGCGTCGCAATCGAGTTGTTGATTGCCTTTGGCGTTGCGCCAGGTCAGCGATTGCACACGTTGTTCGCCGTTGATGCCTGTGAGGCTGACGCCCTGATGTACCGGGATGCCGTGGGCGGTCAGCCAACTGCGGTAATAAATGCCTTTGGCCAGGGTGGCCGGCTGCGAGAGCAGACCGGACAGGGCGCGGGCCTGAGCGCTGAACGGCGAGCTGTCGAGCACCGCGACCACCTTGGCGCCGGCCTTGGCGTATTGATATGCCACCAGGTACAGCAACGGCCCACTGCCGGCGAACACCACGCGTTCACCGATGGCGCAGCCTTGAAACTTGAGGGCGATCTGCGCCGCGCCGAGGCTGTAAACCCCGGGAAGGGTCCAGCCTGGCACCGGCAGAATCCGGTCGGTGGCGCCCGTGGCGACAATCACACGGGAGAACGCCAGCCGCGCGGCGCGGCCTTCATGCAAGGTGTCGAGCGCGCCATCCTCGGCGTTCCACACCAACGTCTCGGGACGGTAATCGAGTTGCTCGCGCAGCGCGTCAATCGTCCGATGCAGCGCGTTGGCCTTGCCGGCTTCGAAGCCATACAGCTTGACCGGCGAGCGCTTGAAGTTTGCCGGTTGGCGCCGATAAATCTGCCCGCCCCCGTGTGCTGCTTCGTCCAGCAGCACCGGGCGAAGTCCATGCGCAACCAGCGTCTGCGCTGCCCGAATGCCGGCCGGACCGGCACCAATGATGACCACCGAATTCATACCCACCTCATGTGTGAGCGACGCAGATCCCTTGTGGGAGCGAGCCTGCTCGCGATGACGGCGGTACATTCAACATTAATGCTGGCTGACAGATTGCTATCGCGAGCTGGCTCGCTCCCACAGGGGATCCGGTTTCGGCAGATTGAAAAGGTGTTCATAGGGACCGCCCCGGTTCGCGGCTGATCTGCTGACCGGCTTCGAGCAGCGTCGAGCAGGCGCGCACGCGTCGGCCATCGCCCAGTCGAACCCAGCAATCCTGACAGGCACCCATCATGCAAAACCCGGCACGGGGTTCGGCGCTGAAGTCACTGCCGCGCAAGTGTTCGCTGCAGGTCAGCACCGCCGTCAGCAAAGTGTCGCCGAGCAGGCCGGTGGCCGGCGTGCCGTCGAGGGTAAAGTCCAGGGCCGGGCGGTCGCCTTCGGCCAGTCGTTTCAGCAGAGCCATGGCGCCCTCATTGTTTGCCCACCAGAACCCGATCGAGGCCGTAGACCCGGTCGAGCAAAATCATCGTCAACGCGGTCAACCCAATCACCAGTGCCGACACCGCCGCCATCATCGGATCGATGGATTCGGTGGCGTACACGTACATCCGCACCGGCAAGGTTTGCGTGGCCGGCGAGGTGACGAAAATCGACAGCGTGACCTCATCGAAACTGTTGATGAACGCCAGCAGCCAGCCACCGGCGACCCCCGGCAGAATCATCGGCAAGGTGATTTCCCGGAACAGCGTGAAGCGCCCGGCACCGAGCGATTGCGCGGCGTGTTCGGCGCTGCGATCCAGGCCGATGGCCGACGCCAGCACCAGTCGCAGCACGTACGGTGTGATCACCAGCACGTGGGCGAAGATCAGCCAGGCGAAGCTGCCGTTGACCCCCATCAGGGCAAACAACCGCAGCAACGCCACACCCAGCACCAAGTGCGGAATGATGATCGGCGACAGGAACAGACCGTTGAGAAAGTCGCGGCCGGGGAACTCGAAGCGAGTGATTGCCAGCGCCGCCGGCACCGCAATCAGCGTCGCCAGACTGGCCGCGCAAAACGCCAGGATCAGGCTGTTGTAGAACGCATCGACAAAGTCAGCACGCTCGAACACGGCGCGGAACCAGCGCAGGGAAAACTCCGTGGTGGGCAGGCTCAAGGTGTTTTCCGGGGTGAAGGCCACGAGGCAGACCACCACCAGCGGCGCCAGCATGAACAGCACCACCAGGGTATGGAACAGCAGGGCGAAAGGACCGTTCTTGGACATGACGAGTTATCCCAATGACTTCTTGTAGCGGCCTTCGATCATCCGGTTCCACGACAGCATGATCAGCAGGTTGAGCAACAGCAGGGCTACGGCGATGGCCGCGCCCATCGGCCAGTTGAGCTCCGACAGGTACTGGTCGTAGATCAGCGTGGCGACCATTTTTATCCGGCGTCCGCCGAGCAGGCCGGGAATCGCGAAAGAGCTGGCGGCGAGGCCGAACACGATCAAGGTGCCGGAGAGCACGCCCGGCATGATCTGCGGCAGCACCACTTGGCGCATCACGGTGAAGTGGCTGGCGCCGAGGGACATCGCGGCTTGTTCGGCGGCCGGGTCGAGTTTCTGCAGCGAGGTCCAGACCGGAATGATCATGAACGGCAGCATCACGTGGACCAACGCAATCACCACCGCGAACGGCGTGTAGAGCAGCTTCATCGGCGAGCCGCCAAAGGCTTGCAGGGTCTGGTTGACCAGTCCGTCGGCACCCAGCAACAGGCTCCAGCCGAAGGCGCGCACCACCACCGAAATCAGCAGCGGGGTGAGGATCAGAATCAGGAAGATCGAGCGCCACGGCGCGCCCATGCGGCTGAGGATGTAAGCCTCGGGCACGCCGATCACCACGCAGAGCAGGGTGGTCAGGGCGCTGATCCACATCGTGCGCAGAAAGATTTCGTAGAAGTACGGATCGCCCAGCAAGCTGCTGTAGTGATCAAGGGTGTAGGCGTCGCCGTTGATCCCCGAGCTGTAGTCGAAGACGTTGAACGACAGGACCAAGGTCAGCAGCAGCGGGATAACCAGCAGGCCGAGGTACAAGGCCAGGGCCGGTGCCGACAGCCAGTAACCCTGGCGTCCGTGGCGAATGGCGACAAGCGTACTCATGCCGGCACCTCGTCGACGGTTAGCACCCGCAGCAACGTTGCGTCCCAATCGAGCCCGACCGCCGTACCTTCGGTCAGCGGTGCCGAACCGTCGTTGCGGCGCACCACGCTGAGTTCGCCCAAGGTTGTCGAGACGCCATACAGCCATTGGCTGCCGAGAAAGAAGCGGCTGACGATGTTGCCTTGCAGGCGGCCCTGGCCTTTGTCCCGCAGGTCGATTTTTTCCGGACGCAGGCTCAGGATCAGTTCGCCGCCACTGCGAACCTGGACCACACCCGCGTCATCACGCTCGCCGGGCAGCAGATTGGCCTTGCCGACGAACCCGGAAATGAACTCGGTGCGCGGGTGTTCGTAGAGGGTGTACGGCGCGTCGATCTGGGTGATGCGCCCGGCCTGCATCACCACCACCCGGTCGCTGATGGACAGCGCTTCGGACTGGTCATGGGTGACCATCAGCGTGGTGATCCCGACTTCGCGCTGGATGCGGCGGATCTCGTACTGCATCTCTTCGCGCAGGTTGGCGTCGAGGTTGGACAGCGGCTCATCGAGCAGCAGCACCGGCGGCTCGATCACCAACGCTCGAGCCAACGCAACACGCTGACGCTGGCCGCCGGAAAGCTCTCGCGGATAACGCTCGGCGTGCTGGTTGAGGCGCACCAGTTTCAGCACCCGGTCCACTCGCTGCTGCAACTCGCCATTGGCCACTTTGCGCATGCGCAGGCCGAAGGCGACGTTGTCTTTCACGGTCATGTGCGGGAACAGCGCGTAACTCTGGAACACCACGCCCAAACCACGGCTGGCGGGTTTGGCGTGGGTGATGTCGCGACCGTCCAGCACAATGCGTCCGCTGCTGACTTCGACGAAGCCGGCGATCATTTGCAGGGTAGTGGTTTTGCCGCAGCCGGAGGGGCCGAGCAGCGAGACGAACTCGCCTTTCTCGACCGAGAGGTTGGTGGCCACGACGGCGTCGATCTCACCGTAGCGTTTGCCGAGTCCTTCAAGTTGCACAAAAGCCATAACTGCGCTCCACCTGAGATTGTTATGCATCGCCCGAAGGCGCGCTTTTTTGTATGGGCAGATACGAAAAGGTCTTGCGGGGTGCGTTGGCGCTCGACTTCTGTCGGCTGCCGCTGTTGTTCGAATCGCCCCTGTCTGGACGCAGAGTAGGACGAAGAATAGGATGGGCTCAATGGCCTATTTCACTGAGACGATGACTATTTTCAGTTTCATTCGGTGAGTAAATTAATACTCGAGAAAACCCATGACAGATTCCATTGAGCGGAATGAAAGCAAAAGTGATGTCGGTGTCGGCGCGGTCTCCAGACTGTTTGCCGTGCTGCGCAGTCTGGGTGACACCGTCGAGGGCGGGGAGCGGGTGACGCAACTGGCCCAGCGCATTGGCCTGTCGCAACCGACCACACACCGTTTGCTGCGCAGCCTGATGGATGAGGGCATGGTCGAGCAGGATGCGCGCAGCAAACGCTATCGCTTGAGCCTGGAGTTTTTCGCCCTGGCGGCCCGCGCCGGGAACACCGGAAACCTGCGCGAACTGGTGCGTCCGGCGTTGCTGCGGCTGTCGGCGTCGTTGGGGGATTCGTTGTTCTTGCTGGCGCGCAGTGGTTTTGATGCGATTTGCCTGGATCGCAGCGAAGGGCCGTTTCCGATCCGCACCTTTACCGGTGACATCGGCGGGCGGGTGGCGCTGGGCGTGGGGCAGGGCAGCCTGGCGATTCTGGCGTTCCTGCCGGAAGAAGAGCGCGACACGGTGATTCACTACAACTTGCCGAGGCTCAAGGATTTCCACCTGTACGACGAGGTGTTCCTGCGCTCGGAAGTCGAGAACGTGCGCAAGCTCGGTTATGCCGGGCGCAACACCGGCGTGTTGCAGGGCATGGCCGGGGTGGCGGTGCCGATTCTGGATCGTGAAGGGCGGGCGGTCGCAGCACTGAGCGTGGCCACTGTGAGTGATCGGCTGGGGCCGGATCGATTGCCGACGGTGGTCGAAATGCTTAAGCGCGAAGCGGCGCTGATCGGACCGCGGATCAATCCGTTCGACCCTTTATTGCGTAGGCCTTCGCAAGTGTTTGGGCAGGGCTGACCCCGCTCCCACAGGGAATCGATCGTTCCCACGCTCCGCGTGGGAATGCAGTCCGGGACGCTCTGCGTCCCAAAACGGACGCGGAGCGTCCGGTGAGGCATTCCCACGCAGAGCGTGGGAACGATCAGTATCGGAAGTCAGAACTGCACGGTTTGCTTGAGCATCTGCGCCGCCGGCGTATCAGTGGGGCTGACCATCGCGTAGTTGTACCCGCCCCCTGACCAGTACTCGGCCTGCAACCCGCCATCGCTGCGACTGCCCCTCGGCAACAGGTAGTTTTTCGGACCCGGTGGGCGGACGTAGAAGCTGACTTTATGGCCGCCCTGATCCTCGTAAACCACCATCGCCGCCGGCCCTTGCTCGGTGCTCAGCAAGCGTCCGCTGACCGGTTTGAAACCGGCGCCCGAAAGGTCAGGCAAGCGATTGGCCTGAGTGAAATAGCGGTCGAGCCAACCCTGCATGTCACCGTCATCACTGACTTTGTAATCGGCCGGCAGGATGCCTTGCTGGGCAATCAGGCGATAGGCCTGCAGGGCATCGGTCATTGGTAGTTGGGCACTGATGAGCGTCATCTCCCGGGCTTGCCAGCCGCTAAATCCGCCGATGCTGACCGCGATCAGCAACACGGCGGCGCTGGCCAGGTGACGGCGAGATTGTCGTTTGAGGCGCTGGCGAATCAGCGCCGGGTCGAGGTTCGGGTTGGCTGGTTGCTGCAGGGCGCCGCTCAATGCCGCGCGCAATTGCTGGGCGTCCTGCTGCCAGGCACGCACTTGGGCAGCCACTTCCGCGTTGCTGGCCAGAAAAGTCTCTACCAGACGTCGGTCGGCATCGCTGAGTTGCTGGTCGACATAGGCGTGCAGGTCACGCTCGCTTGGGGGCAGGCTGATCATTTGAGTCTCCGCAGGGAAGGGCGGGTGATTTCGCCGTCGCTCAACTGGTGCAAGGCCTGGCGGGCACGGGACAGGCGGGACATCACGGTGCCGGTGGGGACGTCGAGAATCTCGGCGACCTCCTTATAACTCAAGCCTTCGACCGAGACCCAGAGCAGCAGGGCGCGTTGTTCGGTGGTGAGTTGATCGAAGGCTTGCAGGGTTGATTGGGCGATCACGGTGCGTTCCACCGATGGCTGTGAATCGTCACGCCCGGTAAAGAATTCGAGCATCCGCGCATAACGCCGGGAGCGTCGGTGAGCATCGAGAAACTGTCGATACAGAATCGAAAACAGCCAGGCGCGCAAGTCGCCGTCGGGGTGTTTGTCGCTCCAACGCGACAGCGCGCGCTCAAGGCAAGACTGCACCAGGTCGTCGGCGCTGCTGGTATTGCGCGTCAATGACACGGCAAACCGGCGCAATCCGGGAATAATTTCTCGCAGTTGTTCGTCGATATCGTTCATGAAGTTCTGGCTAGTCACTACGCTTTGGACTAGGAAGACGCCCGGCATTCGAGGTTATTCCACGCCTGAAAAAATAAATACCAGGCGATGGAATAAACCGCCACGGTGTTCGTCTGCTTGATCCTTCTCACTTGTGGCCGATGGCCCTGGAGTCTTTCATGGTAGATCGCTCGTCACCGCCAACCCGGCCACCCTTGAGTGCCGCGAGCCTGACATTACGTCTGGCCGGTATCGCTGTGGTGGTTGCCGCCCTGGCCGGGGCTTTTGCCTACGTCAACGGCACCTTTGACCCACAGCGCCTGACCCCGAAAAAACTGGTCAATGTGCTGGAGACCAACAATGGCGTGCACCCCGGCTTCCGACGCAATCACTCCAAAGGCGTGTGCGTGATCGGGCATTTCGAGAGCAGTGGCGAGGCGCGCAGCTATTCCAGCGCTCAGGTGTTCAATGTTGCGCGGACCCCCGTGGTGGGGCGTTTCGCCTTGCCGGCCGGTAATCCTTATGCGCCGGACAACAGCGTGCCGATCCGCAGCCTGGCGTTGCGATTCACCCAGGCCAACGGCCAGCAGTGGCGCACCGGGATGAACAGCATGCCGGTGTTCCCGGTGGGCACGCCCGAAGCGTTCTATCAATTGCAGCAGGCCCAGTCGCCGGACCCGGCCACCGGCAAGCCGAACCCGGCTGCCGTGCCAGCATTCTTCGGTTCGCATCCGGAAGCAGGACCGTTCCTGGCCTGGATCAAAACCGCCAAGCCGTCGGCCAGTTACGTGACGGAAACCTACAACAGCGTCAATGCGTTTTACCTGGTGAACGCGGCCGGGCAACGGCAAGCAGTGCGCTGGAGCATGGTGCCCGTCGCTCAGGATGCCGCGGGTGCTACGGCGCCTGAAGGGGGGGAATTCCTGGAGAAAGACCTGGTTCAGCGCATTTCCGCAGGACCGCTGCGTTGGCAGTTGAACATCACGCTGGCCAACCCTGGCGATCCGGTCAACGACGCCAGCAAGGCCTGGCCCGAGGGTCGCAAAGTGTTGAACGCCGGCACCCTCGTACTTGAAAGCACCCAGCCGCAACTCAGTGGCGAATGTCGCGATATCAACTACGACCCGCTGGTACTGCCCGCCGGCATCGAAGGTTCCGACGACCCATTGCTCGCCGCTCGTTCAGCGGGGTACGCCAATTCCTACTTGCGTCGTACCAGCGAAGTCAGCCAGTTGCCCTCTGCCCATAAACAGGAGTCTCGTCAATGAGCGCTCAACCGAACCACTTCGCGCCATTAGCGCGATTGCTGCACTGGCTGATGGCGCTGATGATCATTGCCATGCTGTTTATCGGCGCGGGCATGGCCGCTTCGGTGTCCGAGCGTCATGAGTGGCTGATTCATCTGCACAAACCCTTGGGCGTCGCGATTCTGCTGTTGGTGATCGTTCGCCTGGCCGTGCGCTTTTCCACTCGACAGCCACCGCTACCAGCGGATCTGCCGGGTTGGCAAGCGCTGGCGGCCAAGGCTTCGCATGTTTTGCTGTACGCGTTGATGCTGATCCTGCCGCTGCTGGGTTGGGCGATGATTTCAGCGGCGGGGGATCCGGTGATGCTCAGCAGCTCGCTGCAGTTGCCGTCGATCGTACCGGCGAATGCGCAGGTGTTTGCGTTCCTGCGCAAGGCTCACGGGTATCTGGCGTACTTGCTGTTCCTGACGGTGTTGCTGCATTTGGCGGCGGCGTTGTTTCACGGCTGGGTACGCCGCGATGACGTGCTGGACAGCATGTTGCGGGGCAAGGATCGCGGCTGATCCCTTACGTTCACTTGTAGCAGCAGCCTCGCAGGCTCGACAGCTGCTACACAGTCAGTGCGACGCGGCTTCCAATGGTTGGACCTTTGTGGCGAGTGTCAGCCACCAATAAATCAACGCCACCGCATTGATGCCTGCGCCCAGCAGGCATACGCCGAGCCAACCGGCCCACGCGTACATCGCCGTCGAACCGATCGACCCCAAGGCGCTGCCAATCGAATAGAACAGCATGTAGCCGGCGGTGAGTCGGCTTTGGGCTTCGGGGCGCACGCTGTAGATCATGCTCTGGCTGGTGACGTGCACGGCCTGCAAACCCAGATCCAGGGTAATCACGCCAAGCAGCAATGCCCACAACGAGGACTGGGTGAAGGCAATCGGCAGCCAGGAAACCAGCATCAACAAGAGTGACAAACCGCTGGTCATTTGTCCCAGGCCACGATCAGCCAGATGCCCGGCACGAGCGGCGGCCAATGCACCGGCGGCACCTGCCAGCCCGAATAATCCGATTTGTGTGTGGGACAACGACAGCGGCGGGGCGCTCAGCGGTAGCACCATGGGCGTCCACAACACCATGGCACTGGCGAAGGTCAGTAGCGCGAGCACCGCACGCTGGCGCAGCACCGGTTCTTCCTTGAACAGCGTGAATACCGAGCCCAGCAAAGCGCCGTAGGAACTGGCGGGTTGCGCAGCTTCATGTTTGGGCAACACACGAAACAGCAGCAACGCCATCACCAGCGTCAAACCCGCCGACAACAGATAAATCGAACGCCAACCGGCGAGGTCGGCCATGCCGCCGGCCACTGTCCGGGCGAGCAGAATACCGACGACGATGCCGCTGGTGACCACACCGACCACACGCCCTCGCTGTTTCGGGATGGCCAATGTCGCGGCGTAAGCCACCAACACTTGTGTCACGACGGCCAATAACCCGGTCAATGTCATGCCGATCAGCAGCCAAATGTTGTCAGGTGCCAGTGCGATCGTGAGCAAGGCCAGCGCCGACAGCACAGTTTGCGTGACGATCAGGCGACGGCGATTGAGCAGGTCACCCAGCGGCACCAGCAACACCAAACCTGCGCCGTAACCGACTTGAGTCAGGGTGACGACGATGCCGATGGTTGCCGGGTCCATGGCGAAAGCCTCGGCCATGGCATCGAGCAGCGGTTGTGCGTAGTAAACATTGCCGACGGCCAGGCCGCAGGCGATGGCAAACAGCAGCACCACGGCGCCGCTCAGTGGATGTTCAGGTTTCATCAGGGGCTTCCTTGTGTGGTTTCAATATGAAACCAGTTGTACGGTAAGGAAGCTGGTTTTATATTGCAACTACATTTGATTGAGGTGAACGCGCTCATGGCAAAACGAACAAGCATGGAAAACGCCGAATGCCCGGTTGCCCGCTCCCTGGATGCTGTTGGTGATGGGTGGTCTTTGCTGATCGTGCGCGATGCATTTGATGGCATACGCCGGTTCGGGGAGTTTCAGCGCAATTTGGGCATGGCCAAGAATATTTTGTCTGCGCGGCTGCGCAGCCTGGTGGCCCACGGCATTTTCGACCTGGTGCCGGCGTCGGACGGCAGTGCGTATCAGGAATATGTGCTGACCGAGAAGGGCAAAGGCCTGTTCCCGTTGATCATCGGATTGCGCCAATGGGGCGAGGCGTTTTTCTATGAGGCAGGGGAGGCGCATTCGCGGGTGGTTGACCGACAGAACGGCCGACCGGTGCAGACGCTGGAATTACGTGCCGAGGATGGGCGCTTGCTGGGACCTGAGGATTGCCTGCGGATCGCTGCCGAGTGAGGCATGGCTGCATGCCGGACATGCAGCCATCGAGGGTGATCAGCGCAAGGTATCGACCATGTCAGCCACGGTCGTCAGCACATCCTTGCCCAATTGCTTCGAGCGTTTGCCAGACCAGCCGGTCAGCGCATTCGGCGCATCGTTGTTGTCCTTGAACGGCATTTCCAGGGTCAGCGACAGGCAGTCGAACTTCTCGCCAACGCTGTTGCACGCCAAAGTCATGTTGGCTTTGCCCGGTTCGTCCCGGGTGTAGCCGTGCTTGGTCTGGAAGTCCTTGGTCTGGCGCTTGAGATGACTGCGGAAGTGCTCTTCGAGTTTTTCGATCCGGGGCGTGTAGCCCGGGTTGCCTTCGCAGCCGGCGGTGAATACGTAAGGGATTTCTTCATCGCCATGGATGTCGAGGAACAGGTCCACGCCGTACTTTTCCATTTGCTGCTGAACGAACAGCACTTCCGGACTGATTTCCTGGCTGGCGCTCTGCCAGGCGCGGTTCAGGTCCTGGCCCATGGTGTTGGTGCGCAGGTGACCGTGGAAAGCCCCGTCCGGGTTCATGTTCGGCACTAGATACAGGTCGGCGCTGGTCAGCAGTTTGTTCAATATCGGATCGTCGTGATTTTCCAGGCGTTCGATCACGCCTTCCATGAACCATTCGGCCATGTGTTCACCGGGGTGTTGCTGGGCGATGATCCAGACCTTGCGTTGACCTTCGGCGCCCGTGCCTTTCCGCAGCAGCTGGATGTCGCGACCTTCGACGCTTTTGCCGGTGGCCAGCAGTTCGGTGCCAGCCTTGGTCAGCGCTTGCTCGATCAGCCAGTCATGACGGCCACGGCTGTAGGGTTCGAAGTAGGCGAACCAGGCGTGGGTGGCGGTGGCTTCAAGGCTGAAGCGCAGGCAGTCACCTTCGAAAATGGTCGGCACCCGGAACCAGTTGACGTGGTCGTAGGACGCCACCGCCTGATAACCATCCCAGGCTTTGTTGTAGGAGGACTTGCTGGCATTGTTCAGGCGGAACCAGTGTTCCTGACCGACGTGCAGACCGCTGGCCTTGAAGTGGAACCACTGAAAGTGCTGACTGCGGGTGTCTGGTTTGATCGCCAGCAGGGCTTGCAACGGATTGCTGATGTCCAGCACTTCAATATTGCCACTGTCGAAGTTGGCACTGATGTCGAATGAGGATTTGGCCACGGTCATAGTCGATTCCTGAATATGATTTTATGGCTGTTACTTTACACGTTGGGAAGGGAAAAACCGGGGGGAATTCTGGGTTGAGCGGGGGGCGTCCTCCATGACGCCGACGAAGCTTAGAGACTGTGCGATTGATTCTCAAGCGCTATTTTTGATTAGTTTGGGCCAATGATGCCGGGCTTCTGTTGCCATGGGACATTCTTTTGATATCATCCGCGCCATTCGAATTTGCTGCACTTAAAGACTTCATTAGCCTGAAGGTAAAGCCAGAATAACTGGCAAAAAAAAGACCCGGCAAAAAGCCGGGTCAAAAACCGTGATTAGCCTGATGAGGAGATAGTCCAGGAGACCGACCTAAGGTCACTTGGACAATCGACCGATCTCGCGACCAGCTGCATGCAATAATAATCATTCTCGTTTGCAAGTCAAATGTTTTTATCTGCGCGATAGGAAAGTTCTTTTCCCGTCCTCCTTCTCAGCACCCGCGTCTTATCCATTCTGATCGCCCTCCAGGGATCGATCCACCATCGCCCTGGCCATGTCGATCATGTGCACCGCCGAAAACGCCAGGTCCCGATGTGCGCCTTGCAGATTGCTGGCTGACTCGTACGCGATGGCGGCGGCACAACGCAGCAAATCCGTGGCATGGACCAGCGCTTCTTCGCTGCTGATGTTGCGGTTTACGTCAAAGAAACGTTCTTCGACCACTTCCTCTGAAACAGCTGGTTTCAAGTAATAATCCAGCGCTCGTTGCGCGGCAGCAGAGCCTTTTGGCGAGGTGAGGGAAGTGTCGATTTGCATGTCGGGCAGGTCGTTGCAGGGGATGGACATGGCGATGGCAAACTCCGTGATAGATTCAGATCCGTGAACCAATCCTAGTACGAACTGTATTTATGACGAGAGATTAAATACTACAATTTGTGTTTTGATGGCCGGAGGTGCCCACGTATCGTGCCGCACATGGATAAATGGATTGAATTGGTCAAGGCCAAGATGAGTGAACTCAAAGTCACTCAAGAAGTACTCGCAGATCGCCTCGGGATGTCCCAGGGCGGCGTGGGTCACTGGCTGAATAAACGCCGTCAGCCGAGCATCGAAGACATGAACCGTGTCTTGCGGGCGCTCGGGATGGATTTTCTGGAAGTGGCGATTGTGATCCGGGAGCCTTTAGTCCCACAGGACAACGAGATTTCGCTGACACAAAAGTACAACCCCTATTTCCGCTACCCGGTCAGTGACTGGCGGGCGCCTGTCGAGGTCCGCGACGGTGAACTGCCGGTGTATGGCAAGCCACGTTTCGAACTGACCGATTACCACGCCCAGGGTCCGGCATTCTGGCTGGTGGTGGTCGGCGATGCGATGACCGCACCCACTGGCATCAGCGTTGCCGAGGGCATGATGATCCTGGTGGACCCGGCCATCGTGCCGGAACCCGGAAAGTTGGTGATTGCCCACTGGCCGGACAGCACCGAGGCGGTTTTCCGCAAACTGATAGAAGAGGGCGGGCAGCGTTACCTGGTCCCGCTCAATCCGACGTATCCGAAAGCCCTTTACACCGAGGAGTGCCGAATTATCGGCGTGGTGGTTCAGGCGACCGCCAGGTTCTAATCAGATCGGTCCTCGCAAGGCGTAGGACCGATCTTCATTTCATGCGTCTTCAAACTCGACCAACGCACTGCCTTCGCTGACCATCTCGCCTTCCTGGCAATACAGTGCCTTGATCACCCCGGCGTGTGGTGCACGAATGCTGTGTTCCATCTTCATCGCCTCCAGCACCACCAACTGCGCCCCGGCTTCGACCGTTTGCCCGGCTTCCACCAATACCCGCACGATGCTGCCATTCATGGGCGCGGTCAGCCCGCCGTGATGGCTGTGGCTGGCTTCGACGGCGCTGATCGGGTCGTAGGACTCGATGCGGCGCAGTTCACCTTCCCATTGCAGATACAGCACCTCTCCCCGGCGGATTGCCCGATGCTGGCGGCGCAGGCCGTTGTGCTCGGTCAGCAGTTGCTCACCCTTGAGTTGAGCGGTGTGGGCGTCGGCGTCGCCCAACGTCAGCGCGCGATCCTGGCCTTCACAACTCAAATGCAGGGTGATTTCTGTCGGCAGTCCGGCCCGGAAACCATTGCTGTTGGCCCAAGGCGAAACCGGGTCATCGGCACGAGTTGTCCTCGGCTGGCTTTGGGCAAATGCTTGGGCGGCGGCTTGCCAGAATTCGTCACTGAGATCTGAGGCGACTGGCAGCAGCTCTTCCTGATAACGCGGAATGAACCCGGTATCCAGTTCGGCCGCAGCAAACGCCGGATGACCGACGATCCGGCGCAGGAAGTTGATGTTGGTCTTGAGTCCGCCAATGGCAAACTCATCGAGCATGCTCAGCAGCCGCAGTCGCGCCTGTTCACGATCCTCGCCCCAGGCAATCAGTTTGCCGAGCATCGGGTCGTAGAACGGTGAAATCTCATCGCCTTCCTCGACGCCGCTGTCTACCCGCCGTCCCGGACCATGCGCGGATTCGCGATACAGCTCCAGTCGACCGGTCGCCGGCAGGAAATCATTGCCCGGGTCTTCAGCATACAAGCGCACTTCGATGGCATGGCCGATCAGCGGAACCTCGGCTTGAGTCATCGGCAGCGCTTCGCCGCGGGCCACGCGAATCTGCCAGGCCACCAGATCGAGGCCGGTGATGGCTTCGGTGACCGGGTGTTCGACTTGCAGGCGAGTGTTCATCTCCATGAAGAAGAACTCACCCCGCGAATCCAACAGAAATTCCACGGTGCCGGCACCGACATAACCGATGGCCTGTGCCGAACGCACGGCGGCCTCACCCATGGCGCGACGCAGCTC
This sequence comes from Pseudomonas frederiksbergensis, assembly GCF_900105495.1. Classification (NCBI taxonomy): domain Bacteria; kingdom Pseudomonadati; phylum Pseudomonadota; class Gammaproteobacteria; order Pseudomonadales; family Pseudomonadaceae; genus Pseudomonas; species Pseudomonas frederiksbergensis. The sequence continues at coordinate 5,227,956 of NZ_FNTF01000002.1, read as the reverse complement.
CGGGCTCAAGCCTGGAGCGGGTGCTTCTTCAACGACTTTTTGGTGGCGACGCTGGATCGAACAATCACGTTCGTTGAGGTACAGGCAATTGCCGTGCTGGTCGGCGAAAACCTGGATTTCCACGTGACGCGGTTTGAGCAGGTACTTTTCCACCAGCATCCGCGAATCACCGAACGAGGATTTCGCTTCACGTTGGGCCGAGGCCAGGGCTTCGGCCAACTGACTGACGTCCTCGACCACTTTCATGCCTTTGCCGCCGCCGCCTGCGGTGGCCTTGAGCAGCACTGGATAACCGATGCGTGCGCAGGCGTCGCGGAACGTGTCGAAGTCCTGCGCTTCACCGTGATAGCCGGGCACCAATGGCACGCCGGCGGTTTCCATCAAGGCTTTGGCCGCGGATTTGCTGCCCATCGCATCGATGGCCGAGGCGGGCGGGCCGAGGAAAATCAGGCCCGCTTCTTCGATGGCGCGGGCGAACCCGGCGTTTTCGGAAAGAAAGCCATAACCGGGATGAATCGCCTGAGCGCCACTGGCCTTGGCGGCGGCGATCAGTTTGTCGATTTGCAAGTAACTGTCGGCGGCTTTGCTGCCACCGAGGTCGACGCGGATATCCGCTTCGCGGCTGTGTCGGGCTTCACGGTCGGTGGCGCTGTGCACGGCGACGGTGGTCAGGCCCAGGGCTTTGGCGGTGCGCATCACCCGGCAAGCGATTTCGCCGCGGTTGGCCACCAGCAGGGTGGTGAGAACAGGTGCGCTCATCAACGCGGCTCCTTGGTGGTGGTTTCGGCTTGCCAGCTCGGCGGACGTTTTTGCAGAAAGGCCCGCAGGCCTTCCTGACCTTCGGGGCTGACGCGGATGCGGGCGATGGCGTTTTCGGTGTAGCGGCGTAGTGCCGGGGTCAGCGCGCCGTGGCCGACTTCGCGCAGCAAGTCCTTGCTGGCGCGCATGGCGGCCGGACTGTTGAGCAGCAGGTTGTCGATCCACTGTTCGACTTTCTGTTCCAGCTCAGCGATCGGATAACTCTCCGACAACAAGCCGATTTCCCGCGCGCGTTGTCCGCCGAAACGCTCGGCAGTCAGCGCGTAGCGACGTGCCGCGCGTTCGCCGATGGCTTGCACCACGAACGGGCTGATCACCGCCGGGGCCAGGCCGATGCGCACTTCCGACAGGCAGAACTGCGCGTCATCGGCGCCGATGGCCATGTCGCAGCAACTGATCAGGCCCAGCGCACCACCGAATGCAGCGCCTTGCACCACCGCCAGCGTCGGGATTTTCAGCTTGGCGAGGTTGTACATCAACTCCGCCAGTTCCCGGGCGTCGTCGAGGTTGGTGTGGTAATCGAGTTCGGCCGATTGCTGCATCCAGGCCAGATCTGCACCAGCGCTGAAATGCTTGCCGCGTCCACGCACCAGCAGAAAACGCAGGCTGGCGTCGCTCGACACTTTGTCCAGGGCGAGGATCAGTTCGCGGATCATTTCGGCGTTGAAGGCGTTGTTCTTTTCTTCACGGCTGAGCCACAGGGTCGCAAAACCACGCGGGTCGGTCAGCAGTTCGAGGGTATTGAAGTCGCTCATGATTTTCTCCCGATCACATCCGGAACACGCCGAAGCGGCTCGGTTCGATTGGCGCATTCAGCGACGCCGACAAGGCCAGGGCCAATACATCCCGGGTTTGCGCCGGGTCGATGACGCCGTCGTCCCACAACCGGGCGCTTGAGTAGTAGGGATGACCCTGCTCTTCGTATTGATCGAGGATCGGTTGCTTGATCTCGGCTTCCTGCTCGGCGCTGAAACCGTGACCACTGCGTTCGGCCTGCTCGCGTTTGACCTGCACCAAAACACCCGCCGCCTGCTCGGCGCCCATCACGCCGATGCGTGCGTTCGGCCACATCCACAAGAAACGTGGATCGTAAGCTCGCCCACACATGCCGTAGTTACCGGCGCCGAAACTGCCGCCGATGATCACGGTAAATTTCGGCACCTTGGCGCACGCCACCGCGGTCACCAGTTTCGCGCCGTGCTTGGCGATGCCGCCGGCCTCGTACTTTTGGCCGACCATGAAACCGGTGATGTTTTGCAGGAACAGCAACGGAATGCCACGCTGACAGGCCAGCTCGATGAAGTGCGCGCCTTTCTGCGCGGCTTCGGCGAACAGAATGCCGTTGTTGGCGAGGATCGCGATCGGGTAACCGTGCAAGTGGGCAAAGCCGCACACCAGGGTCGTCCCGAACAACGCTTTGAATTCGTCGAACACCGAACCGTCCACCAATCGCGCAATCACTTCACGCACGTCGAACGGCTGCTTGGCATCCGCCGACACCACGCCGTACAACTCGTCGCTGTTATAGAGCGGGGCGATGGGTGTGCGCTGTTGCAGTTCACCGAGTTTTCGCCAGTTGAGGTTGGCGATGCTGCGCCGCGCAATGGCCAAGGCGTGTTCGTCGCTCTCGGCATAATGGTCGGCCACCCCGGAAATCTTGCAGTGCACATCGGCCCCGCCGAGGTCTTCGGCGCTGACCACTTCACCGGTCGCGGCTTTCACCAGCGGCGGGCCAGCGAGGAAAATCGTCGCTTGCTCGCGCACCATGATCGCTTCGTCGGCCATGGCCGGCACGTACGCGCCACCGGCGGTGCAGGAGCCCATGACCACCGCGATTTGCGGGATGCCCATGGCGCTCATGTTGGCCTGGTTGAAGAAGATCCGTCCGAAGTGCTCACGGTCCGGGAACACTTCATCCTGACGCGGCAGGTTGGCGCCGCCAGAGTCCACCAGATAAATGCACGGCAAGCGGTTCTGCTGGGCGATGGTTTGGGCGCGCAGGTGTTTTTTCACGGTCAGCGGGTAATACGAGCCACCTTTTACGGTGGCGTCGTTGGCGACGATCATGCATTCGACGCCTTCCACACGCCCGATCCCGGCAATCACGCCTGCGGCCGGAACGTCTTCGCCATACACCTCGTAAGCCGCCAATTGGCTGATCTCGAGAAACGGCGAACCCGGATCGAGCAGGCGATTGATCCGTTCACGAGGCAGTAGTTTGCCCCGCGAGGTGTGGCGCTCTTGCGCCTTCGGGCCGCCACCTTGCTGCACTTTGGCGAGCAGGGTGTGCAGGTCGTCGACCTGTTTGAGCATCGCCGCGCTGTTGGCCGCGAACTCCGCCGAACGGGGGTTGAGCTGGGTATGCAGGATAGCCATGGACAGCTCCGTTTAGCGGGTTTCGTTGAACAGTTCGCGACCGATCAGCATGCGACGGATCTCACTGGTGCCGGCACCGATTTCGTACAGCTTGGCGTCACGCAGCAGACGACCGGCCGGGAATTCGTTGATGTAGCCATTGCCACCGAGAATCTGGATCGCGTCGAGGGCCATTCGGGTTGCGCATTCGGCGCTGTAGAGGATGACTCCGGCGGCGTCCTTGCGGGCGGTTTCGCCGCGTTCGCACGCTTGCGCTACTGCATAGAGGTAGGCGCGGCTGGCGTTGAGTTGGGTGTACATGTCGGCGACCTTGCCCTGGATCAGCTGGAATTCGCCGATGCTTTGGCCGAACTGCTTGCGGTCGTGGATGTACGGCACGATCAAGTCCATGCAGGCCTGCATGATCCCGGTCGGGCCGCCGGACAGCACAACGCGTTCGTAATCGAGACCGCTCATCAGCACCTTCACGCCGCCATTGAGCACGCCGAGGATGTTTTCTTCCGGCACTTCGACGTCGTCGAAGAACAGCTCGCAGGTGTTGGAACCGCGCATGCCGAGCTTGTCGAATTTGTTGCTGCGGCTGAAGCCTTTGGAATCACGTTCTACGATGAACGCGGTGATGCCATGCGGGCCTTTTTCCAGGTCGGTCTTGGCGTAGATCACATAGGTGTTGGCGTCCGGGCCGTTGGTGATCCAGGTCTTGCTGCCATTGAGGACGTAGTGGTCGCCGCGTTTATCGGCGCGTAGTTTCATCGATACCACGTCGGAACCGGCATTCGGTTCGCTCATGGCCAGGGCGCCGATGTGTTCGCCGCTGATCAGCTTCGGCAGGTATTTGCTTTTCTGTTCGTGATTGCCGTTGCGGTTGATCTGGTTGACGCAGAGGTTGGAGTGCGCGCCGTAGGACAGGGCGACCGAGGCCGAACCGCGGCTGATTTCTTCCATAGCGACGACGTGCGCCAGGTAACCCAGGCCCGCACCGCCGTATTCTTCCGGCACAGTGATACCCAGCAGACCCATGTCGCCGAATTTACGCCACAGGTCGGCAGGGAACAGGTTGTCGATGTCTATCTGAGCGGCGCGCGGCGCGATTTCTTTGGCGACGAAGGACTGAACCTGATCGCGCAGCATGTCGATGGTTTCACCGAGGGCAAAGTTCAGGGATGGGTAGCTCATGGGTCACCTTTTGGCTTTTTTGTAGGGTCGGGAGGGCCGTGATTTGGTTCTCACCTTTACGTTAACGTAAGCCTGTGACGAATGGCTGTCAATCACCCTTTACGTTAACGTCAACTTGAGCGAGAGTAGAGCCAGTTCATAGAAGGCGAACAACCTCTGTGGGAGCACCTGTGGCGAGGGGATTTATCCCCGTTGGGTCGCGAAGCGGCCCCAAATCGGTGATTACGGTGTGTCAGAGAAGCCGTATTCACCGGGTTTGCGACTGCTTCGCAGCCGAACGGGGCGGTGCGACGTTTCGCTCAATCCCCTCGCCACAGGTCGCTCCCTCTGGGGGTCGCTGTAACACCCACTAATAAAGACAATAGGGGTCGTCATGGATCAACCCAGTGCAAGCCCGCAGCGTAGTTACACCCGTGGTTCCCAGGACAAAGCCTTGCTGGCGATGACCATCGGCCAGGCGTTCGATAACACCGTCGCGCAATACCCGACCGGCGAGGCGCTGGTCGTGCGCCATCAACAGTTGCGCTACACCTGGCAGCAACTGGCCGAAGCCGTGGATCTGCATGCCAAAGCGCTGTTGGCGCTGGGCTTGCAGGCCGGTGATCGTCTGGGTATCTGGGCACCGAACTGCGCGCAATGGTGTATCAGCCAGTTTGCCAGCGCGAAAATCGGCGTGATTCTGGTCAACATCAACCCGGCCTACCGCAGCTCCGAACTCGAGTACGTATTGAAGCAATCCGGTTGCCAATGGCTGGTTTGCGCCGGTGCCTTCAAGACCTCCGACTATCACGGGATGCTGCAGGGCCTCGTTCCCGAGCTGGCTGAGCAATCCATCGGAAAATTGCAGAGCGAACGCCTGCCGGAGCTGCGCGGTGTCATCAGCCTTGATGCTCAGCCGCCATCGGGTTTCCTGCCGTGGTCGCAATTGACCGATCTTGCGGGGAGCGTGTCGGCACAGCAGTTGAGCGAACGTCAAAACAGCCTGCATTTCGACCAGGCGGTAAACATCCAGTACACCTCCGGCACCACCGGCTTCCCCAAGGGCGCGACCCTCAGTCACTACAACATTCTCAATAACGGTTACATGGTCGGCGAAAGCCTCGGCCTGACCGCGAGTGATCGTCTGGTCATCCCCGTGCCGCTGTATCACTGCTTCGGCATGGTCATGGGCAACCTCGGTTGCATGACCCACGGCAGCACCATGATTTACCCCAACGATGCGTTCGATCCATTGCTGACCCTGACCACCGTCGCCGAAGAAAAGGCCACCGCGCTTTACGGCGTACCGACCATGTTCATCGCCATGCTCGATCAGCCCAAGCGTGCTGAATTCGATCTGTCGAGCCTGCGCACCGGGATCATGGCCGGGGCGACCTGTCCGATCGAAGTGATGCGCCGGGTCATCAGCGAAATGCACATGAGCGAAGTGCAGATTGCCTACGGCATGACGGAAACAAGTCCGGTGTCATTGCAGACTGGTCCGTCAGACGAACTGGAATTGCGTGTTACCACCGTCGGCCGCACCCAGCCGCAATTGGAAAGCAAGATCATCGACGAAGCGGGCAACCTGGTGCCGCGCGGCACTATCGGTGAGCTGTGCACCCGCGGCTACAGCGTGATGCTCGGTTACTGGAACAATCCGCAAGGCACCGCCGAGGCCATCGATCAGGCCGGCTGGATGCACACCGGTGATCTGGCGAGCATGAATGACGAAGGCTACGTATGCATTGCCGGACGCAACAAGGACATGATCATCCGCGGCGGTGAGAATATTTACCCGCGGGAGCTGGAAGAATTCTTCTTTACCCACCCGGCGGTGGCAGATGTGCAAGTGATCGGGATTCCGTGCTCGCGGTATGGCGAAGAGATTGTCGCCTGGATCAAATTCCATCCGGGCCACAGTGCTACCGAGCAGGAGCTGCAAGCGTGGTGCAAGGAACGCATCGCGCACTTCAAGACACCGCGTTACTTTAAATTCGTCGATGAGTTTCCGATGACGGTGACCGGGAAGATCCAGAAGTTTCGGATGCGGGAAATCAGTATTGAGGAATTGCGCGGTAATCACGCCTGACCACCATTCCTTGTGGGAGCGAGCCTGCCCGCGATGACGGCAGCACATCCAATATAGATGTCGACTGAACCACCGCTATCGCGAGCAGGCTCGCTCCCACAGGGGGGGGGGCAGCGGAAATGGCAAACACCAGAAAGCACAAAGGGGAGCCGAAGCTCCCCTTTAATTTTGTCGTTACGTGCTCTTTTTTTATTATTGAGGGGCGGTCTGTTGTTGTTTTTGGAAACCGTGACCCTTTACCGCTGTTTTTGTCGATCCCCATCCGGGATCAAGAGCAAACGTATTTTTTTGAGCGCTGATCTACTTTTTCGCCAAGCGATCCAACCAGTTCGGGAGCTACCTGAAGGTAGTTTTATTGTTCTCTGCCCGGTTGCGGGTTACTCCGAAAAGCACCCTGAAAAGCACATCCTCTCCAAAAAAATCTGTTAGCTGCGTCTCTGCCGTGTTGTTTTTGTTATGTCAGAGTCGTTACGTCTTATTTTTATTAGGTTTGCCGCTTTTTTTGTTCTTGTTATGCCATAGAGATAGCAGAAGCCGTGCCAACTTTTAAAAGTCCTTTAAAAACAATGAGTTGTGAATTTATAGGATTTTTCGTTCTGGCAAAACCCAACGATTTGTTTCCGTGTTACTCGCTTGCCCCCCACGTTTCAGACGCAGCGGTAACACCCGGACACATCCGCCCACTCACTGTGCGCTACGAGCCTTGGCCACGCGCGAACCGGTCGCTCGCCCCAGCACCGTGCAAATCTGCTGACCGGCCAGAATCAACGCGTCCAGGTCGATACCGGTTTCGATACCCAGGCCGTTGAGCAGGTAAACCACATCTTCGGTCGCGACGTTACCGCTGGCGCCCTTGGCGTAGGGGCAGCCGCCGAGGCCGGCGATGGAGCTGTCGAACACCGAGATGCCTTCCAGCAGGCTGGCATAAATGTTGGCCATGGCCTGGCCATAGGTGTCGTGGAAGTGCCCGGCGAGTTTTTCACGGGGTACATCGGCCGACACCACGTCGAACATCTTGCGGGTCGCGCCAGCGGTGCCGGTGCCGATGGTGTCGCCAAGGGACACTTCATAGCAGCCCATCGCGTAGAGCTCGCGAGCGACCCGCGCGACTTGCTCGGGCGCGACGTCACCTTCGTAAGGGCAGCCCAGCACACAGGACACGTAACCACGCACGCTGACACCGTGTTGCCTGGCGGCGTCCATGATCGGCACGAAACGCTCCAGACTTTCGCTGATCGAGCAATTGATGTTGCGCTGGGAAAACGATTCCGACGCGGCAGCGAAGACCGCGACTTCCTTGACCCCGGCTGCGATGGCATCTTCAAACCCGCGCAGGTTGGGGGCGAGTGCACCATACGTCACCCCAGGCTTGCGCTGGATCTGCGCGAAGACGTCGGCGGAACCGGCCATTTGCGGCACCCATTTGGGCGACACGAAACTGCCGACTTCTATATAGCCGAGCCCGGCGGCGGTCAGCGCGTCGACCAGTTGCACCTTGTCCTTGACGCTGATGGGTTGGGCTTCGTTTTGCAGACCGTCGCGTGGGCCGACTTCGACCAGGCGAACGTGAGTGGGTAGGGACATAAGCAATTCACCTGTTCAGTTAGGGATCGTTCCCACGCTCTGCGTGGGAATGCCGCAATGGACGCTCTGGATGTGTGACGCTGAGCGTCACGGGCTGCATTCCCACGCGGAGCGTGGGAACGATCATTACGTTTGGTTATTGGATGAGTTCCTGGTTTTTGATGGTCTGTTCCAGCGCCTGGGTGCAACGCTCCTGCGCGGTGTCCAGCTCCAGCTTCATCTGTTCGATGTCGAGCATCTGCTGCTCCAGCTGTTCGCGGCGTTCAGCGATTTTGGTCAGCATGGTTTGCAGCTGTTTCTGATTGCCACCGGTGGGGTCATAGAGTTCGATCAGCTCGCGGCATTCGGCCAGGGAGAAACCAATGCGCTTGCCCCGCAGGATCAGCTTCAGGCTGACCTTGTCACGGGGCGAGTAGATACGCTCCTGACCGCGCCGCTCGGGGCTGAGCAGGCCTTGCTCTTCATAAAAGCGAATGGCCCGGGTGGTGATGTCGAGCTCGCGGGCGAGGTCGGAAATGCTATAGGTCTGGCTGCTCATGGAAGCGCTCGAAAAAGGTCATGGCGCTAAGCTAATGGCAGGTTGACGTTTACGTCAAGGGGCGTGGGTTTTTGCTGTCAGTGCCGGCCCCATCGTGAGCAGGCTCGCTCCTACATTCGACCGTATTCTTTCTGAAAGAACCGGGTAAATGTGGGAGTGAGCCTGCTCGCGATGGGAGCACCTCGGTCCAAAGTCCTACACCTTATCGAGCTTCTTCTCATGTGCCGTCACCTGCTGGCACAACTCGATCATCTGCTCGCGCATCCAGCGGTTGGCCGGGTCCTGGTCGGTGCTTTCGTGCCAATAGAGGTGGGTTTCTACCGGCGGCACATCGTTGACCGGCAGGTTCACCGAGTACAAATCATGGCGACGGGCAAAGCGTTCCGGGACGGTCATCACCATGTCGGTCTGCTGCAACACCTGGGATGCCATCAAGTAATGCTGGGATCGCAGGGCGATCTTGCGCTGGATGCCCATTTTGCCCAAGGCCAGGTCGACATGGCCCAGACCGCTGCGGCGGCTGGAGATATGGATATGGGTCAGCGACAGGTAATCGTCGAGGGTGAACTTTTCTTTGCCTGCCAGCGGATGGCCCTTGCGCATGGCGCACACGTAACGGTCTTCCATCAACTTGACGTGGCGCACTTGCGGGTCTGTATTGAGCGGCGCGTCGACCGCGAAATCAAGTCGCCCGGCCGCCAGTTCCTTGGTGGTCTCGCGGCGCTTGGACAGGAAGCTTTCGATGATCACCGTCGGTGCCAGGCGACGCAGGCGCTGGAACAGCGGCGGCAGGATTACCGCTTCAGTGAGGTCGGTCATGCTGATGCGGTAGGTCTTGACCGCCTGCAACGGGTTGAAAATACGGCTTTCCTGCACCGACACCCGCAGCAGGGAGAGGGCGTTGCGCACCGGCCCGATAATGTTCTGCGCCATGGGCGTCGGGACCATGCCCTGAGCGGTGCGCACGAACAACGGGTCATTGAAGGTCTCGCGCAGACGGGCCAGGGCGTTCGAGACCGCCGGTTGAGTAATGCCGACAATCTGCCCGGCGCGGGTGAGGTTGGCTTCGGTGTAGATCGCGTCGAAGACGATGAAAAGGTTGAGGTCGACCTTGCTCAGATTCATTGCGCTGCACTCTTATTGTTGGGCTCTCGATCAGCCGATCATATATCGGTGATGAATGTTAATACACGCCGAGAATAGGCTAGGTAAATTTTCGTAGCTGTTCTAGCATCGATTGCATGACCTGAACAACTCATCAAAACCCTCAGTCAAAAGGTAGAGCTGCCCATGGATTTCGCTTATTCGCCCAAGGTGCAAGAACTGCGTGAGCGCGTGACCGCGTTCATGGATACCTACGTTTATCCCGCTGAAGCGGTGTTCGAGCGCCAGGTCGCCGAGGGCGATCGCTGGCAGCCGACGGCAATCATGGAGGAGCTCAAACTCAAGGCCAAGGCTGAAGGTTTGTGGAATTTGTTTCTGCCTGAGTCCGAACTCGGCGCCGGCCTGACCAACCTTGAGTACGCGCCGCTGGCCGAAATCATGGGCCGTTCGCTGCTGGGCCCCGAGCCGTTCAACTGCTCCGCGCCAGACACCGGCAACATGGAAGTGCTGGTGCGTTATGCCAACGAAGAGCAGAAGCAGCGCTGGCTCGAACCTTTGCTGCGTGGCGAGATCCGCTCGGCGTTCGCTATGACTGAACCGGATGTGGCCTCGTCCGATGCCACCAACATGGCCGCCCGCGCCGTGCGTGATGGCGACGAGTGGGTGATCAACGGCAAGAAATGGTGGACTTCAGGTGCCTGCGATCCACGCTGCAAGATTCTGATCTTCATGGGCCTGAGCGATCCTGACGCGCCGCGTCATGCGCAGCACTCGATGATTCTGGTGCCGGTGGATGCCCCGGGCGTGAAGATCGTTCGTCCGCTGCCCGTGTTCGGTTACGACGACGCACCTCACGGCCACGCCGAAGTGCTGTTCGAAAACGTCCGTGTGCCGTACGAAAATGTCCTGTTGGGCGAAGGACGCGGCTTCGAAATTGCTCAGGGTCGCCTTGGCCCGGGACGGATTCACCACTGCATGCGTTCAATCGGCATGGCCGAACGTGCATTGGAACTTATGTGCAAACGGGCGGTAACCCGTACTGCGTTCGGTAAACCTTTGGCACGTCTGGGCGGCAACATCGACAAAATCGCCGACTCGCGGATGGAAATCGACATGGCACGTCTGCTGACATTAAAAGCGGCGTACATGATGGACACCGTCGGCAATAAGGTTGCGAAAAGCGAAATCGCTCAGATCAAGGTTGTCGCACCGAACGTGGCCTTGCGGGTGATCGACCGGGCGATCCAGATCCATGGTGGGGCAGGGGTGTCCAACGATTTCCCGCTGGCCTACATGTATGCGATGCAACGCACCCTGCGCCTGGCCGACGGCCCGGACGAAGTGCACCGCGCGGCGATCGGCAAGTTCGAGATCGGCAAGTACGTGCCTAAAGAAATGTTGCGTAGCAGTCACTAAGACAAGACCGCGACGCTTGTATCGCGGGCCTGATCAGGCTCGCGATAGCGTTGAGGCTGCATCAGTCAACAGCAGGCAACCCGTAGAATGCTCGCGCACACGCCGTGCTGTGAGCCGCCAGCTCTTCTTCGCTCTCCCCGCGATGCAACGCCACTTCCCGCAACACTTCGGTCAGATACGCCGGTTCGTTGCGACCATTTTTCGGCTTGGGTCGCAGGCTGCGCGGCAACAGATACGGTGCATCGCTCTCCAGCATCAACCGTCCCCGCTTGATCTCTTTCACTAACGGATGCAGGTGCGTGCCCCGGCGCTCGTCGCAGATCCAGCCGGTGATCCCGATGTGCAAATCCAGATCGAGATAACTGAACAACGCTTTCTTTTCGCCCGTGAAGCAGTGCACCACGGCGGCCGGCAACTGATCACGATAATCGCGAAGGATTTCCAGCAAGCGCTGGCTGGCGTCGCGTTCGTGGAGGAACACCGGCAGTTGCAGCTCGACCGCCAACTCCAAGTGCTTTTCCAGGACTTTTTCCTGCTGCGGGCGCGGCGAGAAATCACGATTGAAATCCAGCCCGCATTCACCGACCGCCACAACGTTTGGCTCCTTGAGCAAACTGCGCAGGCGCTGGGCGCTGTCGGCGTTCCAGTCGCTGGCGCTGTGGGGATGAATGCCGGCGGTGGCGAACAGCCGTTGAGCCGTTTCGTCCAGTTGCCGGCACAGTTCCAGCGCTTGCTCGCTGCCCTCGACACTGGTGCCGGTGAGCACCAATTGGCAGACCCCGGCCGCGTAGGCGCGGTCGAGTACAGCCTGGTGTTTGTCGGCAAAACTGGGGTTGGTCAGGTTGACGCCGATATCGATGAGTTGCATGGTGCTACCTCGGACCAAAGGCCGGAAAGCATATCAGAGCTGTAGATTTATAAGAAAAGCCAAGAACTACAATGAGTTAAAGCTGTCTCTTGATGCCGCGAGACAGGTCAGGGTGGCCGTGGTGCCATCACTGCGCCAGTCTTTCGCACTTTGCCAGCGCTCACGGCGCTCTGTTTCTGTCGTTCGATTTCATGAAAATTCTTGAAATCGGCCCAGTATTCTTTCTGGAGAGTGGATGACACGTCCCTCGGTGTTGCTACTGCTGTGTTGTTCGTTGCTGCTGCCGATGTCGGCAGTTGCGCGTCTGGCCGGGCCGCTGCAAGCCGTGCCTGCGGCGAAAGTCCGCGACTTGGCGGAAATTCGCAGCAGTCGGGTGTTGCGGGTGCTGGTCAACCAGAGCCGCAACAGCTCCGGCGAAGTCCAGGGCCAGGCCATCGGTATTGAATACCACCGCTTGCGAGCCTTCGAGCAATACCTCAACGGTCACGCCCGTGACGGTCAGGAAATTACCCTCAAGATCATTCCCAAGGGCAAGGATCAACTGATCGGTGCTTTGCAGCGCGGCGAGGGTGATCTGGTCGCGCCGGGGGAGCTGCTGGACCTGCAACCAGGCCACGCGGTCAGCACCAGTGAACCGATTGCCAGCAACATCCCGTTGATATTGGTCGGGATCAAAGGCGAGCGACGTTACACCCGTCTCGAACAACTCTCTAGCAAAACCCTGGCGTTGCCCACCGGCAGTGCCGCCGGGGACGCGGTCAGCCAGATCAATCAAAAGCTCGCGTTGCTCAAACTGCCACCGGTGACCATCGAGTGGGTCGATCCCAGTCTGGCGGTCGAGGATGTACTGGAGATGGTTCAGGGGGGAATCTTTCACCTGACGATCGTCGAGCAACCCATTGCCGAACGCTGGGGCAAGATCCTGCCCAAGTTGCGCTTCGATCGGCAGGTACTCATCAGTGAGCCGGGCGAAGAGTTCTGGTTCGTGCGCCGTGACGCCTCAATGTTGCGCGCGAGCATTGATCGCTTCCTGACCGGTTACAAAAAACCATCGGATCAGGATGCCGCGTTCCTGCGGATCTATCGACGTCTGTATCAAGTGCACTATCCATTGGCCAAAGCTGATCGACAGCGCCTCGAGAAGCTTCGACCGGTGCTGCAAAAACACGCCGAAGCCCAAGGCATGGATTGGTTGAATCTGGCGGCCCTGGCGTTCAAGGAATCGGCCCTGCAACCCAATGCCCGCAGCGGCAGCGGCCCTACCGGCCTGATGCAGATCACCCCGTCCGCCGCCCAACGGGTGGGGGTCGACAACATTCAGAATCTCGATGCCAATGTGCAGGCCGGTGCGAAGTACCTGGCGATGATTCGTCGCAAGTTCTTTGCCAGCCCCAAACTCAACGAGCGCGAGCGCATGGCGTTCGTGCTCGCGGCCTACAACATGGGGCCGGAACGGGTTCAGGGCATGCGTGCCGAGGCTCGTCGGCGTGGTTTGAATCCCAATCAGTGGTTCTTCCAGGTTGAACGCATCGCCATGGAACAGGTGGGAATGGGCGCCGTCAGCTATGTTAATAGCGTGAACAAGTATTACCTGGCGTTCGATCGGGAGCGGGAGTCGTTGGAGCCCCAGGGGCAGAAAGTTGCCTCACGCAAATAATCGAATAAACTGATTGTTATGGCGGATTAATTGCGCTTTTAACATGTGATTTACTGATTAATATAGCGGCCAACCAACACACACTGACAACGGATGACACAGCATGAGCACACTGATCAACAAGGTAATGTTTACCCGCGCCGGCTACGGCCTGACTGTCTTGCGGATTTTCGTCGGCATCATCTTCGCTGCCCACGGCTCGCAGAAACTCTTTGGGGCGTTCGGTGGTTACGGTCTCGCGGGCACCGCGCAATACATGGAAAGCATCGGCCTGGCGCCGGGCTATCTGATGGCGACGCTGGCCGGTGGTACCGAGTTCTTCGCCGGCCTGGCATTGATCATTGGCTTGCTGGTTCGCCCAGCGGCCTTCGGCCTGACCTTTCTCTCGCTGGTGGCAATCTTCTCGGTGCACCTTCCTAACGGTCTGTTCATGGCCAACAACGGTTATGAATTTGCCCTGGCGCTACTCGGCGGCAGCATCGCGGTGCTGATCGAAGGCGCCGGCAAGCTCTCGGCTGACCGCGCTATCGCCGGCTGACCGCTCTGGCTCAATGAAAAGGCCCGCATTGCGCGGGCCTTTTTGTTGCTCGTCATTCTTGACACTGTCCGGTCAGCTTCTCTAGGATGCTGCCCATGCGCCGATTTAAACAGCTACTTGCGGGGCGCCAGGTGACTCATTCAGTTGCCGATAGAAGCTTGAAACAGGCTTCGAAATACCGCTAAAGCGCTGGTTCGGTGTTGCCTCTCACCTGCCATGCAGACTTTTGAGGCAGAGACACGACACAATGAATGCACTAAGCCCTGTTATACGCCCCGCGCCGATCACGGCACACCTCACCCAGCGCAATCCAAAAATCCTGCTTGGCGGCAAACATCAGCCGACACTCTTGCGTTATCTCGATGGCTGGCCGCGTCGCACCGGTGGGCCTGCGGCCTTCCTGATCCAGTTTGTCGAAGAGGGTGAATCGCTGGCTCGATTTGCCAGCGACAGTTTCGATCTGGCGGTGATTCAATCGCCCAGCCTCGAGGGCGCACCCGAAGTGATCAAGCAACTGACTCGCGTTGCCCGACAGGGGCTGATTACCCGCCGTTGAGGTTCAGAGTGCTGCGGCTCAAAGATAATCGATAGCCACGATATAGACGCACTGTTCACCGGTCGGTGTCTGAACCCGAACCTCGGCGTCCAGCGCCTTGCCGATCAGGGCGCGGGCCAGCGGCGAATCGATGCTGATCAGGCCCAGTTTCAAATCCAGTTCATCCGGCCCGACGATACGGTAGCGCGACTCTTTGCCGTCCTCGTCTTCGATTGTGACCCAGGCGCCAAAATAAACCTTGTTCGGATCGCTCGGTTTTTCGCTGACGACTTTGAGCGCTTCCAGCCGTTTGGTGAGAAAGCGCACTCGACTGTCGATCTCGCGCAGCATCTTTTTGCCGTAGGTGTATTCGGCGTTTTCCGAGCGATCGCCCTGTGCCGCGGCCTCGCTGACTGACTGTGTCACCTGCGGCCGCCGAACATGCCAGAGCTCATGAAACTCGGCCCGCATCCGCGCTTCACCTTCGGGGGTGATCAGCGCGGTGCCAGCGGGGCGGGGAGGGCGATAACGGCTCATGGCAACTTCTTGTGATAGAGAGAGCTTGAGTCTATCAACCCTCGCGCAAGACTGTCAGGGGGCTGGCGTTCAGCGCACGGCGCGTACCAAACACACCGGCTCCCCCGATCAGCACCGCACCGATCAGTGGCAGCACCAATAACCACGGATGGGGGTGCCACGGCAGGTCGAAGGCGTAGCGGTAGAGCACCATGCTTACCAGTTCCGAACCCAGCGCTGCCAACAACCCGCTGACCGCTCCAAGCAAACCGAATTCAATCCGCCGGGCCTTGACCAACAGTTGGCGCTCGGCCCCTAGCGCTCGCAACAAGGCGCCTTGGCGAATGCGTTCATCGAGCGTCGCCTGCAAGCCTGAAAACAACACCGCCATCCCTGCCGCCAACACGAACAACAGCACGTATTCCACCGCCAGAGTTACTTGGGCGAGGATGCTGCGCAGCTGTTCGAGCAAGGCTTCGACTTGCAAGATGGTTACCGCGGGAAACGCCCGGGACAGATCCACGATCTGCTGATCATGACCGGCCGCCAGATAGAAACTGGTCAGGTAGGTCGCCGGCAGATCCTTCAGTGTGCCGGGCTGGAAGATCATGAAGAAGTTAGGCTGGAAGTTGTCCCAGTTGACCTCCCGCAGGCTGGTGACCTTTGCTTCGCGATTGACGCCACCCACGGTAAACACCATGTGATCGCCGAGCTTGAGCTTCAGGCTTTCGGCGACTTTGCCTTCCACCGATACGCCGGGAATGTCGTCCGGGGTCTGTTCGGCCCACCAGTTACCCGCAGTGAGTTTGTTGCCCGTCGGCAAATCCGCTGCCCATGTCAGGCTCAGGTCGCGCTGGATCGCTCGGTCGCCGGCCGAGTCCTTGCTGACGATTTCCTGAACCGGCTCACCGTTGACGCTGATCAGCCGTCCAGGTACCACCGGATAGAGCGGCGCCGATTGTGCCGACAGTTCGATCAGGCGATCGGTAAACGCCTGTTTGTCCGCCGGCAGGATGTTCAGCGCGAAATAATTGGGCGCGTTTTTCGGTAGCTGGTTCTGCCAGGTGTCCAGCAACTCGCCACGCAGCAATGCAATCAACGCCATCGACAGCAGAATCAAGCCGAAGGCCAGGGATTGCCCCGCGGCCGCCAGTGGATGACGCAGCAATTGGCCCAGCCCGAGGCGCCACGGCAAAGAGGCGCGCGCCAGCATGCGGCGCAGACTCTTCAGGAGCAGCAACAACAAGCCGCCAAGGATCAGCGCTGCGATCACGCCACCACCAAGCAGGGCGAACGTCAGCAGCAGATCCAGGCTCAGACGCCACATGATCAGCCCAAGAGCGCCCAATGCCGCGCCGTACACCATCCAGGTGCTGGAAGGGATCGGCAACATGTCCCGACGCAACACCCGCAATGGCGGAACCCGACCCAGTGCCGCCAGTGGTGGCAAGGCAAACCCTGCCAGCGCGACCAATCCGGTGCCAATCCCGGCAATAGCGGGAAACAGACCGCCCGGTGGAACGTCGGTCGGTAATAAATCATGCAGCAGCGCGAACAGTCCCAACTGCGCGAACCAGCCGATGAGGGCGCCGCAGAAACTGGCGAGTAGCCCTAGTACCGTCAGTTGCAAACTGAACAGCACCATGGTTTCCCGTCGGGACAAACCCAGGCAACGCAGCAATGCACTGGCATCGAATCGGCGGGTAGCGAAGCGTGTCGCCGACAACGCCACCGCCACACCGGACAGCAGAACCGCCACCAGGCTGGCCATGTTCAAGTAGCGCTCGGCCTTGCCCAAGGCGCCGCCGATCTGTCGGTTACCATCGCGGGCATCCTGCAAACGCTGGTTGGCGGCCAGGCCGGGTTTGATCAATTGACGATAGGTTTCCAGCGCCTCGGCTTTACCGCGCCAGAGTTCGCGGTAACTGACCCGGCTGCCGGGTTGCACCACGCCGGTCGCGGCGAGGTCGTTGAGGTTGATCAGTACTCGTGGCGTCAGGCTGTAGAAATTACCGGCGCGGTCCGGCTCATAGGTCAGCACTCGCGCCAGTTTGAGAGTGCGCATGCCGACGTCGATGCTGTCTCCGATCTTCAGGTCCAGCGCAGTCAACAGTCGCGCTTCGACCCAGGCCTCACCGGGTTTCGGTCCGCCACCGGGTTCTTCCGGGGCGAAGGGCTCTGGGGCGCTTTTCAGTTCGCCGCGCAGTGGATAGACGTCGTCGGCCGCCTTGATGCTGGACAGCTGAATACCATTGTCAGTGGCGATGACGCTGGAAAATTCCACCACTTGAGCGTGTTCGAGGCCCAGCTCCGTGCCGCTTTTTATCTGTTCGGGTCGTGCGGGAGAGCTGCCTTCAAGCAGCAAGTCGGCACCGAGAAACTCGGTGGCACGCAGCATCATGGCGCCGTTCAGACGGGCGCCGAAGTAGCCGATGGCGGTACTCGCCGCCACAGCCACCAGCAAGGCAAAGAACAACACGCGCAACTCACCGGCGCGGGCATCGCGCAGCAGTTGGCGGATGGCAAGACTGAACAGGCGCAACAGCGGCAGGCGTGCCATTAAACCTCCAGGGGCGGGACGAGCAGGCCGGCGTCAAGGCGGATCAGGCGTCGGCAGCGATGTGCCAGGCGTTCATCGTGGGTCACCAGCACCAGGGTTGTGCCACGTTCCTGATTGAGCTCGAACAGCAGATCGCTGATGCGCTCGCCGGTATGGCTGTCGAGGTTGCCGGTGGGTTCGTCGGCAAACAGCACATCTGGCTCGGCGGCAAAGGCTCGGGCAATCGCCACGCGCTGTTGTTCCCCGCCGGAGAGCTGGCGGGGCGAATGGGTCAGGCGTTGGCCCAGTCCGACGCGTTGCAGCAGTTCGGTGGCGCGCGCACGGGCGTCCTTGCGCCCATCGAGTTCCAGCGGCAGCATCACGTTTTCGAGAGCGTTGAGGCTGTCCAGCAACTGGAATGATTGAAAGACAAAACCCACGTGCTCGGCGCGGATGCGCGCCCGTTGGTCTTCATCGAGATTGCTCAGGGCTTGACCCGCGAGCGTGACTTCACCGCTGCTCGGCAGATCGAGACCGGCGAGCAGGCCCAAAAGGGTGGATTTGCCCGAACCTGAGGCGCCGACGATGGCCAGACTGTCGCCCTTGTTCAGTTTCAGGCTCAGTTCGTGCAGGATAGTCAGTTCACCTTCCGCGCTGGGAACCACTTTGCTGAGGTTCTTCGCGGTGAGAATGCTTGCGCCCATGGAGAATCCGATGCGTGTGTGGTTTTTGAGTGCTGGCCTGGCCTTGATGTGCATGGCCCAGAGCGCAGCGGCGGGTACTGTCCTGATCGTTGGCGATAGTATCAGCGCGGGTTTCGGGCTGGATACCCGGTTGGGATGGGTATCCCTGCTTGAGGACCGGCTCAAGCGCGAAGGTTTCGACGATAAGGTAGTCAATGCGTCCATTGGCGGCGACACCAGTGCCGGAGGCCGGGCGCGCCTGCCCGCGCTGCTTGCAGAGCATAAGCCTGAGTTGGTAATCCTCGAGTTGGGCGGTAACGATGGCCTGCGCGGATTGCTGCCAACACAATTGCAACAAAACCTTGCAGCAATGATCGACAGCTCCCGCGCCAGTGGCGCCAAGGTGCTGCTACTCGGCATGCAATTGCCACCCAACTACGGCGTTCGTTATACCGAGGCCTTCGCGAAGGTCTACAGCACGTTGGCCGAGGAGAAAAAGATCCCCCTGGTGCCGTTTTTTCTCGACGGCGTAGGCGGTCATCCAGACTTGATGCAAGCCGACGGCCTGCACCCGACTGTCGGGGCTCAGGGCAAGTTGCTGGAAAATGTCTGGCCTACACTGAAACCGCTGCTTTGACGCTTTTCTAGCGGCGGTGTTTCGGCTAAGGTGGCGCCCCCGATTTGGAGCCCCCGATGCCGCGTCCTGCCTGGTCACTTTTTGCCTACCAACTGATCGAGCCTGACGAACAGCTGGATCTGTTTGCCTGCCAGGAAGTGCGGGTACATCTGGTGACCCGTCAGCTGGAGTTGGGCGGCTCGGCGGACCGGACCTTGTGCGGCAGCCTGTTGCCAGCACAACCGCGCTGGTCGAGCGTCGATCGCCGTGTGTTCCAGGACCAGCGTCTGTGCTCGCTGTGCCGGGCCATTCTGGAATCGCAAAAACGCGGCACCTCGCCGATCTGGCCGGAACTGCGTTTCGAGCTTTAGAATCCGATAGATTGCTTGCTATCGGTCAACTCCCCGAATTTCCAGATGCCGGTGTACAATCCCGTTTTTATACCCTTGTCGATCATGCGAAGGATTTTCCGGATGTTGCCGCGCTTTCCTGCCGTCACCCGCTACCTGTCTCTCGCCGCCCTCTGTGTGGCGGGTCCCGTAGCAGCATTGGAGCTGCCCCTGCCACCGCCCGGTGAAGACATCATCGGTCAGGTCCAGGTGATCAAGGCCAAGTACGAAGATACCTTCGCCGACCTTGGTACCACCTACGATCTGGGCTATTCGGAAATGGTCGCGGCCAACCCAGGCGTCGATCCATGGCTGCCGGGCGCTGGCACCGAAGTGGTGCTGCCGACGCGTTTCATCCTGCCACCTGGCCCGCGTGAAGGCATCGTCATCAACCTGGCCGAGTACCGCCTCTATTACTTCCCCAAAGGCCGGAACGTGGTGTACACCTTCCCGCTGGGTATCGGTCGTGAAGGCTGGGGTTCGCCGATTGCCCATACCAGCATCATCGCCAAGACGCCGAACCCGACCTGGACCCCTCCAGCGTCGATCAAGGCAGAGCACGCCGCCGATGGCGACCCGTTGCCGAACGTGGTGCCGGCCGGCCCGGACAACCCTCTGGGGCCGTTCAAGTTCACGTTAGGCACGCCGGGCTACCTGATCCACGGTTCGAACAAGAAGTTCGGCATCGGCATGCGCACCAGCCACGGTTGCTTCCGCATGTTCAACAACAACGTGCTGGAAATGGCGAGCATGGTGCCGGTAGGCACGTCGGTGCGCATTATCAGCGACCCGTACAAGTTCGGTGTCAGTGGTGGCAAGGTGTACCTGGAAGCACACACGCCGCTGGACGACAAGGGCAATCCCTCTGTGGTCGACAAACACACCGCGGTGATCAACGCGATGCTCAAGCGTGAGGACATCACCAACAACCTGCGCATGGACTGGGATGTGGTCCGCGACGTGGTTGCGGCCGAAGATGGTTTGCCGGTGGAAATCGGAGTGCCGAATGCCTCGGCGCCGATGGTGACGACTGCGCCGATCGACCCGCTGCAGTAATGCAATGAAAGGAACCCGCCGATGCTGACTGCCTCGGCGGGTTTTTTATTGCCGGTATGAAATAGCGGGCAATAAAAAAGCCGACCCAAAAAATGGGTCGGCTTGATAACAATCCCGAAGGACTATTACTTGCGGCTAGCTTTGTCCAGCATGCGCAGTGCACGCTCGTTAGCTTCGTCAGCAGTCTGTTGTGCTTTTTGAGCAGCAGCCAGAGCTTCATCAGCTTTACGGTAAGCTTCGTCTGCACGAGCCTGGGAGCGAGCAGCTGCGTCTTCAGTAGCGGTCAGACGTGCTTCGGTTTCTTTCGATACGCTGCTGCAACCGGTAGCCAGAACTGCGGCCAGAGCCAGAGCAGAGAATTTCAGAACGTTGTTCATCGTGTTCCCCTTCAAGGACTTTCTATTAAGTTAGCTGTCTCCTCAGAGTGAGGAAATAGCCGGCGTACATACTACCCATTACTTGTCGTAAGTAAACTGACGTAAAGCAAGAAGCCAAAAAAATTGTAGGCGTTGATTCTTTTTCGAGCAACTTTTAACTGCATTGTTTAAAAAATACCCAGCTGGGAGGCCCGAGCTGAGCGAGCCGCCGAAGAAAAGTTCCGGCGCCACGGCTCTTTTCCGAATCTTGGCTAAAGTCTGTCTAGATGGATTCGTCCACACTTTTGTACGGATTTTGCGTGGCGTCTCTCATATCTTTCTCCATGTTGAGGTGACTTTAACAAAGGGCGCTCGTCTTAAGTCTCAACATCCGGCAATGTTCAGGCTGTCGATCTTCAGAGATCTTGGTCGAGCCGTCTCTGCGTAACCCGGAGCAGTACCCCCCGCACTTAGCGTGATGACGAGCGTACCTTGAGCATTTCTGCCAATGGTGCCTACTATTTGATATGTGCTCGGTTGCGCGAGATGGGTGCAGTTCTTCTCGGTGTCCATTCAGGCACGGGGTGGCGTAGATGTTCCTTCGCCGGAAAAACATCGGTAAGGTAGGGGTCAGAATTCCAGACCCGCGAGGAGTAGTGATGAGCGAGGCGTTGTCCATCCACCATGACCAGGCTGGTCATCAGTTCGAGACCAATGTGGACGGTCATCGTGCCTACCTGACCTATATGGATCTGGGGAAACAGACCCTGGATATCTATCGCACCTTCGTGCCCAACGCGCTGCGTGGCCGCGGCATTGCGGCAGCCTTGACCGAGAAGGCGTTGGAGTACGCTGAGGAAATGGGTTACACCGTCATTCCATCGTGTTCCTACGTGGAGCGCTACATGGAGCGCCACCAGCGGCATGCAGCCAAGCTGAGCCAGTAAGCTTCATAGAATCGAACGCATAAAAAACGCCGGGTCATTGCCCGGCGTTTTTTTGTACGGCGAAAAGTGATCAGCTGCGATCGCGTTTTGGCAGCACATCCTTGAGCTTGGCGTGCATGCTGCGCAAGGTGTTTTCGGTGGCGGTCCAGTCGATGCAGGCATCGGTGATCGACACGCCGTATTGCAGGTCGGCGAGGTCTTTCGGGATCGCCTGGCAGCCCCAGTTCAGGTGACTTTCGACCATCAGGCCGATGATCGACTGGTTGCCTTCGAGAATCTGGTTGGCGACGTTCTCCATCACCAGCGGTTGCAAGGCCGGGTCCTTGTTGGAGTTGGCGTGGCTGCAATCGACCATGATGTTCGGCTTGATCTTCGCTTTGTTCAGCGCTTGCTCGCAGAGTGCGACGCTGACCGAATCGTAGTTCGGCTTGCCGTTGCCACCGCGCAGTACCACGTGACCGTAGGCATTGCCCTTGGTGGTGACGATCGACACGCCACCTTCCTGGTTGATACCCAGGAAGCGGTGAGGGCTGGAAACCGATTGCAGGGCGTTGATAGCGACCGTCAAGCCGCCGTCGGTGCCGTTCTTGAAGCCGACTGCCGAGGACAGGCCGGAGGCCATTTCACGGTGGGTTTGGGATTCTGTGGTGCGCGCACCGATGGCCGACCAGCTGATCAGGTCCTGCAAGTACTGCGGGGAGATCGGGTCGAGGGCTTCAGTTGCGGTCGGCAGGCCCATTTCGGCCAGGTCCAGCAACAATTGACGACCGATGTGCAGACCGTCCTGAATCTTGAAGGAGTCGTCCAGGTACGGATCGTTGATCAAACCTTTCCAGCCGACGGTGGTGCGTGGCTTCTCGAAATACACGCGCATGACCAGATACAGGGTATCGGACACTTCAGCCGCAAGCGCTTTCAGGCGCTCGGCGTATTCGTGGGCAGCCTTGATGTCGTGGATCGAGCAAGGCCCGATGACAACAAACAGGCGGTGGTCGGTGCCATCAAGAATGTTGCGAATGACTTCGCGGCCCTTGGTGACGGTGCGCAGGGCAGCGTCGCTCAGAGGGATATCACGCTTGAGCTGATCGGGAGTGATCAGCGTCTCGTTGGAAGCGACGTTTAGGTCGTTGATCGGTAAATCAGCCATCGTTTACTCGTCAGGTCACGGGTGCCGGCCGCCAGCGAACCCGCGCGGCGGAGCACAGCAAATTAAGCGCGTCGGGGAGCAGAACCTTAGCGCGTTACACCGTGGCTCGACAATGGGCAGACACCGGTTTAAGGGGCATTCTCAATTAGTTTTCGCGGGGAAAGCTAATTGAGAATGCTCCTGCTAATCCAGCAGGACCTGTGCAAATGCCTTGCGAACCGTGTCGTGAGAGAACTCTTCGGCATGTTCCTGGACCCATTCGAGGGCCAGGGCCTGCATCTCCTGCAGATCGTGATGCGCATCATGCAGTCGGCAGTAACGTTCGATCTGGCACACCTGCTCGCCCATCCGGGCACTGAACATCATCTGTTCGTCAACGAAGGCGATGCCTACCAGATAACCGCGTTTTCGTCGCAGGCACCAGGCTACATAGCCCAGAAAACGCATGTCGGGGTTCAACGTCGGCATGCGAACTTCCAGCGCCGTACCGTGGCGCCACGCCCGGTGATAATTGCAAGCCATGCCCCCGAGGCTGATAGTGTGCAGCTGTTGCCGTGAAATACACTCAGGTTTGAGCAACGTTAATTCGACGGGCACATCGTCAGGGTGAGGAATAAAACGTCCCATGAACACGGACTCCATGTGTCGGCCATCTGACATTGTTCCACCCAGTATAGTGGTCGAATCGGAACTGACTGATTTCGACGCCGACCAACGGCTGCTGGCGATGAGCGGTGTGTCGCTGGTCATTTTCACCAGCGTCGGCTGCGCCAGTTGCCGTTTTGCCCGTGAGCAATTGCCGCGACTCGATCTGGACGTCGATCGGCTGTGCTGGATCGATGCCGGGAACAATGGCGGGGTGGTCGAGCGTTACCAGGTTTTCTATTTGCCTGCGCTGTTTGTGGTGCGCGACGGCGAATTTTTCGGGGCATTAAAATCGCGCCTGACCCGCACGGAGCTCAATGCAGCCGTGGCTCAGGCGTTGAGTCGAATTGCAGAGGAGTTGCCATGATGGGGGCAGTGACCAAACCGACAATCGGTATTATCGGCACCGGTGCGATTGGCGGTTTCTACGGATTGATGCTGGCGCGTGCCGGTTTCGATGTGCATTTTCTGTTACGCAGTGAGTTTTCGGCGGTGGCCGAGTGCGGATTGCGGCTCAACAGTGCAGTGCACGGCGCGCTGACATTGAATCCGGTTCAGGCGTATTCGAGTGCCGAAGACATGCCGCCCTGTGACTGGTTGCTGGTGGGCGCGAAAACCACCAACAACGCCCAACTGGCACCGACAATCATTCAAGCCGCAGCACCGAATGCCAAAGTGCTGCTGATGCAAAATGGCCTGGACGTTGAAGACAGTCTGCGAGCGTTGCTTCCCGATTCGCTGCACGTGCTCGGTGGGCTCTGCTATATCTGCGTCCATCGCGACGGACCAGGCGTCATCACTCATCAGGCGCTCGGCGCGGTCAATGTCGGCTATCACAGCGGCCCAGCAACCGACCAGCAGGCGCGCATGGCGATTGTCGAGGAGGGCACCGGACTGTTCCGCGCCGCCGGCATCGACTCCCAGGCCATGGCGAACCTGCATCAGGCGCGCTGGCAAAAACTGGTCTGGAATATCCCTTACAACGGTCTGTCGGTGCTGCACGAGGCCAGCACCACGCCGTTGATGGCCGATGCCGACAGTCGGGAACTGATCAAGGCGCTGATGGCTGAAGTGGTTCAGGGAGCAATCGCCTGCGGTCACGACGTACCGGCCGGTTATGCCGATCATCTGTTCATGATGACCGAGAAAATGCCGGACTATTGGCCGAGCATGTACCACGACTTTCTGCACAAACGACCGCTTGAGCTGGAGGCCATTTACGCCCGGCCACTGGCGGCAGCCAAGGCTGCAGGGTGCGAGTTGCCGCGAATCGAAGCCTTGTATCGCAGTTTGAGTTTTATCGATCGACGTAACACCTGAGTCGATCAACCTGAGGGGGAAGGGCATGGCAAAGACTATCGACGACAAACTGGTGCTGGCGATTTCTTCGCGTGCGCTGTTCGACCTGAGCGAAAGCCACAAGGTCTATCTGTCGAGCGGCGTCGAAGCCTATCGGCAATATCAGATCGAACACGAAGACGAAATCCTCGAGCCCGGTGATGCATTTCCCTTGGTACAGAAACTCCTTAACTTGAACGCCAGCCTTGGCCGCGCCCGGGTCGAGGTGATCCTGGTGTCACGCAACAGTGCCGACACCGGCCTGCGGGTTTTCAATTCGATCCACCACTATGGCCTGGCGATTTCCCGCGCGGCGTTTGTCGGCGGGCGCAGTCCTTATCCGTACCTCAAGGCCTTCGGCTGTGACCTGTTTCTCTCGACGCATGCCGAAGACGTGCGCAGTGCGCTGGATGCCGGGTTCGCCGCGGCGACCATTCTGTCGGGTGGCGCCAGCCGTGCGGCCAGTGATGAACTGCGCATTGCTTTCGATGGTGACGCGGTGCTGTTTTCCGACGAATCGGAGCGCGTCTATCAGTCCGGCGGCCTGGAAGCGTTTCAGGCCAGCGAGCGTGAGGCTGCCCGCGAGCCCCTGCGCGGCGGGCCGTTCAAAGGCTTCCTCGCCGCCCTGAATTTGCTGCAACGGGAGTTCCCGGAAGACGCCTGTCCGATCCGCACCGCACTGGTGACCGCGCGGTCGGCGCCGGCCCATGAGCGAGTGATCCGTACCTTGCGCGAATGGGACATTCGTTTGGACGAGTCGCTGTTTCTCGGCGGCCTGACCAAGTCAGCGTTTCTCGAAGCCTTTGCCGCCGACGTGTTTTTCGACGATCAGGCGGGTCATTGCGAGTTGGCCCGCGAGGTGGTCGCCACCGGACACGTGCCGCACGGCATAAGCAACGAGCAAAAGGTTTAAGCCCACGGTTCAATGCGTTACGCGAAACGCCGCACTCGCCAAGGCACTGCTAAGCTGAATCAATCTCCGCCATGTCGGCACTCGAGGAGGTCATATGATTCATTCGATGCTGTACGCCACTGACCTCGGCTTGTACGCGCCTTTGGTCATGCAGCATGCCTTGGCACTGGCGCGCACATTCAATGCCGATCTCTACGTAGTGCATGCCGTTGAACCGATGGGGCTGTTCGCCGAGTCGGTGCTTCAGAGTTACCTCGATGAGCAGTCGTTGAACGAGTTTCACAGTCAGGGCCTGAATACGGTGATCGCCAATATCGAGCATCGGGTGCTCGATAGCTTTCGTGAAGAGTTGGGGGATGAAGGGGAGCAGGACCTTGAGCGGATCAAAGCAGTACGGGTGCTTCAGGGCGATCCGTCCCAGGTGATTCTCGACCAGGCGCAGAAACTCTCCGTGGATTTGTTGATCGTAGGAAGTCATAGCCATGGTGCTGGCGCGGAAACGCCTTTGGGGCGGACTGCGGCGCGGGTGTTGCAACTGTCGCGGGTACCGGTCTATCTGGTGCCGCTGGTGGAACGTCGTCGGCAAGGGGATCGTTAGTGTTCCTGCCTCGCATTCACGGGGCAGGACACCAGAACACGAATAGTGGCAGTTTGATAAAAAAGTTCTAGATTTATTCTTCAAACCATTAATATAGTTATATACCGTCGCTGATGCCCGTGGCGTCTACCTGCTTTGAGGGATTCATATGAAGCTTCAACAACTGCGCTACATCTGGGAAGTGGCGCACCACGACCTCAACGTTTCCGCTACAGCCCAAAGCCTTTACACGTCGCAACCGGGCATCAGCAAGCAGATCCGTCTGCTGGAAGACGAATTGGGGGTCGAGGTATTCGCTCGCAGCGGCAAGCATCTGACCCGCGTCACCCCGGCTGGCGAGCGCATTATCACCACCGCCGGCGAAATCCTGCGCAAGGTTGAAAGCATCAAGCAGATCGCCCAGGAATTCTCCAACGAGAAGAAAGGCACCCTGTCGATTGCCACTACGCACACCCAGGCGCGTTATGCGTTGCCCCCGGTGATCAGCAACTTCATCAAGCAATACCCGGACGTTGCCCTGCACATGCACCAGGGTTCGCCGATGCAGATCGCTGAAATGGCCGCTGACGGCACCGTCGATTTCGCCATTGCCACCGAAGCGCTGGAGCTGTTCGGGGATCTGGTGATGATGCCGTGCTATCGCTGGAACCGCTGCGTGGTCGTGCCTCAGGGCCACCCGCTGACCAAGCTGTCGAAGTTGACCCTCGAAGCCTTGGCCGAATACCCGATCGTGACGTACGTATTCGGTTTCACCGGTCGCTCGAAGCTCGACGAAGCGTTCAGCCATCGCGGCCTGACGCCGAAAGTGGTGTTCACCGCCGCCGACGCCGACGTGATCAAGACGTACGTTCGTCTGGGTCTGGGCGTGGGTATCGTGGCGAAAATGGCGGTCGATGCCAAACTCGATAGCGACCTGGTCATGCTTGATGCCAGCGACTTGTTCGAGTCCAGCATTACTAAAATCGGTTTCCGTCGCGGCACGTTCCTGCGTGGCTTCATGTGCGACTTCATCGAGAAGTTCGCCCCGCACCTGACCCGCGAAGTCATGGCCAAGGCCATCCAGTGCCACAATAAGCAGGAACTGGAAGAGCTGTTCGACGGCGTCGAACTGCCGGTCCATTAATCTCCCGGGTCAGACCACCTCGGTGACAGAAAACTGTTGCCGAGCACCCGCCACCAGAATCTCCACCTCGTCCCCTTCGAACTTGCCCAGCAGGCTTTTACCCAGCGGTGAGCGGGGGGTGATGACGGTAATCCATTGCCCTACCAGGTCGACCTTCAAGCCCGCCGCATCGGGGGCCAGAAACAACCATTGCTCACGACCCTTTTCGTCTTCCAGACCGAGCAGGGCACCGACTTCGATACCACGCTGATCGTCGTAAGGGCGCAGCGTCAGGTTCTGGCAAAGTGTCAGTGACTGCCGGATTTCCTCCACGCGTTTGGCCTGTCCGGCTGCCAGGTAAGACGCCTCCAGACCCAGTGTGTCGTACTTGTTCTCAGCGATGTTTTCTTCGTGGGTCGCGGTTTCGTAAGCGGTCTGTGCGGCACGCTCGGCGATGTCGAGGTCGATCCGCAGCTTGTCGAGAATCAGTTGGTGGACGGTCGGCTTGTGCATAAAGAGCTTCTTGATCAATCGCAGAATTGCAGGACGTTGGCGCGGCTTTTTTCGCTCGGCGCAGTCTGGTCCTGCTGCAACCAGAACTGGCATTTCGGGTTGGACAGATTGCGTCCGGTGCTGCGAGCCTGATCCATACGTTGCTGCTGCTCGTTCTTGCGCAGGTTTTCTTCGTACTGTTCGAACAACGGGCTCTGCGGTGGAATGTCCGGCACCGGTTGCGCCACCACCGGTGGTTTGGCCAGTTGCTGCACGGCTTCAGCCACGGGCGCCAGTTGTTCGCTGAACAACAGTCGAGAGGCGAGCCAGCATGTCAGCGCGATCGCGATAAACCCCAGCCACATTCCCAGGGCAATGCTGCCCGTCAGTTGCAAGGCGCTGAGCTGGATCAGCAGCGGGCGGCGCGGATTGGGACGGTTGGGCATGGCTGCCTCCTGGCGGGTGGTCGCGGGCGAGTGGCGATTGTCGCATGAAGATTAATCGCCGTCGGCTCTTCTGCACGGGGTAATTTATGAGGACAATCGGCGCCTTTGCCAACGGGAGCCTGGAATGCCTGAAATGCCTCAAGTAAAAAACTGCTGGCGCTGGGATATTTTTTGCGCCGTGGTCGACAACTTTGGTGACATCGGCGTGACCTGGCGTCTGGCCCGACAACTGGTGGCCGAACATTCGGTGGCGGTGCGCTTGTGGGTCGATGATTTGCGGGCCTTCGAGCGTTTGTGCCCGGACATCGACATCAATGCCTCACAGCAATGGCAGCAGGGCGTCGAGGTGTGTCAGTGGACGCCCGACTGGCGGCCCACTGAAGCCGCTGACGTGGTGATTGCAGCGTTCGCCTGCCAGTTGCCGAGTGCCTACATGGAGGCCATGGCCGAGCGGGAAAAACCGCCGCTGTGGATGAATCTCGACTACCTGAGTGCCGAGGACTGGGTCGTCGGCTGCCACGGCTTGCCGTCGGTGAAGTACAAGAGCGTACAAAAATTCTTCTTCTTCCCTGGGTTTCAAAAGGGCACCGGTGGCTTGTTGCGTGAAAGCGGATTGCTTGAGCGTCGTCAGCAGTTTCAGCAAAACCCCGAGGCTCAGCGAGAATTCCTCCAAGGCTTGGGGATCGATCCTGCGCAAGGTGCGCAGTTGATCTCGCTGTTTGCCTACGAAAATAAAGGGCTGGCCAGCTGGCTCGAGGCAATGGTTGCCGACTCGACGCCCACTCATCTGCTGGTGCCCGAAGGCCGGATTCTTGGGGATGTCGAACGTTGGCTCGGGGTGGACGGTCTGGTGGCCGGCGCGGTGCATGTGCGTGGTGAATTGACCGTGCAAGTGCTGCCGTTCGTCCGACAGGATCAATACGATCACCTGCTCTGGTGCTGCGATTTCAATGCCGTGCGCGGTGAGGATTCCTTTGTCCGCGCCCAATGGGCTGGCCGGCCACTGCTTTGGCACATCTATCAGCAGGACGAAGACATCCATCTGGACAAGCTCGACGCCTTCCTCGCGCTGTACACCAAAGGCTTGTCCGAGCCTGCCCGCGAGGCGATCAGCGGTCTTTGGCGAGCGTGGAATGCGGGTGACAATATGAGCGTGCACTGGCAATTAACCCGCAAACACTGGCCAGAACTGCAAAAACACGCCGAAGCGTGGTGTCTGGAACAGGCTTTGCAGGCCGATCTTGCCGCAGCGCTGGTACAGTTTTACCTAAATTGGATATGATACGCGGCCTAGATTTTTGTAAACCCCATCCAAATTCGGATACTCGCAATGAAAACTGGTAAAGAACTGAAACCCGGGATGGTTATCCGTCTCGAAAACGATCCTTGGCTGGTTCAGAAAGCTGAATTCACCAAGTCGGGTCGTAACAGCGCGATCATGAAGACCAAGCTGAAAAACCTGCTGACCGGTTACAAGACCGAGATCGTTTACAGCGCCGACGACAAACTGGACGACGTAATCCTCGACCGTAAAGAAGCGACCCTGTCCTTCATCAGCGGCGACTCCTACACGTTCATGGACACTACCGACTACACCATGTACGAACTGAACGCTGAAGACATCGAAGCCGTTCTGCCTTTCGTTGAAGAAGGCATGACCGATGTTTGCGAAGCGATCTTCTTCGAAGAGCGTCTGGTTTCCGTAGAACTGCCGACCACTATCGTGCGTCAGGTTGACTACACCGAAGGTTCCGCTCGCGGCGACACTTCCGGCAAGGTGATGAAGCCTGCCAAACTGAAGAACGGTACCGAGTTGTCGGTTGCTGACTTCATCGAAATCGGCGACATGATCGAGATCGATACCCGCGAAGGCGGTTCCTACAAAGGCCGTGCTAAATAAGCACTGCTTCAGGAATGAAAAGCCCGACCATTGAGTCGGGCTTTTTTGTGCCTGCAGTTTCAGGTCCAGCAATGAACCCTTGTGGGAGCGGCGGTGCGACGATTCCACAGTTGTGCTGCGTTATTTCTTCAGGTGTTGCTTGAGCTCTTCGGACGCTTGAAGCATCGCCGAACGCACCGCAGGCACCTGGCTCACCACATTGAGCAAACCGTAGTCGTGGATCATGCCGTTGTAACGCACCGAGGTAACCGGCACCCCGGCTTCGTCGAGATTGCGGGCATAGGCCTCACCCTCATCGCGCAGGACATCGGCGCTCGCCGTCTGCACCAGCGCGGGTGGCAGGCCCTTGAGTTGAGCAGTCGTCGCCCGCAGCGGCGAGGCATAGATCTCGTTACGCTGTTTGGCGTCGGTGGTGTAGTTGTCCCAGAACCACTTCATCATGTTTTTGGTGAGGAAGTGCCCCTCGGCAAACTGGTTGTAGGACGCCGTCTCGAAGCTGGCGTCAGTCACCGGCCACAGCAGCGCCTGGAACCTGATCGCCGGCGTGCCCTTGTCTTTGGCCATCAGCGCAACCACCGCTGCCATGTTGCCGCCGACGCTGTTACCGACCACGGCCAGACGTTTGCCGTCGACATTGATCTCTTTACCGTGCTCGGCCACCCATCGGGTTGCGGCGTAAGCCTGGTTGATCGCCACCGGGTAATGCGCTTCCGGCGAAGGCGTGTAATTGACGAACACCGCCACCGCCCCCGAGCCGGTGACCAAGTCCCGAACCAGACGTTCGTGGGTCGGGAAATCCCCCAGCACCCAGCCGCCGCCGTGGAAGAACATGAACGCAGGCAACTCACCTTTGACCCCGGCTGGCCGAACGATGGTCAGGCTGAGCGGTTGGCCGTCGACTTGAATGGTCTTCTCGCTGACATCGGCTTTTGGCAGCGTCAGTTTCACCCCGGCCTGCGCGCCGACCAGCACGGCGCGGGCTTCTTCAGGGGTGAGTTGTTCCATCGGTTGGCCGTTGCCGGCGTTCAGAACATCGAGGAACGCCCGGGTGTTGTGTTCAACCCCGTCGCCCGCGAACGCGCTGTGGATGGACAAGGCGAGAAGGGTACCGGTCAAGACTTTACTGAAAGTGCGCATGTTCGTTTCCTTGTTCGGGCCTGGGAATCAGCGGTTAGACGGTGACGTGCAAACGCACATCGACGTTGCCACGGGTGGCGTTGGAGTACGGGCAGACCTGGTGTGCAGCGTCGACCAGGCTTTGTGCATCGGCTTGTTCAAGACCCGGCAAGCTGACGTGCAGGTCGATGTCCAGGCCGAAACCGCCAGGGATCTGGCCGATGCCGACATGGGCGGTGATCGAAGCGTCGTCCGGGATTTTGCGTTTGGTCTGGCTGGCGACGAATTTCAGCGCGCCGATGAAGCAGGCGGAGTAACCGGCTGCGAACAGTTGCTCAGGGTTGGTCGCTGCGCCGCCGGCACCACCGAGTTCTTTGGGCGTGGCGAGTTTGACGTCGAGGATGTTGTCGCTGGAAACCGCACGACCGTCACGGCCGCCGGTGGAAGTTGCGATAGCGGTGTAGAGAGTTTGCATGGTGTGAGCCTCATTCGGGTTTGATGTTTTGCGCTAAATGTTTGCGCGCTAAGTAAGTGCGAAATGAATGTATCGCGCAAATATTTAGCGCGCAATATAAATTTTCGAAGAGATATTGGTTTAAGAAATGGGCGCTGCTTGGATGTATTGAGCTAGAGCGGTCGCGGCAGGATTTTCAGTAAGAATTTTTTTTGACTGGATGACGAAAAGGATTTGAAGCACACCACCCATCCCCTGTAGGAGTGAGCCTGCTCGCGATAGCGGTGGATCAGTCACTTCAACCTTGACTGACCTACCGCTATCGCGATCAGGCTCACTCCCACAGGGGGATTTGTGGTGGTTTGGAGGTTAGAGACTGTTCTGCAGATTACTGCGCAGCGCTTGCAGCTCCGCTTGTAATTTCTGCAGCCGCTCCAGGGTCATCCCGCTGGCGCCGAGGATGCACCGGGGGATACTGCGGGCTTGTTCCCGCAAGGCACGACCCTGTTCGGTAAGTTCGACAATCACCACCCGTTCGTCTTCACGACTGCGGGTGCGGCTGAGTAAACCTTCGGCTTCCAGGCGTTTGAGCAAAGGCGTCAGTGAGCCGGGATCGGTCAGCAGGCGCGTGCTGATTTCGCCTACGGTCAAACCGTCCTGTTCCCACAACACCATCATCGCCAGGTATTGCGGATAGGTCAGGCCCAGTGCTTGCAACAGCGGCTTGTAGACCTTGGTCATCAGCAGCGAGGTGGAGTGCAGGGCGAAGCAGGCCTGATTATCCAGCAGCAGGTCGTCGCAGTTATCCGGGGTATCGCGCTCGGTGGTCATTTCGAAGCCTTGATCAGTGATCGTCATAAATCTAGCGGGCGAATCTTTAATGCACCAGACAATTCTAGCCTAGTGCCGGTCGAGGGTGCTTTGCAGGGCCAGATCCCACGGCGGGATCGGGCTGAAACGGGTTTTCAGGTATTCCAGCAACAGGCGGCTACGGGGATTGGGTTGTTGCTCAAGGCGCAAGGCATAAATGCCGGTGGTTTCCGGTGGTGGCAGGCCGTGTTCACAGAACAGCGGAAGCAGTTCACCGCGTAAGAGGTATTCGCTGGTCAACCAGGTGGGCAAGTGTGCGATACCCAGCCCGGCCAATGCGCCGCAGACCAACGCCTCGGCATTGTTGGCACCCATGCGGATGCGCGCCGGGCGGTGCAAGTGCATCTGCCCGTCGCGTTCGAAGCGCCAGGCGAACGGCGGAGCCAGGCCATCCCAGTCGAGGCCATCATGCTCAGTCAGTTGCGCCGGATCGGTCGGCACACCACGCCGTTGCAAATACTCCGGGCTGGCGCAGGCGATGCGCACCATGCTCGCCAGCGGCGTGGCCACCAGCCGGGTATCGGCCATTTGCCCGGCGCGCAGCACCAGATCGACCTTGCCCAGATTCAAACCCTGCATGTCGACGAAACTGTCGATCAGGTGCAACTGCACGTCGAGGCCGGGGTAGAGCATCAGAAAGTCGGCAATCACCGGCGCCAGATGCCGCCGTCCGAAGGCCGCCGGTGCATCGATCCGAATCAAGCCTTCCGGTGCGCTGCTCAAGGATACTGCCTCAGCCCGAGCCAGCCGCAGTTCAGCCACGATCCGTCGGGCGCGCTCGGCAAATGCCAAACCCGCCGGGGTGGCGCGCACGGCGTGGGTGCTGCGAATGAACAACTGGCTGCCGACGGCGTTTTCCAGGCTGTCGATGCGCCGGGCCACGGCTGAAGGGGTCAGTGGATGACGGCGGGAAGCGGCGGAAAAACTGCCGGTTTCCAGCACGTCGAGGAACAGACCCAGCTGTTCGGTCAATTGATCAGGGTTCATGGTGGTGTCAGCGCTTGTGCGAAGTTGGCACAGCCATTGTGCGTTGCTGTGCGTTTCCCCGCCAGCGCCGACTGCGTAGGATGAATAGCCTGACGTGAAGGGAAAATCGCCTGTGATTGAGTTTTTGATGTACCTGGTGTTTGGCGCCGCTCTGGGAACCCTCGGTGGGTTGTTCGGCATTGGCGGTGGTTTGATTGCGATCCCGTTGCTGGGCGTGTTGTTTGGCCTCGATCAGCAGATTGCCCAGGGCACGGCGCTGGTCATGGTGGTGCCCAACGTGATGCTGGCGCTTTGGCGTTACCACCAGCGTAATCGCATTGAATTGCGCCACGCGCTGCCATTGGCCTCGATGGGGTTCTGTTTTGCCTGGATCGGTTCGATCTGGGCAGTGGGCATCGATGCACAAACCATGCGCATCGGGTTTGTCGCGTTCCTGATTGCTCTGTCGGCCTACAACCTGATGCGAATGTTCTACGCCAACGCGCCCGTGTCGGCGCAGATGAATTACTCATGGCCATGGCTGGGCGTGCTCGGCGCCGCCTCCGGCACCATGGGCGGGTTGTTTGGCGTGGGCGGGGCGGTGGTGGCAACGCCAGTGCTGACCAGTCTGTTCGGCACCAGTCAGGTGGTTGCCCAGGGGTTGTCCCTAGCGCTGGCGCTGCCAAGTACTGGCGTCACGCTGGTGACTTACGCGGTGCATCATCAGGTCGACTGGATGATCGGCCTGCCTTTGGCGGTTGGCGGTCTGATGAGCATCAGTTGGGGCGTGAGGATTGCCCACGCACTGCCAGAGCGACTGCTGCGCGGGTTGTTTTGTGGGTTTTTGGTGTTCTGTGCGGTGATGCTCGCCCTTAAAGTTTGAAACCTTCGACGATGTGCTCGGCCAGGCACTCAGTGATCGGCGATGGATTGTGCAGGTTGCGCACCAGCATTATGCTGGCTTCGGGCAGGATTGGCAGGCCTTCGGCTTCACCGAGAATGCGCATGTCGGGGGTGATCAGGCTTTCCAGTTGCGCAGTGACAGCCAGTCCGGCACTGACTACCGCCATGATCGCCGACAGGCTGTCGCTGTTGTACGCCACGCGATAATCGCAACCCATGGCGTCCAGCGCATTGCAGGCCCATATGCGGCAGAAGCAATCACTGTTGAACATCGCCAGTGGCAACGGTGTTTGCTCATGGGCGCTGAAACACTGTGCCTCGGCCCAGACAAAATGCTCCTTGCGCAGTAACTGGCCGATTTCATTGCCCGGCTCGCGGGTGACGATGGTCAAGTCGAGGTCCTGGCGCAGCAGCAATTGTTTTGATGATTCGCAGTGCACCTCGATCTGGATCAGCGGATACGTCTGGGCAAACCGCCGCAGAATCCCCGGTAAAAAACGCATCACGTAATCGTCGGGCGTGCCGATGCGCACCATGCCGACCATGTGCGGCTCGCGCAGCGTATTGAACACCTCGCTGTGCAGTTTGAGGATGCGCCGGGCATAGCCCAGCAACACCTGGCCTTCAGCCGTCAGCCGCACCTGCCGTCCGTCACGCTGGAACAATTGACGCTGCACCACGTCCTCTTCCAGTCGCTTCATCTGCATGCTCACGGCGGACTGAGTGCGATTGACCAATTCGCCGGCGCGGGTAAAACCGCCCTGGTCGGCGATGGCGACAAAGGTGCGCAGCACTTCGGTGTCGATACTTGGGAAGGCGGACATTCATCAATCTCCGAGATGTGTTACATCAGAAACATTCGTTGGATTGATCTTAGCCCCGGCGCGACACTTGAGCCATCCAAACGGAGGGCAACAAGATGAAAGGTCAAAAAGGTTATGTCGACGTAGAAAAACACTCGGTGCACCTGATCTCTGATTTGCTGCACAAATTCAATCGCTGGTACGAACTGCACCGTGAACGTGAAATGTTGGCGGGCATGAGTGATGAAGCGTTGAAGGACATCGGGCTGAGTCGTGCGGATGTCGAGCACGAGGCCATCCGCCCGTTCTGGGATGACCCGATGCACAAATGAGTCATACACAACTACACAAACCATCTTCCGGTGGGGTAGGTTGCGAGCAGACAAGGAGATGCTCATGCGCGCAACACTGTCCTTTTCCATCAAACAGGCTCGGCGTCTGGCGCTGGCCGCCCAAGGGTTCAACGGGCGCCAGCCGCCAGCGGCGATCAAGCCGGTGCAGCTCAACCGTCTGATCGAGCGGCTGGGCATTCTGCAGATCGATTCGGTCAATGCATTGGTGCGTTCGCACTACCTTCCCTTGTTTTCCCGCCTCGGCAATTACTCCCCCGACTTGCTCGACCAGGCTGCCTGGAGTTCGGGCCGGCGGCGCACGCTCTTCGAGTATTGGGGGCACGAAGCCTCGTTGCTGCCCTTGGCGATGTACCCGTTGATGCGCTGGCGCATGCTGCGCGCGACCCGTGGCGAAGATATCTATCAGCAACTGGCGCGTTTCGGACGTGAGCAGCAGGACACGATTCGCCGGGTGCTGGCCTCGGTTCAGGAGCTGGGTGCGCTGGGTGCCGGAAGCCTGTCGACCCGTCAGGAACGGGCAGGGCCCTGGTGGGACTGGAGCGCAGAAAAGCATGCGCTGGAATGGTTGTTCGCCGCCGGAGAAGTGACTGTGGCCGGGCGGCGTGGGTTCGAGCGGCTTTATGATCTGCCGGAGCGGGTAATTCCCTCGGCGATTCTTGCGCAGCCGCTGCTGAGCGAGGCCGAGGCTCAGCGCGGCCTGTTGCTGCATGCCGCGACAGCGTTGGGCGTCGGAACAGAAAAAGACCTGCGCGATTACTTTCGCCTGAGTCCCGGTGATGCCCGTCCGCGCTTGGCGGAACTGGTGGAGGCGGGTGAATTGCTGGGCTGTGAAGTCCAGGGCTGGCGGCAACCGGCCTATTGTCTGCCTGATCCGAAAGTGCCGCGCAAGGTCGAAGCCAGCGCCTTGCTTTCACCCTTCGATTCACTGATCTGGGAGCGCAGTCGTACCGAGCGCCTGTTCGATTTTCGCTATCGGTTGGAGATCTATACGCCGCAGGACAAGCGGGTCTACGGCTACTACGTATTGCCGTTTTTGCACAATGAACGGATTGCCGCGCGGGTGGATCTGCGCGCCGAACGGGCGCAGGGCAGGCTTGCGGTGCACGCGGTGCATGAGGAAGAGCCGGGGCTGGATGACGAAGGGATGCTAGCGTTGGCGGTCAATCTGCGGCGAATGGCGGATTGGCTGGGGCTTGAGCAGGTTCAGTTGAATTGTCCGCGGGCGAGTGCGGCGCGGTTGCGGGTGGCATTGGCACAGCTTTGAGCACCGATCGTTCCCACGCTCTGCGTGGGAACGCCTCTAGGGACGCTCCGCGTCCAGTGACGCGGAGCGTCACGGGCTGCATTCCCACGCAGAGCGTGGGAACGATCATTTAGCGTCGGACTTGCTTCAGCGTCTCGGCAATCAAAAACGCCAACTCCAGCGACTGATCGGCATTCATCCGCGGGTCGCAATGGGTGTGATACCGATCCGACAACCCGTCTTCGGTAATCGGCCGCGCCCCACCAATGCACTCAGTGACATTCTGCCCGGTCATCTCGATGTGGATGCCGCCGGCATACGTGCCTTCGGCTTCGTGAACCTGGAAGAACTGCTTCACCTCACCAAGAATCTGCGCAAAGTCGCGGGTCTTGTAGCCGCTGCTGGCCTTGATGGTGTTGCCGTGCATCGGATCGGAACTCCACAGCACCTGCTTGCCTTCGCGCTGTACGGCACGGATCAGTTGCGGCAGGTGATCGCCGACCTTGTTCGCGCCCATCCGCGCAATCAGGTTCAGACGGCCAGGATCGTTGTCCGGGTTGAGCACGTCGATCAGGCGAATCAGGTCTTCGGGGTTCATGCTGGGGCCGACTTTGACCCCGATTGGATTGTTCACGCCCCGCAGGAACTCGACGTGTGCGCCGTCGAGCTGGCGGGTGCGGTCGCCGATCCACAGCATGTGCGCCGAGCAATCGTAGTAATCGTTGGTCAGGCTGTCGCGACGCACGAAGGCTTCTTCGTAGTTCAGCAGCAGCGCTTCGTGGGCGGTGAAGAAACTGGTTTCGCGCAGTTGCGGCGAGCTGTCCATGCCGCAGGCGCGCATGAACGCCAGGGTTTCATCGATGCGATCGGCCAGGTGGCTGTATTTTTCCGCCAGCGCCGAGTTGGCGATGAAGTCCAGGTTCCATTTGTGCACTTGATGCAGATCGGCAAAGCCGCCCTGGGCGAAGGCGCGCAACAGGTTCAGGGTCGCGGTGGACTGGTGATAGGACTGCAGCAGGCGTTCCGGGTCCGGCACGCGGCTTTTTTCGTCGAAGCCGATACCGTTGACGATGTCGCCACGGTAGGCCGGCAGGGTGACGCCGTCGATGGTTTCATCGTTGGCCGAACGCGGCTTGGCGAACTGACCGGCCATGCGCCCGACCTTGACCACCGGGCAACCGGCGGCGAAGGTCATGACGATCGCCATTTGCAGCAGCACTTTAAAGGTGTCGCGGATTTTCGCGGCGGAGAACTCGGCAAAACTTTCGGCACAGTCGCCGCCCTGCAGCAGAAACGCGCGGCCCTGGGTCACTTCGGCAAACTGACGGCGCAACTCCCGGGCTTCACCGGCAAACACCAGCGGCGGGTAACTGGCCAGCGTTTGCTCGACGTGCAGCAAATGCGCTGCGTCGGGGTAACGGGGTTGTTGCTGGATCGGCAGGGCGCGCCAGCTGTCAGGGCTCCAGGGTTGGCTCATCACGGTCTCTAGTGTTTTACGCTCGGACGGTCATGTTATCAGCAATTAGTGCGTGACCTGTTCCCGTCGCTTCGCGGACAATCGCGCTTTTGCCGCGCCACTCCGCGGTTTTAGTACGTTGCCGGGTACGGCGACGATCAGGAGACGAAATGACTGAGGAGCGCGTCGAGCATCTGCTCGCCGAGGTACAGGATGAGTTCGGCGTGATTCGCGTGCTGGAAGTGGCCGATTACCGTTTTCTCGAGTTCGGTGATGCCATCGAACAGAGCTGCGTGTTCACGGCTGATCCGAGCTGGCTCGAATACGATTACACCCGGGCGATGCTGATTGGCGCGTTGTGCCACGAGCAGCCGGAAAGCGCGCTGTTCCTCGGCCTCGGTGCCGGCACACTGACCCAGGCCTGCCTCAAGTTCCTGCCGCTGGAAGACGTCGAAGCCATCGAGTTGCGCCCTGACGTGCCGCGCCTGGCCATTGAATACCTTGGGCTGGATGACGATCCGCGACTGTATATCCGGGTGGGCGATGCGCTGGAGCTGCTCGATACCGCTGAGCCGGCGGATCTGATTTTTGTCGACCTCTACACCGATGTCGGGCCAGGTGTCGGGCATCTGGCGTGGAATTTCCTGGAAAACTGTCAAAAACGCCTGAACCCGGGTGGTTGGCTGGTGATCAACCAGTGGGCCACCGATGATGGCAAGCCGTTGGGCGCCGCATTGTTTCGCGGGCTCTATCACCGGCATTACTGGGAGCTGCCGGTGAAGGAGGGCAATGTGATTCTGCTCGTGCCTTCGGAGCTGGATCAGGAACTGGACATGAACGGCCTGATCGCCCGCGCCGAAGGGCTGGCGCCGCGGTTGGGGTATTCGTTGCAGTCATTGATCAAGGCAATCCGCCCGGCGACGTGAAGGCTGGTGAGATAACTGTGGCGAGGGAGCTTGCTCCCGCTTGAGTGCGCAGCACTCACAAAATCTCCATGGATTGCCAGGATTTTCGGGGCCGCTTCGCAGCCCAGCGGGAGCAAGCTCCCTCGCCACAAAAGCCGGCGTGTCAGCAGCCTTTGAAGACTCCGGGTCGCTTCTCGATCATCGACCGCACGCCTTCCTTGGCATCTTCACTGGCCAGCAACTTCTTCACCATCGGCGGCAATGCCTGGGCCGCCGCGGTTTCCCCTTCATAACGCGCCTGCCTTGCAGACATCAACGTCGCCCGAACCCCAAGCGGCGCTTGCCGGGCAATCCGCTCAGCCAATTCAATCGCCCGTGGCAGCAGGTCCTCGCTGGCCATCACTTCCTGCACCAACCCCAGGTGCAACGCCTCATGGGCATCGAAGTCATCACCGGTCAGCAGCCAGCGCATGGCATTGCCCCAGCCAGCGACCTGATGCAGGCGCAACGTGGCGCCGCCGAACGGGAAGAGCCCGCGTTGCACTTCTTTCTGGGCGAAACGGGTATTGCTGGCGCAGAGGTTGATGTCGGCGGCCAGCATCAATTCGATACCGATGGTCAGGCAGTAGCCTTGCGCGGCGACAATCACCGGTTTGCTCACCCTGGGGCCGGCGAACACCCCCCACGGATCGCAGCCGCCGGGCGGTGCCTGCCAGCCGTCAGCCAGGGCCGCGCTGGCGCTGACCAAATCGAGCCCTGCGGTGAAATGCTCACCGTGGCCGAACACCACTGCCACCCGCGCTTCGCTGTCGGCCTCGAACTCGCCATAGGCCAGGCTCAGTTCGTTGAGCAAGTCGAGATCGAAGGCGTTGCGTTTGGCCACTCGATCCAGGCCGATCATCAGGACGTGACCGTGCCGTTCACGGCTCACACGGCTGGAGCAGGGCTGATTCATGGTGTATTTCCTCGGGCGGGGAAGGGATGTCAGGCAGCAGGTCTGCGTGACAAGGGTGAACCGTTTTAGCGCGATCGTCAGCAGGGCTGGGCCTTTGAAAAATAGACTGTTGTCCGATTGTCCGCAAAGCGTGTGACAGAACGCTAAACACCGCACTTTTCCGACAAATAAAGCTCCCTTTTTGAGCGAATTCCGGTATAGTGCGCGCCGGCCTTTAACCAGGCCGCGTTTAGGTAGCGCAATTCCCCGAAGTCAGCTTCGGCTGCACGTCCGCACAGCGGACTCTCCCTTGACGAATCTTTTTCATTCATTCGTTTTCGCAAATCCCCGCCGACAAAGCAGCCAGGGCGACTCTTGAGTCTTACACGGCATGCGCAGCTTTGGAGCATGGGTCTTTGCGGATGCACTTAGAGGCAGACCCATGACCCAGGAAACCGGCGGCTTCGCCGCTTTTAATCTTAATCCGAACATTCTTGCAGCCGTCATCGCGACTGGCTACGAAGAACCTTCGGCTATTCAGCAGCAATCGATCCCGATCATCATGGCCGGTCACGACATGATTGGTCAGGCGCAAACCGGTACGGGTAAAACCGCTGCGTTCGCCCTGCCGATCCTGCATCGCATCGATCCTGCTAAGCGCGAGCCGCAAGCCCTGATCCTGGCGCCAACCCGTGAGTTGGCGCTGCAAGTAGCAACCGCTTTCGAAACCTACGCCAAGCAAATGCCGGGCGTTACCGTTGTGGCCGTTTACGGCGGCGCCCCTATGGGCCCACAACTGAAAGCAATCCGTAATGGTGCACAGATCGTTGTCGCCACTCCGGGCCGTCTGTGCGACCACCTGCGTCGCGACGAAAAAGTTCTGTCGACCGTGAACCACCTGGTTCTCGACGAAGCGGACGAAATGCTCAAGCTGGGTTTCATGGACGACCTCGAAGTTATCTTCAAGGCCTTGCCTCCAACCCGTCAGACCGTATTGTTCTCGGCTACCTTGCCGCAGTCGATCCGTGCCATTGCCGAGCGCCATCTGCGCGATCCGCAACACGTGAAGATCCAGACCAAGACTCAGACCGTTACCGCGATCGAACAGGCTCACCTGTTGGTTCACGCTGACCAGAAGACCTCGGCTGTATTGAGCCTGCTGGAAGTTGAAGACTTCGATGCCCTGATCATGTTCGTGCGCACCAAGCAAGCGACCCTGGACCTGGCCAGTGCCCTGGAAGCCAAAGGCTACAAAGCCGCTGCGCTGAACGGTGACATTGCTCAGAACCAACGTGAGCGCGTGATCGAATCCCTCAAGGATGGCCGTCTGGACATCGTTGTGGCGACCGACGTTGCTGCTCGTGGTCTGGACGTTCCGCGCATCACTCACGTGTTCAACGTTGACATGCCGTACGATCCAGAATCCTACGTTCACCGTATCGGCCGTACCGGCCGTGCCGGTCGCGAAGGTCGTGCACTGCTGCTGGTGACTCCGCGTGAGCGCCGCATGCTGCAAGTGATCGAGCGTGTAACCGGTCAGAAAGTTGCCGAAGTCCGCCTGCCGGACGCTCAGGCTGTTCTCGATGCCCGCATCAAGAAACTGACCAACAGCCTGTCGCCGCTGGTGGCTGATGCCGAATCGACTCACGGTGATCTGCTGGATCGCCTGACTGCCGACATCGGTTGCACTCCGCGTGCACTGGCCGCTGCTCTGCTGCGCAAGGCAACCAACGCTCAGGCGTTGACCCTGGCAGCCATCGAGAAAGAACGTCCACTGGTGCCGAACAACGCACCGCGTGGCGATCGTCCAGAGCGTACCGGTGATCGTCCGGACCGTGGTGATCGTGAGCGTCGTGCTCCGGTTCCATTGGCCGAAGGTCGTGCTCGTTGCCGTACCGCGCTGGGTGCGCGTGATGGTATCGCTGCCAAGAACCTGCTGGGCGCTATCCTCAATGAGGGTGGTCTGGCTCGCGAAGCAATCGGTCGCATCCAGGTGCGTGACAGCTTCAGCCTCGTTGAGCTGCCGGAAGATGGTCTGGAGCGTCTGCTGACCAAGCTGAAGGACACTCGCGTTGCTGGCAAGCAGTTGAAGCTGCGTCGCTATCGCGAAGATTGATCCGCTCTCGGGCTGATTGATCGAACATAAAAAATCCCCGACTGGTTCGGGGATTTTTTTTGCCTGCCGTTTGTAGTTGTGGCGAGGATTAGCCCGTCACTTGGCCGCCGCCCGCGGTGATCACCTGCACGCTCATGCGTGGTGTCGCCAGGTCGAATCCGGCTTCGTCCAGGTGCCGCTTGAGCGACAGGTTGAACGCTCGGGACACTTCCCATTGCTTGATCGGCGCGGTCTTGAACCGGGCGCGAAGAATTGCGTTGCCTGACTCAAAACTCTCGACACCCTGGATCTCCAGGGGCGACCAGATGTTGCGCCGTTGCAGTGGATCGGTGCGCATCTTCTGGCCGACGTCGCGCATCAGTTTGATCGCGTTATCGATGTCCATGTTGGAAGGTATCGCCACCCGGAAAATCGCGTAGCCGAATTCCCGGGAATAGTTCTTGATGCTTTTGATTTCGCTGAACGGAATGGTATGGACGATGCCGTCAATGTCCCGCAGGCGCACGGTACGAATGGTCAGCCCTTCGACAGTGCCCAGGTGGCCGCCAACGTCCACGTAGTCGTCGATGGCCAGCGAGTCTTCGATGATGATGAACAGCCCGGTGATCAGGTCCGCCACCAGCGACTGTGCGCCGAATCCGATGGCCAGGCCGATCACGCCGGCACCGGCCAGCAAGGGGGTGACGTTCATGCCCATGTTTGCCAAGGCAACAATCAGCGCAATGATGAAAATCGCCACGAACAACACATTGCGAATCAACGGCATCATTGTCTGTGCGCGGGCATTCGCCAGGCCTTTGCGCGAGCGGGTGAGGGCGTGGTGCACGGCGGTGTCGCTGAGAATCCAGATCAGCCAGGCAAAAATCAGCGTGCCGCCGAGGCTGAACAGTTTGACGCTGACTTCATGCCCTTCGCCTTCGGTGAAGCTGATCAGCGACATGCCCCAGACCCGCAGGCCGAGTTCGATGAACGCCAGCCAGACCACCAGGTGGGCGAGTGTGTAGAAAAAGCTTTTCAGGCGATCCGAATACAGGGCATGACGCTTCACGCTGCGCTGTGGCTTGAGTGAATGGCGGCGCACCAGGCCATTGATGACCATGCACAACACCAGCAGCACGGTGCAAATCAGCGACTGACGCAATGCGGTGCTGGTATCGCCGGCCGAGACGAACGTGGCGAACAGCGAAATCCCCACCAGCACCAGCGCCGGCACGTACCAGAAGGTGCCGAGAATTTCGATCGTGTCGCTGAGGGCGCGGCGGGTCAGGCGCCGGGACAACGGTTGGTTGCGGATCAAGTGGGCGATGGGGCGACGGAACCGCAGGATGAACATCCCCGTGGACAACGCCGCCAGTACGTTGGCGACTGTCGCGGCGGTGTGAGCCAAATGACTGCCAAGGCTTTCGACCAGGCGCGGATCGCTCAGGGCTTCACCGAAGGCGGCGAAACTGCCGATCAGCCACAGGGGCCGAAAGGCTTGATGCCGCAGGATGTGCAGGGCGCGGTGGCGGTGTGGGCCGTCGAGCAGCGAAAAGGCGATCACGCAGATTGCCGAAAAACAGGTGCCGACCACCAGCGCATACGCCAGCACCATGGCCAGGCTTTTGCCCAATGACGAA
Organism: Pseudomonas frederiksbergensis; assembly: GCF_900105495.1. Lineage (NCBI taxonomy): Bacteria > Pseudomonadati > Pseudomonadota > Gammaproteobacteria > Pseudomonadales > Pseudomonadaceae > Pseudomonas > Pseudomonas frederiksbergensis. Next base: position 5,183,853 of record NZ_FNTF01000002.1, on the reverse strand, counting down.
GGCAGGGCGTAGCTCATGTAGACCGTGATGACCAACGCAATCAGCCACGGTCCGAGTTTGCGCAGGGCGAAGCGCAACATGTCCAGGGCCTTGGGGTGCTGCGGCAGTTCTTCGGTGAGGCCGAAGCGCATCCGCACCCGGTGGCTGATCCAGATCAGCGCCGCCGCCAGCAAGCTCCAGAGCATCAGGATCAGGGCGAAGGCAAAGATGATCGGCAGCCATTCATTGGCCGGCAGCACCAGCGCTGTCAGTTCATCCTCAGCCAGTTTGAATTCTTCAGACCAGCGCGTGAGAGGGCTGTCCGCGCCTGAAAACTGTTTTTCGAAACTGGCCAGGGTGCCACCGATCAGTCCCAGTACGCCTGCTTCGGCGACCGGCTGGGCCTTTTTGGTGGCGTCGCGCAGCTTCTTCAGATCCGCCAGCAATTGGGCGCGTTGCTGATCGTTCTCCAGCGACTTGATGACTTCGTCCAGGGATTGTCCCAAGGGCTCTTGCGCCTCAGGCTGTTTTGCCGAGCTGTTGAGCAGGCCAGGCAAGCCGACCGCCTGGGCAGGCGTCATCGGCAGCAGCGTCATGAGGCAGACAAGGAACAAACATGGCAGGGCAAAAAGACGAGCGAACACTAGGCGGTCAACCTTGGAATGAGCAGATCGACCGAGTGTACGAGCCCGTCAAAATCAATGCGAGCCAGGGCTGGGGATTTATTCGTTGAGTTTGGCGAGGATCTTGAAAACCACGGTGGCGAGGATCGTCAACATGCCGATCCACATCGCGAACACGCCGAGGTTTTTATCGCGAAAATTGAAGCCGATTGCCAACATGACCATCCCGGAGAGAATTGGAATCAGCATGGCGTGAAACGAAGATAACGAGATCATGGGCGACTGCCTTGTCAAAGGGGTAGTTAAAGTCTAGGCGGCTTTTGGGCGACCGGTGGTGAGGTGTATCCGAGAGCGGCGAGACCACTGTGGCGAGGGAGCTTGCTCCCGCTCGGTTGCGCAGCAGCCGCAAACACCTATACATGCGGTGTTCCTGAAACACCGCATCAGTGGAATTCGGGGCTGCTTCGCAGCCCAGTGGGAGCAAGCTCCCTCGCCACAGGGTTTGTTACGGCAGTTCGCGGCAAGCGTAAAACGCGCTCAGCACTTTGACCAGGTGTGCCAGGTCATGGCTGCCGCACAATTCGCGGATCGAGTGCATGGCGAAAGTTGGCAGGCCGATGTCGACGGTGCGCACGCCCAGGTGGCTGGCGGTGATCGGGCCGATGGTCGAGCCGCAACCCATGTCGCTGCGCACCACGAAGCTCTGTACCGGCACTTCTTCGGCCATGCACAGGTGACGGAAGAACCCGGCGGTTTCGCTGTTGGTGGCGTAGCGCTGGTTGCTGTTGACCTTGATCACCGGGCCGGCGTTGAGTTTCGGACCGTGGTTGGCATCGTGCTTGTCGGCGTAGTTGGGGTGCACGCCGTGGGCGTTGTCAGCCGAGACCAACAGGGACTTCTGAATGGTGCGCACGAACTCATCGCCTTCAGGCAGCAGGCGACGCAGTGTCTGCTCCAGCATCGGGCCGTCGGCACCGCAGGCCGAGCAGGAACCGACTTCTTCGTGATCATTGCAGACCAGCACGCAGGTTTCGTCGGTTTCGGTGGTCAGCAAGGCTTGCAGGCCGGCATAACACGACAGCAGGTTGTCCAGGCGCGCGCCGGCAATAAAATCGCCATGCAGGCCGATGACCGCAGCGCTTTGGGTGTCGTAGAAGCTCAGCTCATAGTCGAGCACCACGTCGGCGTTCAGGCCATGTTCGCGGGCAAGTTGATCGGTGAGCACGGCACGGAAGTCCACGCGCTCGTCACCGGCAAATTGCGCGAGGATCGGCGGCAGTTCGGTCTGGGCGTTGATCGCCCAGCCCATGTTGGCTTCACGGTTCAGGTGAATGGCAAGGTTAGGGATGATGGCGATCGGCGCCTTGAAGTCGACCAGTTGGCTCTCGACCTTGCCATCACGGCGGAAGGTCACGCGGCCGGCCAGGGACAGGTCGCGGTCGAACCATGGCGCCAGCAATGCGCCGCCATAGACTTCGACGCCCAGTTGCCAGAAGCCCTGGCGTTGCAGTTCCGGCTGGGGTTTGACCCGCAGGCACGGGCTGTCGGTGTGCGCGCCAACCAGGCGAATGCCGCCGTGCAGGGGCGAATGACGGCCCATCTTGAACGCGACGATCGATGAGTCGTTACGGGTTACGTAGTAACGGCCATTGGCTTCGGTGGCCCATGGCTCGCGCTCGTCAAGGCGTTGAAAGCCTGCCGCTTCCAGGCGCTGAACAAGGCTGGCGGTGGCATGGAATGGGGTAGGGGAGGCCTTGAGGAAATCGATCAGGCCTTGGTTCAACTCTTCGCGCATAAGTAGCTCCAGACAGCAATGGCGCAAGTTTAACGTATTGGCTCACGGCATTGCAGAGACAATGCCGTTCGACGTACGCCGGCTGCTGGCTGGTGAAGAGTATTAGCCGGTGATCAGCTTGCCCTTGAGGAACACTTCGCGACGTTGCTTGCGGCCTACATGCTCATGTTTGCTCGCGAGGTAAACCTCATTGAATTTTTCCTTCGAGATCCCCGGAATCTGTCGGATGTATTCGTCCACCAGGCGGTCATAGGCGGCTTCGGTGATGAGCTTGTAGATGTCCCGGCGATAGAAGAAGCCCAGTTGAAAACCCAGGGTTTCGCTTTGATGGTTTGTCTGGCCGGCAAAGCAGTTTTCAAAGTCGATGGCTTTGAGCTGAGTCTGTGGTGTTTGCCGGATCATGATGTTGCCAGCCCAGAAATCCATGTGCGTGATGTTTTTGCGCGCCAATGAGCTCAACAAATCGAAGGCGTCGAGAATGAATGTCTCGACGTTGTCCGGGTTGCGTTTAAGCCATTGCACGCCGTCGATATGGTCGTCGAGCAGGCGCGTGATAATGAAATATTCCTGGGTCAGCCCCAGTCGGTCCTTGGTGTAACCGAACCCTTGCAGCGGCGGCATCTGCACGCCACGGCGCTGTGCTTCGAGCGTATTGATCAATTCTTCCAGCGGCCAGTCGAATCGGCCATTGCGCTGTGGTTTGCCAAAGGTCACGCGCATTTTTGCCTTCAAGGTATCCAGCGGCTGGACCTTGGCAAACAGCGGCGTATCGCCGGAAGCCAGCGGCGCACTGGCACGGGTGAGCTTGTGCGCGCGTCGTTTGTGTATGAGCTGTTCAAGCGCCTGTTGTGCTTCGGCTGAAGGCTGCTCGCTAAAGTGCAGGGTGGTGTTGAACAGGCAGAAGGTGAATGGGTAGTCGTCTTGGAATGTCTTGTTGCTGAGCACGAGGGGCTTCCTGCCTGCTATCAAAGTGATGGCAGTTTACGTTTCATTACAAATTCATGACAATAATTTCACATTATTTTCACTTCTATTTGTAACAAAAAAACGCCCTTCAATTGAAGGGCGTTTTTAGATTCTGCGGTTGCTTAAAAAGGAGCGGGACATTCAAAGCGCAAGCGCTCGCCGCTTTGCGGATGAGTGAAGCTGAGCATGCTTGCGTGCAAGCAGAGTCGTGGCCAGGCTGCCAGTGCTTGCTCGTGGGCATACAGCCCGTCCCCCAGCAGAGGGTGGCCGATGGAAAGCATGTGCACGCGCAACTGATGGGAGCGGCCGGTGATCGGCGTCAATTCGACCCGACACCAATCGCCACAACGTTCCAACACCCGCCAGAAGGTCAGGGCATGTTTGCCGAACTCATGGTCCACGACGTGGCGTGGCTTGGTCGGCGGGTCGTAGCGCAAGGGCAGATCGATGCTGCCACTGTCCAGCTCCGGTTGTCCCCAGCACAGTGCGGTGTAGGCCTTTTCGGTTTCACGGTCGTGAAATTGCCGAGACAGCTCGCGATGCGTGTCCGGATCACGGGCCAACAGAATAATGCCGGAGGTTTCCCAGTCCAGACGATGGACGATTCGCGCTTCCGGGTAGCCGTTTTCTTGCAGGCGGGTAATCAGGCAATCCTTGTTGTCATCCGCCCGGCCAGGGACAGAGAGCAATAGGGTCGGCTTGTTCACCACCAGTACGGCGGCGTCCTGATGGATGATATGGATGTTGGACAACGGCATTAAAACAGCCTCGTAACAAACGCCAACGGCGGCTCAGGCCTCACACCCGTAGGAGCGACCTGTGGCGAGGGGGCTTGTCGGAACGCCGCATCGCCCCGTTGGGCTGCGAAGCAGCCCCAAAACTTTCGGTGTACCGAAAGTCCTGTGAGTGCTGCGCACTCAAACGGGGCGATGCGGCGTTCCGACAAGCCCCCTCGCCACAGTTCGCCCCTACAGGATCTGGAAGGCTGAACCGCCGTAGCTCCCGCCGGATCGACTAGCGATCTGGCAGGGTGATATTGAGTTCCAGAATCGAGCAGCTGCCCTGGTTTTCCAGAGCGACGTGCACGTCATCGGACCCGATATTGACGTACTTGCGGATGACCTCGACCAATTCCTTCTGCAAGGCTGGCAGGTAGTCCGGTGTACTGCGTTGGCCGCGTTCGTGCGCCACGATAATCTGTAGACGCTCTTTCGCTACCGACGCGGTGCTGACTTTTTTGCTGGCACGAAAGAAGTCAAAAAGATTCATTATCTACCTCCAAACAGGCGCTCGAAGAATCCCTTCTTCGTTACATCGAGAAAACGATGCTCCACGTTCTTGCCCAGCAGGCGATCGACCGCATCGCTGTATGCCTGACCGGCATCGCTCTGGTCGTCGAGAATGACCGGCACGCCTGAGTTGGAAGCCTTGAGTACGGCCTGGGATTCTGGAATGACACCCAGCAGGGCGACCGCCAGAATCTCTTTGACGTCTTCGACGCCGAGCATTTCGCCGTCACTGACTCGTTGCGGGTTGTAGCGGGTCAGCAGCAGGTGTTCCTTGATTGCCTCTTCGCCCTTTTCCGCGCGGCGCGATTTGCTGGCCAGCAGGCCGAGCATGCGGTCCGAGTCACGAACCGAGGACACTTCCGGGTTGGTCACGATAATCGCTTCGTCTGCGAAGTACATGGCCAGGTGAGCGCCTTTTTCGATACCGGCCGGCGAGTCGCAGACCACGTATTCGAAGTCTTCTTTGAGCGCCATCAACACTTTTTCCACGCCTTCCACGGTCAGCGCGTCTTTATCGCGAGTCTGACTGGCGGCCAGTACGTAGAGGTTTTCCAGGCGTTTGTCTTTGATCAGGGCTTGTTGCAGGTTGGCTTCGCCGTTTACCACGTTGACGAAGTCATACACCACACGGCGCTCGCAACCCATGATCAGGTCGAGATTACGCAAACCGACGTCGAAGTCGACGATAACTGTTTTGTGACCGCGCAGTGCGAGGCCGGTACCGATAGCAGCACTGGTGGTGGTCTTACCCACACCACCCTTGCCGGATGTAACCACGAGAATCTTGGCCAAGGTGTTTCACCCCTAAGGAAAAAGGACATTTAGCCCCTGAAAAACATCTCTAGAAAAACTACTGCAGTCGGACAGCCTTGGCTGGAATTCGGCCCAGAGCGGCGCTTACCTCGGGTAAACACTGCTTATGGCCTTTTTCCTACTTCGTTTGAGCCGTTTTCGCTACGTTTTAGAGATGTTTGGAAAATGCGGCAGTATCCGTTAAAGCCGAATGATGTTCAACACATCGCCCGACAGGCTGACCTGTACGCCCGCGCCCCACAAAGGGTCGCGACGCAGATCCTCCGAAACCTTGTAGTGCCCTGCAATGGAGACCAGTTCAGCGCTCATTTGCTGACAGAAAATCCTGGCTTTCGTGTCGCCTTTGACACCGGCCAACACTCGACCACGCATCGGGCCGTATACATGGATGTTGCCATCGGCGAGAAGTTCCGCCCCCGGGCTGACTGAGGAAATCACCACCAGATCGCAGCCCTGGGCATAAATCTGCTGCCCACCGCGTACGGGGGAGGTGATGATCTTCGTTGGCTTGATTGTCGGCTCCGGCGGTTTTTCCGGTTTTTTCGGAACTTGGCCTTCGAGCGGGTCCAGCGGACGCTCACGGGCACCGGACGGTGGCAGCACCGGCAGGTCGACCGCAATGGCCGCGGCAATGTCTTCGATACGGCTGGCACGGATCGCCAGGGTGCGCAGGCCATGCTGGCGGCAGACGCGCATCAGGCTCGGCAGATCGACCGCGCCTTCGCCGGCCGGGAGTTTGTCCAGGGCCAGCACCAGTGGCGCGTTACTGAAAAAGTTAGGCGCCTGGGCGACCTTGGCGGCCAGTTGACGATCGAGGTTCTCGAGGTCGTTACGAGCCAGTTCCAGCACCGTAATGGCGAGCATGCTGCCCTTCAGCTGGAACACGGGATCTTGGTCTAGCGGTTCGGTTTGGCTCATGGTCGGCATACAACGACTTGTCACTAAAAGTGCCGAGACTTATAACGAGAACGCCCGCGAGCCGCAAGCCGGGTCGAACGATGTAGAATGCGCGGCCATTGTCTTTCCGGAACCTTTAATGGATCGCCCGCGTTTTCGAACAGCATTTCTATCTCCACGTTTCTGGCCGCTGTGGTGTGGCTTGGGGCTGTTGTGGCTGATTGTCCAGCTACCGTATCCGGTGTTGCTGTCGATCGGTCGCGCCCTGGGTGCATTGATGTATCGAGTAGCGGGCGACAGACGGCGCATTGCCAAGCGCAATCTCGAACTGTGTTTCCCTGAAAAAACCGCTGCCGAGCGCAAGCGCCTGCTCAAGGAAAACTTCGCCTCAACGGGCATCGCGTTTTTCGAAATGGCCATGAGCTGGTGGTGGTCGCGCGAGCGTCTGGCGAAGCTGGCCCATGTCGAAGGGTTGGAGCATTTGAAAAAAGCCCAGCGCGACGGCAAAGGCGTGATCCTGATGGCCGTTCACTTCACCACGCTGGAAATCGGCGCGGCCTTGCTCGGCCAGCAGCACACCATTGATGGCATGTACCGCGAACACAAGAATCCATTGTTCGACTACGTCCAGCGCCTGGGGCGCGAGCGGCACAACGTCGATTCGCTGGCGGTGGAGCGTGACGACGTGCGCGGCATGCTCAAATTGCTGCGCGCAGGCCGGGCAATCTGGTACGCACCGGACCAGGACTACGGCGCCAAGCAAAGTATCTTCGTGCCGCTGTTCGGGATTCAGGCTGCAACCGTCACCGCCACCAGCAAGTTCGCGCGGTTGGGCAAGGCGCTGGTGGTGCCGTTCACTCAGGAACGTCTGGCGGACGGCAGCGGTTATCGACTGGTGATTCATGCACCGCTCGAGGGCTTTCCCGGCGAAACCGAAGAGGCCGATTGCCTGCGGATCAACCAATGGATCGAAGGCGTCTTGCGCGAATGTCCGCAGCAATACCTCTGGGCGCATCGCCGCTTCAAGAGTCGTCCACCGGGCGAACCGAAGCTGTACGCAAAACGCGGTTGAACCACCGTCCTTATAAGCACCATGGAGTGTTGCGATGAGTCCTGCTGAACCGGTAACAGGGTTGATTCTTTCCGGCGGCGGGGCTCGGGCGGCTTATCAGGTCGGTGTGCTGGCGGCGATTGCCGAGCTGTTGCCGGTGGGGGCGAGCAATCCTTTTCCGGTGATCGTCGGCACTTCGGCCGGCGCAATCAACGCGGTCAGCCTCGCCAGTGGGGCGATGGATTTTCGGGGTGCGATTCAACGTTTGACAGCCTTCTGGCAGGGCTTTCGCAGTCATCTGGTGCTGCGCAGCGACTGGCCGGGCGTGATCCACCAGGCCAGCCGTTTTGTCAGCCACAGTTTGCTCGGGATTGGCGCTCAGGTGCCGGTGGCTTTGCTCAACAGTTCGCCGCTGCGTGGGCTGCTCGACGACAAACTGCAGATGAGCGGGATTGCCGAGGCCATTGCACAGAAGCAGTTGCAGGCGGTTGCGGTGACCGCGTTCGGCTACGAGTCCGGTCAGGCCGTGACCTTTTATCAGGGCGGCGGCACCATCGATGCCTGGTTGCGCCATCGGCGGATCGGCGTTCCCACGCAATTGACGGTCGATCACTTGCTGGCCAGTTCGGCCATTCCGCTGTTGTTTGCGCCTGTGAAAATCGGTGAAGAGTATTTCGGCGACGGCGCGGTACGCCAATCGGCACCGATCAGCCCGGCGCTGCACCTGGGCGCCAGCCGAGTGCTGGTGGTGGGCGTCAGCGGCAACCCCCGCGGCGTCGACCCGGAACAACCGCTGCAACGCGCCTACACCGGCCAGCAACCGAGCCTGGCACAAATCGGTGGGCACATGCTCAACAGCACGTTCATTGACAGCCTGGAAAGTGACATCGAGTTGCTGCAGCGGCTCAATCAGTTCAGTCATCTGCTGCCCGATGGCACGCCTACGCGTGCGCTGGGTGTGGCGCCGATAGATGTGCTGGTGATTTCGCCGAGTCAGCCGATCGATGAGATTGCGGCGCGGCATCGGCAGGAGTTGCCGGCGGCGCTGCGTCTGTTTCTGCGCGGGCCGGGGGCGACCAAGACGAGCGGGGCGGGGGTGCTGAGTTATCTGCTGTTCGAGGCGGGGTATTGCAGCGAATTGATTGATTTGGGGCGGCGGGATGCGTTGGCCAAGCGCGGGGAGTTGTGTCGGTTTCTCGGGTTGGCGGAGCCTGTGGTTTCGGCTTGAGATTTTTTGTGTTGCGGCCATTCGCGAGCAGGCTCGTTCCCACAGTTGAAATGCATTCCAATGTGGGAGCGAGCCTGCTCGCGATGGCGTCCTTACAGACGCCGCCGAATCAGAAGTGCACCTTGACCAGGAAACTGGTCACGCTCTGATCGGTCTTGAAACCCTGGCTGTCTTCGATGCCGTACTTGTTTTTCCAGTAGTCATACTCGACACCCACGTACAACTGCTTCTCGCCCAGGTTCAGCGCCTTGCCCAGGTCGTATTTGACCTGTGGATTGAAGTGCAGGTTGGCGTGGTATTCGCCTTTTTTGTTGACGTCGTTGTCGACCACCCAGTCCATGAAACCATCGACCAGGATGTTCGAATCGCCCACCGGGATGGTGTAGGACCAGACCGGTGTGACCTGCCAGATATTGTCCCCCGGGCGGTCGCCTTCGGTATGACGGTTGTAGAAGTTCAGCTGGAAGTAATCAAAGCCGGGGATGGCCAGGTCAAAAGCAGGACCGATCAGGTAGGACTCGGTATCGTCTTCACCAAACTCGTACGTCATGGCCAGCAACACGTCCTTGATCGGGCCGAACTCGAGTTTCTGATCGAAGATCTTGCCGAACGACAGGCGCGGGCTGATTTCACCGTAGTAAGTGTTCTCACCGGCGAAGGAATCTTCCTTGCCGTTGTAGAAAATCTTGTCGACGAACACGAAGTTGTCGCCGTATTTCCAGCCATCGGCGTGTTCGAAGGTCACGGTCTGCTGAATGCGCGGGTTGACCTGGAAGTCCTTGCCATACAGGTAGGTCAAGCTGTTGTTCTGCCATTGCAGCAAGTCGCCGGCCATGGCCTGCCCCCCGGCCAGCAAAGATCCCGCCAGCATCAGGCTAGTGCACGTACGTTTCATTCGGTTGCTCCCAAAAAGTAGGTGTTCCACGTTATTTTTCTAAGGTCGGCGCTCTGGTGTGGCGCCTTTTTCTGTCGCTGTAAAAAATCATCCAATCGGTCAGCTTCAGTGCTGTTAGCAAGAGCTGAGCCAAGGCTTTTGAAAAGCCAAAAAACTCCCGCTCGGCGGCTCAAGAGCAGTCGATTGAGAGTGTTTTTGGAGTGCCTTGGTACCGTCCAGGGCCGGGATAAGTTGGCTTTCTGGTCAGGAATTAAATCCGGGCTTTTTTTTAGACCAGATTCGGGCGGCCGCGGAGAATACTGACTCCTTGGCCAGGTCTCAAGTGCCCCGCAACAGCGCACCGACGACAGGTTTGGAGCACCGTTGCGGATCATTTAGAAGTGCACCTTCACCAGCAGGCTGGTGGTGTTTTCATTGGTGTCGAAGCGGGTGCTGTTTTCGATGCCGTATTTGTCTTTCCAGTAGCTGTATTCGGCGCCGACGTACACCTGTTTCTCTCGCCAGCCCAGGGCTTTCCCCAGGTCATATTTGATCTGTGGGTTCACGTGCAGGTTGGCGTGGTAGGTGCCCTGTGAGTTCTGGTCGTTATCGACGACCCAGTCGATGTAGCCGTCGATCAGCAGGTTCGAGTTGCCCAATGGCAGGGTGTAGGACCAGGCCGGCGTGATTTGCCAGACATCGTCGCCGGGACGCGAGCCTTCGGTCTGGCGATAGTAGAAGTTCAAGGTGAAAAAATTGAAGCCCGGCACCGCGAGGTCGAAACCGGGGCCGATCAGATAGGCCTCGGTGTCGTCTTCGCCATTCTCGTAGGTCATGGCCAGCAACACGTCCTTGATCGGGCCGAACTCGAAACGGCGGTCGAGGATTTTGCCGAAAGACAGGCGTGGACTGAACTCGCCGTAGTAGGCGTGAACGCCTTTGTTGCGGTCTTTCTCGCCGTTGTAGTAAGTGCTGTCGACGAACAGGAAGTTGTCGCCGTACTTCCAGCGGTCGGCGTGCTCAAAGGTTATCGTCTGCTGGATCGACGGGTTGACCGCGAAATCCTTGCCATACAGATAGCTCAGGCTGTTGGTCTGCCACAGCAGCAGATCGCCGGCCATGGCCTGACTGGCGGCCAATAGACCACCGCCTAACAGCATGTTTGTCTGTGTCCGAATCATCTGTTGCTCCCTCTTGTTTTTATTTTTCAAGGCGCAGGAGTTTCCACTGTGGGAGCGAGCCTGCTCGCGATGGCGTCGGTTCAGTCAACATCGATGTTGAATGTGATATCGCTATCGCGAGCAGGCTCGCTCCCACAGGGGGCTTGTGGCGTTGGTGGATCAGTGCGGGTGCGCGTGGCAGTCGTTGATGGCCGCGCGTTCGGCGCCGCCGAGGATGTTGAACAGCAGGTTCAGCGACAGCGCACTGAGCGTGGCCATGGCGATGCCGCTGTGGGTGATCGGGCTCATCCACAGCGGAAGGTGAGCGAAGAATTCCGGACGGACCACCGGAATCAATCCCATACCGATGCTCACCGCCACCAGCAACTGGTTGCGACGGTCGCCGATGTCGGCTTCCTGAAGAATCTTGATGCCAGTGGCGGCGACCATGCCGAACATCGCAATGGCCGCACCGCCCAGTACGGCGGGTGGAATCGAGGCCACCAGAAACGCCGCTTTCGGCAACAGACTCAACATCACCAGCAAACCGCCGGCGACGATGGTCACCGAGCGGCAACGCACGCCAGTCATCTGCACCAGGCCGATGTTCTGCGCGAAAGAGGAATGGGTGAAGGTGTTGAAGAAACCGGCGAAGAACGAAGCGCCGGCATCACACAACAAACCGCGGCGCAGCATCCGTGGGCAAACGTCCTGGCCGGTAATTTTGCCCAGCGCCAGGAACATCCCGGTGGACTCGACGAAGATGATCACCACCACCAGGCACATGGACAGGATCGGCGCGAGTTCGAACTTCGGCATGCCGAAATGCAGCGGGGTCACGAATTGCAGCCACGGCGCCTGGGCCATGCCGCTCAGGTCGACCATGCCAATCAGGCCGCAGAGCACGTAACCCAGGCACATGCCGATCAGCACGGAAATGTTGACCCAGAAACCGCGCATGAAGCGGTGGACCAGCAGAATGGTGGCCAGTACCAGCGCGGCGATGGCCAGGTAAATCGGCGAGCCGAATTGTGCGGCACCGGCACCACCGCCGGCCCAGTTCACGGCCACGGGAAACAGCGACAAACCGATCGAGGTGATGACCGTACCGGTCACCAGCGGCGGGAAGAAGCGTACGACTTTGGACATGAACGGCGCGATGATCATGCCGAAGAATCCGGCGGCGATGGTCGCGCCGAAGATCCCTTGCAGACCGATGCCAGGCATGCCGGCCATGGCGACCATGCTGCCCACTGCGGCGAAACTGGCGCCCATCATCACCGGCATGCGAATGCCCATGGGGCCGATGCCCAGGGACTGCACGATGGTCGCGATCCCGGCTACCAGCAGGTCGGCATTGATCAGGAAGGCGATTTCTTCACGACTCAGGCCAGCGGCCTGTCCGATGATCAGCGGCACCGCGATGGCTCCGCCGTACATCAACAGAACGTGTTGCAGGCCGACCAGGATCAGTTGCAAAAGGGGCAAACGCTGAATGGCGGGTGCGTCGGGGATGCGGGCTTTGGTTAGCTCGGACATGCAACACCTCGGATCTTTTTTATTCTTGTGATGTTTGTATCAGGGGACCTGTGGCGAGGGAGCAAGCTCCCTCGCCACAAAAGCCCGCTTGTTACAGGCTTTTGTGTTGCTTAGTTGGTGGGGGCCCCCTGCACAATCCAGGCACCGATCAGGTCACGTTCCTGCTGGGTCATCTGGGTGATGTTGCCCAGTGGCATGATCTGGCTGGTGACGGCTTGCGCCTGGATGCGCGCCGCGTTCTGGCGGATCTGCTCGGGGGTGTCGAGCATCACGCCGGCCGGTGCAGCACTGAACAGCGGACTGGTCGGTTTGGCAGAATGGCAAACCGTGCAACGTTCCTGAATCACGCTGTGCACCTTGTCGAAACCGGGGCCGGCGTTGGACGCCTGAGCCGGTGCAGCGGCAGGTGCAGCAGGTTTCGCCGCTTCAGGTTTCACGCCACCACCGAGGGCAGTTTCCGGCAACGGCTGGTACTCGATGGTGCCAGGCGCCTTGGCCACTTCAGGTGCGCTGGACATCTGCGCCGGGCCAGTCACGTAAGCCAGGCAAATCATGCCCACTGCCGCGGCGGGCAGGGTCCAGGCAAATTTGTGGCTGTCATGACGGGTGTTGAAGTAGTGACGCACCAACACCGCCAGCACCGCGATCCCGGCCAGGATCAGCCAGTTGTATTGGCTGCCGTAGGTGCTCGGGAAGTGGTTACTGATCATGATGAACAGCACCGGCAAGGTGAAGTAGTTGTTGTGACGCGAACGCAGCAAGCCTTTGGCCGGCAGCGCCGGATCCGGCGTGCGGTTTTCGGCAATCGCGGCAACCAGTGCGCGCTGGGCCGGCATGATGATGCGGAACACGTTGCCGACCATGATGGTGCCGATGATCGCGCCGACGTGCAGGTACGCACCACGACCGCTGAACACTTTGCTGAAGCCGTAAGCGGCGCCAATGATCAGCACGAACAGGATAAAGCCAAGCAGGGCAGGACGTTTGCCCAGGGCCGAGTCGCAGAGGAAGGAGTAGACGAACCAGCCGACGAACAACGAGGCAATGCCCAGAGCGACCCCTTCAGGGCCGGTCAGGCTGCTGCCCGGTGCCAGCAGGTACAGCGTCGGGTTGGAGTAGAACACCACGCACAGCAGCGCGACCCCCGACAGCCAAGTGAAATAGGCTTCCCATTTGAACCAGTGCAGGTTGTCCGGCATGGTCGGTGGAGCCAGTTTGTATTTTTCCAGGTGGTAGATACCGCCGCCATGGATCGCCCACAAATCGCCCGCCAGACCGTTTTTCGGGTTGACCCGATTGAGGTTGTTTTCCAGCCAGACGAAATAGAACGACGCACCGATCCAGGCCACGCCAGTAATCATGTGAACCCAGCGCACGCTCAGGTTCAGCCATTCCAACAGATGTGCTTCCACAGTCTTTACCTCTCGCCTGTCACTCTGTTGTCGAGTGATCAGACCTTCTCTTATTGGTGGGGGGCAAGGATCAAACGCTCATCCTCTTTGAAAAAATGCTCATCGCAGTTGTTGCCTGTGCCACTGCGATCAACCACCAGGAAGTCATCCCGCTTTTCGATCGTCAGCACCGGATGGTGCCAAACGCCGCGATGGTAATTAATGCCCTGCCTGCCGTTGGTGACGAAGGCGCGGACCAAGCCTGATACAGGTTCATCGCCAAGTGGCGCGACCACGATCAGAAAGGGGTTGCCGAGCAGCGGAATGAAGGCCTGGCTGCCCAGCGGGTGACGCTCCAGCATGCTGACGGTCAGCGGCATGTCCTGCGCGTCGGCGCGGAAAATGCTGATGATCGCCTTGTCCTCTGGCGTGGCGGTTTCCACCGTCGCCAGTTTGTGAAAGCGCATGGTCGAACCGTTGTTGATCATGAAGTGATCGCTGCCGTCGGTTTCGATCACGTCACCGAAAGGGGCGAAGGCTTCTTTGGTCAGCGGTTCAATCGTCAATGTGCGCATGCTGGTCTTCTTTTCGTTGAGTTCTGTTGATCGTTCCCACGCTCTGCGTGGGAATGCAGCCCGTGACGCTCCGCGTCACATCCAAAGCGGACGCAGAGCGTCCATTGATGCATTCCCACGCGGAGCGTGGGAACGATCATTACGGCTTATTTAGCGACCTTGCCCAAAACCCGCAGGCGGCTAACACCGCCATCCGGGAACACGTTCAGGCGGATGTGGGTGATCGGCCCCAGCGCCTTGATCTGTTCGGCGAAGGTGTGTTCGGCGTGCATTTCCAGTTTCTGCGCCGGCAGCAATTCGCGCCAGAACAGCGATTGGGTTTCGATCTGGCTGTCGGTGCCGCCCTTCACGAACGCGCCCTGGATCGAGCACGTGTCCGGGTAGTTGCCCTTGAAGTGCAGGGTGTCGACGATGACTTTCTCGATCTCGCCGGCATGGCCCAGTGCGACGATCACCCAGTCATTGCCCGGCGTGCGACGACGTGCAGTTTCCCAGCCGTCGCCCATGTTGATGCCGCGGCCCGGGTTGAGGATGTTGCTCATGCGCCCGAAGTGTTCGTCGGAGCAGGCGAGGGCGCGGCCACCGTTCAGGGCTGCTGCCAGGTCAACTTGCTCGTTGTCGCCCACAGCGGACCAGTCGCGGAACGGAATACCGTAAACACGCAGACGGGCCACGCCACCATCCGGGTAGATGTTGAAGCGCAGGTGGCTGAACGCCTTGTCATTGCTGATTTCGTGGTAGTGGTGGCTGTTGCCTTGCAGCTCGACGGCGGACAGCACTTCAGTCCACTGGGTGTTTTCGTCCGGCTCGCCCGAAGCGAGGAAGCAGGCTTCCAGCGAGGCCGACGGCGGGAAGTTGCCGGTGAAGAATGAAGTGTCGATGTCCACGCCCTTGATCGAACCCGGAACGCCCAGGCGGATCACCGCGCTGTCGTAGCCTTCGAAGCGCTTGCGGCGCGACTCCCAGCCGTCCATCCACTTGCCGTTGTCATCGAACACGCCCTCCTTCCACACAGCCGGGGTCGGCTGGAACAGGCGGTTGGCATCAGCGAACCAGTCATCGGTGACCGAGATGATTTTGGTGCCCAGACGGGCGTCGGCCAGGTTGACGAACTTCTCGAAAGGTACGGCGTAAGCTTTCATTCTTCTTGTCTGCCTTTAATTAGTTGGCTTGGGATGCTCGCAGGGCCCTGGGCGTTTTCCGCGTTTTTTAACACTCGGGCCAAGTTCGCTATAGGGTCAGTAATCGGAACAGGGCGATCTTGTTGATCTCCGCCAGCGCGCACTTGAACTCGGTGTCTTCCGGGTTGTGAATGCGCGTTTCGAACGCCGCGAGGATCTGATGCCGGTTGCTGCCTTTTACCGCCATGATGAAGGGAAACTTGAACTTGGCCTTGTAGGCGTCGTTCAGCTCGGTGAAGCGTTGAAACTCTTCGGCCGTGCATTGGTGAATACCGGCGCCAGCCTGTTCATTGGTGCTGGCTTCGGTTAGTTGGCCCTGGACGGCAGCTTTGCCGGCCAGGTCCGGGTGAGCGTTGATCAGGGCCAATTGGCTTTCGTGATCGGCGCTCAACAGGATGTCGCTCATGCGCTGGTGCAGGGTTTCGATCTGGTCGATCGAAGCGTCCTGGCCCAGGTCGAAGGCCTTCTCGGCCACCCATGGCGAATGTTCGTAGATGTCGGCGAAGGCCGCGACAAACGCGTCGCGGCTCAGGGTCGAGGGCTTCAGGGTTTGGAAGTGGCTCATTTCGCGGCCCCTTGATACGGGTGGGTTTCGTGCCAGTGGCGAGCGATGTCGACGCGACGGCTGAACCACACCTGTTCATGACTTTTAGCGTATTCGATAAAGCGTTTGAGCGAGGCCAGACGCGCCGGGCGGCCGATCAGCCGGCAGTGCAGGCCGATCGACAACATCTTCGGTGCTTCGGCACCTTCGGCGTACAGCACGTCGAACGCGTCTTTCAGGTATTCGAAGAAATCGTCGCCCTTGTTGAATCCCTGGACCTGGGTGAAGCGCATGTCGTTGGTGTCCAGCGTGTACGGGATCACCAGGTGCGGCTTGCCGGTCGGGTTGTTCGGTTCCCAGTAGGGCAGGTCGTCGTCGTAGGTGTCGCAGTCGTAGAGGAAACCGCCTTCCTCCATCACCAGTCGACGGGTGTTCGGGCCCGTGCGGCCGGTGTACCAGCCCAGTGGGCGCTCGCCGGTGATTTCGGTGAGGACGCGGATCGCTTCGAGCATGTGCTCGCGTTCTTGCGCTTCGTCCATGTATTGGTAGTCGATCCAGCGATAGCCGTGGCTGCAGATTTCGTGGCCGGCATCGACCATCGCGCGGATCACGTCCGGGTGACGCTGGGCGGCCATGGCCACGGCGAAGATGGTCAGCGGAATGTCGAATTCCTTGAACAGTTTCAGAACCCGCCAGACGCCGGCACGGCTGCCATACTCGTAAAGGGATTCCATGCTCATGTTGCGCGCGCCTTGCAGCGGCTGCGCCGAGACCATTTCTGAAAGGAAGGCTTCGGATTCTTTATCGCCGTGCAGGATGTTGCGCTCGCCGCCTTCTTCGTAATTGAGCACGAAGGACAAGGCGATGCGGGCATTGCCCGGCCAGTGTGGGTGAGGAGGGTTACTGCCGTAACCGATCAGGTCGCGTGGGTAGTCAGCGCTCACTGCAGTCTTCCTTCTTATTCGTGGTAACAGTTTGTGTGCGCGGCCTGGCGATGAGTTGCAAGGCTGGCGTCACAGCGATGGGCTGATTGTATACAACTTTATATCCACTTTGTAAGCCTGTTTTTTTGCA
The DNA here is from genome assembly GCF_900105495.1 of Pseudomonas frederiksbergensis. Classification (NCBI taxonomy): domain Bacteria; kingdom Pseudomonadati; phylum Pseudomonadota; class Gammaproteobacteria; order Pseudomonadales; family Pseudomonadaceae; genus Pseudomonas; species Pseudomonas frederiksbergensis. The sequence goes on along the minus strand of NZ_FNTF01000002.1, from coordinate 5,166,874 downwards.
TTTTTCATTGATTGTCATCTACACATGTTATTGCAAGAAACCTGCCTGACTGGTCAGCTAATAGATGAAAGGTCCTTTGGCTCTATGGCTCAGCGACAGATTCAGCGGCAATTCCTGTATGACGGCGATGGCGGTAAATATGTTGTTTTTATTGTGTACAATTTTTTTGAAAAGTGTCTTAATCAGTCGCTCGCCGCAGCGTTTCGTGCTCCGAATCGGTGCGGTCTCCTTTTCAACTGACTTCGGGAGGCGCGAGGTCTGACTGCTCCACGCAGGCAGGCGCGCAGAATCAATGGGACGTTTGACTACTCACGTTTTAGACGCTGCACATGGTTGCCCGGGCAGCTCGATCAAGGTCGAGTTGTACCGCGTTGAAGGTTCGCAGCTGGAATTGGTCGCCACTGCGATAACCAACAGCGACGGTCGGGTCGATGCACCGCTACTGCAAGGCGATGACTACCGGTCCGGGGTCTATCAGGTTCAGTTTCATGCGGGCGATTACTACCGCGCCCGTGGCGTTCAACTGCCAGAACCGGCGTTCCTGGATGTGGTGGTGCTGCGTTTTGGCATCTCTGCGGAACAGGATCACTACCATGTGCCGTTGCTGATTTCGCCTTATAGCTATTCGACCTACAGAGGAAGCTAGACTCCCCCAAGAATCTGCGCATAAAGCTTCTTTGGTCTTTCGCCCGCTCACACTGCGGGCTTTTTTTTTGCCTGGAGAAATGTGCTGTCCGTGCCGACGTAATCGCTAGCAGGCTAGCTCCCACAGGGATGTGTGAACGCCGCAAATCCAATATGGGAGCTAGCCTGCTAGCGATGCTTTTGACGTTAGCGGCTCAACAAGGATGCCGCGCCCGCACCACTGAACAACCCGGCACTCACCCGGTTAAACCAACTCTGCCCCTTGCCGCTGCGCAAATACCGCGCCGCACCATGGGCACCCAGCCCATAAGCCAATTTGCACAGCAGATCCAGCACGGTCCAGGTCACAATCATCACCAGCAACTGCGGCAGGAATGGCTGCTCGGCACTGAGGAACTGCGGGAGGAAAGCGGCGAAGAACAGGATGTCTTTCGGGTTGCTGGCGCCCAACATGAACGCGCGCCCGAACAGTGCGCGAAAGCGTGGCACTGGGGCAGCCTGGGGCACTTCAGCGCCGTGGGAGGGCAGACGCGATTGCTGCCAGCTCTGCCAGGCCAGGTAGAACAGGTACAGCGCCCCGACGACCTTCAGCGCGCTGAACAACTGTTCCGATGCCAACAGCAAGGCGCCTAAACCCAGCGCCGACGCACTGAGCAAGCAGATCGACGCAATCACGCCCCCCAGAAACGCCGGGTAAGAACGGCGCAAACCGTAATTCAGACTGTTGCTGATCATCAGCAAAGACAGTGGCCCCGGGATCAGGATCACCACCAGCGCAGCGCCGCTGAACAGCAGCCAGGTTTCCAGACTCATCACTTTCCTCCATTTGCACAAAAGCCTCACCCGACGGGGTGAGGCTGTTTTGAAACACTGTTTTCGAAACGTAGACGGCTTACAAGAAAACGAACTTGGCGATGAAAATCGCGCAGAGCACCCACAGACTGACGGAAATTTCCTTGTGTTTACCGGTGAAAGCCTTCAGCACCACGTAAGTGATAAAGCCCAGCGCGATGCCGTCGGCGACCGAGAAGGTCAGGGGCATCATGATCGCGGTAACGATCGCCGGAATGCTGTCGGTCGCCTCGTCCCATTCGATATGCGCCATGCCGCCCATCATCAGCATCGCCACATAAATCAGCGCACCGGCGGTGGCGTAAGCGGGGATCATGCCAGCCAGCGGTGCGAAAAACATTGCGGCAATAAATAGCACACCTACGGTCACAGCGGTAAGACCAGTCCGACCACCCGCGGCGACACCCGCGGCACTTTCCACGTAGCTGGTGACTGGCGGAACACCGACCACCGCACCGAATACACTGGAAGCACTGTCGGCCTTGAGGGCGCGGGAAAGGTTTTCGATCTTGCCGTCAGCGTTTACCAAACCGGCGCGCTGGGCGACGCCCATCAGGGTGCCGGCGGTGTCGAACATGTGCACAAAGAGGAAGGCCAGCACCACGCTGATCATGCTGATATTGAATACACCGGCGACGTCCATGGCCATCCAGGTCGGTGCCAGGCTCGGCGGGGCGGACATGATGCCCTCGTAGTGCACCAGGCCCAGGCCCCAACCCGCCAGGGTGACGGTGATGATGCTGATGAGAATCGCGCCAAACACTTTGTGGTAGCTGAGTACGGCGATCATCAGGAAGCAGATGGCGGCCAGCAGCGGGCCAGGTTCGCGCAGGGAGCCGAGTTTGATCAGGGTAGCCGGGCTATCAACCACGATGCCCGCGGTTTTCAAGCCTATCAGCCCCAGGAACAAGCCCACGCCGGCACCCATGGCAAAGCGCAAACTCACCGGGATGCTATTGAGCAGCCATTCGCGGATCCGCGAAAAAGTCAGAAACATGAACAACACACCGGAAACAAACACCGCGCCAAGGGCGGTTTCCCAGTTGTAACCCATGGTGCCGACCACGGTGTAAGTGAAGAAGGCGTTGAGGCCCATGCCCGGCGCGAGCCCGACCGGCCAGTTGGCGTACAGGCCCATCAACAGGCAACCCAGCGCGGCGGCGATGCAGGTGGCGACGAACGCGGCACCGTGATCGATCCCGGCATCGGCCATGATGTTGGGGTTGACGAAGATGATGTAGGCCATGGTGATGAAGGTTGTCAGACCGGCAATCAGCTCGGTCTTCACCGTGGTGCCATGCAAGCTGAGTTTGAAGATGCGCTCCAGCCAGCCATTGCGTATTGGCGGCGAGAGTTCCAGCGTCGGGGCTTCGGATTTGCGGCTTTCCACAGCGAGTACTCCTCAAGAGTTTTATTGTTATTTCCAGGGCCGGACCCATGAGGGTGGCAGCGACCCTTTGAGGTACTTGCGAATTTGTTGACCGCTTGGTCAGGAACTCGCACGAAGTGGATTATGCTTTTGTATACAAATAAAGCAAATAATGTTTTTGATTTTGTAGACGAAAAGTTTGGCAATAGGGATATATCGCCGCAGAGGTGCGCTGGATGGACGAAGGATTCACGTGGCTGGCAGGCTGCTGAGTCAGGGCCGGCGGGAAAAGCGGCTCGAGGGGGAGGGTAGAAACGAATAAACCGGCGCAAGGGCCGGTTTATTTTTTGTCTGGAGTTTTGTGGTGACTGTGCCGGCCTCTTCGCGAGCAAGTCGGATCGCCGCACCGCCGCTCCCACAGTTGATCGCATTCTAATGTGGGAGTGGGCTGGGCTTGCTCGCGAAGGCGTCACTCAGAACAGCACAAAACCATCAGGCTGCGGCGAACCGCTTGTCCAGATAATCGATGATCACCTTGGACTCGTACATCCAGGTGGTCTGGCCGTTCTCTTCGATGCGCAGACATGGAACCTTGATCTTGCCGCCCTGTTCCAGCAGGGTCTGGCGATCCTGTTCGTTGTTCTTCGCGTCGCGCAACGCCACCGGCACGTTCAAGCGGCGCAGGGTGCGGCGGGTTTTCACGCAGAACGGGCAGGCGTGGAACTGATACAGGGTCAGGTCCTTGGCAGCCGTGTTGACCTGAGCCTGAACCTCGGCAGGGCGCTGCTTTTTGCTTGGGCGGGTGATGAAGTCGATGAAGATGATCAGTTGGCCAAGGCCGACACGAAGCGCTTTAACGAACACGGTATAAGCCTCACAGGGGCAAACAGAAGGCGCGCAGCTTACCTGATTTTCGCAGGCGAAAAAAAACCGGCGATGAATCAGACTGTGTGAAAACGTAGTTTGCGGCGGCGTAAAGCAGATGCCCCGACTTGTCGGGGCATTTGCTTTACCGGAAAAAAAAATAAAGGGCCTCTCAGCCCATCAGCGCTATCAGCTTTTGTGCTCCCAGCACCTGGATAGCCCTTTTCAAGTTGTAGGCCTGTACCGCTAGCGCCATTTCTGCGCGAGTCCCCTTCAACTGGCGCAGCAAAAACCGGCCATTTCCGAAGATCCAGTGCTTTAGGTTGCCGAAGGGATGTTCGACGATGGATCGGCGATTGACCATCATCTCGGGATGGGCCTTCATTCGCTGTTCCATTCGCTCAAACGCCGCTTCATGGGCATGGCGCATCAGATAGCGACGCTGAGCCTTGGTGCAGCGGCTTTTCAGCGGACATTTCCCGCAGTCGCTGATTGCCGCCTGGTAGATTCGATCGCCTTTGTTCAGCTGTTTAAGTGTCAGTGGTTTGCCAGCGGGGCACTGATATTGATCAGTATCTTTGTCGTAGCTGAAGTCTGTCCGGTCAAAGTACTGCTCCTCACCACTGGTAGGGTTGTTGGCCCTGTTCGGTGGAACAAAAGCGGTGATCGCCGCGTCCTCGCACGCCTGGAACTGGGCGCCATTGGAGTAACCTGCATCCGCTGTGACGCAGAGTTTTGTTTGCTGCAGCTCATCTTTAGCGGCCTTGGCCATCGGTTCGAGTTGGCGGTTATCGGTGCCTTCCTGAGTGACTTCGTGGTGCAAAATCAGGCAGTGCTTCGCATCCACAACACTTTGAACGTTGTAAGCCACCAGCGGGACGGAGGCCGTTCGCATTTTTTGCGCATCGGACTCGCCAACAACGTGTTGAGTCAGACCTTGAGCTTGCATCAGCACTTGGCAGGTCTGGTTATTGGCCTTTTTTACCTGCAACTCGGCTAGCGCTTTCTGTACCGCTGAGCGGTCGATCGACTCTCCTTCTTCGTCGCGATCCGCTTCATCGAGTTGTGCCAGGTAACGCGCAATCTTCTTGTCGAGCGCCGCTTCCCGGTGCTCGAGTTTTTTTGTTGTCAGGTGTTTGCGGCTGGAAGCGACCGCCTGAAACTTGCTGCCGTCGATGGCCACCAACTCTCCGGCAATCAGACCAGCCTGGCGGCAGAATCGAACGAAGGCACGACAGGTTGCGGTGAACGCGGCGCTGTTGTCGCGCCGAAAATCAGCAATGGTTTTGAAGTCAGGTGCCAGTCGGCCCAACAACCACATGACCTCCACATTGCGCCGACACTCCGCCTCCAGTCGCCGCGACGAACGAATGCGCTGAAAATAGCCGTACAGATAGAGTTTGAGCAGGTCGGCGGGATCGTACGAAGGACGCCCAGTGGCCTTGGGTCTGGCTTTATCAAAGCCCAAATGCTCGAAGTCCAGAAGAGCAATGTAGGCTTCGATCACCCGTACCAGATGGTCGTCAGGAATGAGCTCGTCCAGCGAGAGTGGAAAAAGCGCGCTCTGGGAGCGGTTTTCACCTTGGATATAGCGCATAAGAAAAATGCCCGTATCTTGCGATACGAGCATTTTCTTCAACCGGCCAACAGATTGCTAGGTTTTCACACAGTCTGATGAATGCCGGTTTTCTTCTGCTGCGAATTACTTGATCAGGCTGAGAAACTCGCTACGGGTGGCCGCGTTTTCGCGGAACTCACCCAGCATCACCGACGTGATCATCGTCGAATTCTGTTTCTCCACACCGCGCATCATCATGCACATGTGCTTGGCCTCGATCACCACTGCAACGCCCAGGGCGCCGGTGACTTGCTGGACCGCATCGGCGATCTGGCGGCTGAGATTTTCCTGGATCTGCAGGCGGCGTGCGTACATGTCGACGATCCGCGCGACTTTCGACAGGCCCAATACCTTGCCGCTCGGGATGTAGGCGACGTGAGCCTTGCCGATAAACGGCAGCAGGTGATGTTCGCACAACGAATAGAGCTCGATGTCCTTCACCAGCACCATTTCGCTGTTGTCGGAGCTGAACAAGGCACCGTTGGTGACCTCTTCCAGTGTCTGTGCATAACCGCGGCAGAGGTACTGCATGGCTTTGGCGGCACGTTTTGGCGTGTCGAGCAGGCCCTCGCGGGAGGCGTCCTCGCCCAATTGGCCGAGAATCGCGGTGTAGTTCTGTTCCAGTGTCACAGAGGCTGATTCCATAAGGGTTTCAGAGGGGTACTGTTTCTGTCTGTACCAATTGTGTACCAATCAAGCTCTTTTCAAGCGTCCCGAGTTCACACCAGTCGATGCTGGAGTTGATCCATCGGGCGGAGGTCGATAGCAACATCTGAACGCCATGACCGAGCTGAGTGGCAATAAACGCAGGGTTCATCCCCGACATGAGGCACATGGTAGCGTATGTGTGCCGGCAGTTGTATGCCGACGGGCGCGAAGCGACATTTCGGCCAGTGCGGCGCGGAAGTGTTTGTCGGTTCCACTGGCCAGGCGGATTTTATCCGCATCCCGCTACACCCTGTCGCCAAGGTGCAGCAGTGATGCTTTCCTGAAGCCTGTCATGACTCATCAGGCCGAAGCAGGTCGTATCAGACGTGAGTGATCGACAGGTCGCTGATGATGCAGATAGAACCGTCTAGCGGGTCGGTGGTGTCGGAGTAATCGATCTGGTTGTACACGCCACCGTGGAAGGCGAGTGTTTTCGTGTCCCAGGTGTTGTCGAGGCGCATGATCGCGGAAGTGGATTTAACGCCGTTACAGCTAGCCGATACAGAGACGGCGCCGCTCGAGTTGGCGTGAATGTTGATTTTGAAAAGTGCACCGAGCGGCACGTTCTCCAAAACCGTCGAGTTGACCGGATCGTCCTGGAGGTAGCTTGACCGGAACCCCATGGTGATTTTTCCTTTGTTCCAGAACACCTTTACCGGAGGTCGTTCTGAACCCTTCACATGAATCTGGCCGATCACGACTTTCTGCAGCGAGTTGACTTTGGTCAGTCGCATTTCCTGGCGGTTCCAGTGGTCCGCTGCGCTGGAGAACAGCCAGTAACCTGGCTCTTTCCACTCGCAGCGGGTTCGTAGCGTGCTTTTGCTCGAGGCTCCAAGTGTCGGCGCCGTCATCTGCACCGAACCATCGTCAAGCATTGAGATGACGTCGGGGCATTCGATCAGTGCGCGCCAGCCGATGAGCTCAAGCGCAATCGGGTTGGTGTCGGAGATAGGAAGCGGGGTAGCGATGGTGAAGTTGCTGATGTCTACAGTCATGGTTTTTGCCTCAGTCCATTGATGTCGTTTTTGCTCTGGTGAGCCTTGCGTTTGATGCAGGCCTGCATCCTTCTGCCCACTCAGTAAATGGGCAGAAGTGATGCCTGGCAGCTTCCGATCGATTTCCGTTGGCCTGGATATAAATATGGGTATTCCCGTATTTCGTGTCAATGGGTATTCCTATATTTTATTCGGCGCCTATATCCAAGATGCAAAAAAAGCCCGCGCTTGGCGGGCTACTCTTGGAGGGCGTCGAACGTCATGGCACGTTCCCGAGCCACTGCAACTTGGTTCACCGTGAATACATCGCCCACCAGAAGACATGACCCAGAATCGCAATCTGCTGCTCCTGGATCTCGGCGAAGGTGTAGTCCTCGTCCGGATGCTCGTCACGGTTGAAGCTGCGCAGGCGGATCCCGCTGGGTAGTCGGTAGACTTGTTTCACGCGCAACTGACCGTTGTGATTGATCGCGTACATCTCGCCATCGACGATATCGCCGAGCGAGTTCTTTGCGACGTTCAAGCCCACGGTAGCGCCGTCGCGCAGTACCGGGATCATGCTGTTTCCGCTCACCATTACGCACTTGGCATGATTGAACTGCACGTTGTTATGACGCAGGTCTTTCTTGAAGAAACGCAGCCTGGCGCTGTCGTTTTCCGCGATCACGAAACGGCCTGAACCGGCCGCCAGCTCAACTTCACGCAGGAAGGGGACATAAACCTCGTCGTCATCCAGGGGCGTGCTGTCGTCCCAAGGCTGAATGTCTGACATTGCAACGTTTGGAGCAGGGCGATTCAGCGGAACCGCATCGGACAGCCCTTTGAGCATGTCCCCGACACCTTCAGCCAGCCACATCGGTGAAACGCCACACGCTGAAGCGATCTGGGCAGCGAAGGCTGTTGCCTTCGATTTCCCGCGCTCAAGATCGGAGATTGAGGTTTGCGTCAGGCCTGCGCGCGCGGCAAGCTCGGTCTGATTGAGCTTGGCGTATTGGCGGGCTGCTTTGAGTCGTTCTTTGAATTCCATCTGCGGAGTATTACGGGGGCTCCTATATCATTGCAAATCGTTATCTCTACAACGTGCTATGGATGTTCCCGTCCTGGGTGATATGAGTACATTTACAAGGCGACCGCTTTACTCGTCTCGACCTTCCATCATGGTCCGTTTGAGCATCACATAAACTGCTCCGGCGCCGCCGTGTTTAGCTTGGCACGAGGTGAAACCGAGCACTTGTGAATGCTGGCGCAACCAGGTGTTGACGTGGCTTTTGATCATCGGTCGCTTGCCGTCCAGACGCACAGCCTTGCCGTGGGTGACGCGCACGCAGCGGATTTCGAATTTGGTCGCTTCGGCCAGAAACGCCCAGAGGGTTTCCCGGGCCTTTTCCACGCTCATGCCATGGAGGTCGAGGCTGCCTTCGAAAGGGATCTGGCCGATCTTGAGCTTGCGCATCTGGCTTTCCTGAACGCCGTCACGCGCCCACATCAGCTCGTCTTCCGGGCCAACATCGATAACGAACTGATCGGACAGCCCGTCAACGGTGGTGGCGTCGGTGCGCACAGTGGCGGCCTGACGCAACTTGGCGATTTGCGCGCGGTCAGCTTTGGGTTTGCCGGTTTCGGCGCGATCGTGTTTGATCGGCTTGACGCCTTGGATCGCGCTTTTGAACAGGGAAAAATCGTCGTCTTGCATGTCAGCCTCCGCGAAGGGCGGCCAGTTTACCCAACTCGAGACGAATGGGGCGCGAGAAAACGCACAGCACTCGGCTCAGTCGTGCTTTTTCATCAAATGCGGGGAGATGTTCAACGCTTGCGACTGCCGCGCGCGGCGACGGCAGCGGCGCCACAGCCACACGCCGAGGTACAGCACGAACAGGCCAATCGCCAGAATCACTGCCGACCCGACCCGGTTGGTGTTCAACTCGCCGAGGGCGGGGGCATGGCCGAGCAGGCTGGCGGCGCCTGCCATCGCCATCAATACGCCGCTCATCGACAGCACGGCAGCAAATGCCGCGCCGATTCGAAAACGCCAGTTGCGTTGGCCTTTGGGCCGCAAGCGGCGAGCGTCAAAACCATCGGATAACTTCATTCCGACCTTCCTCAATGGGTATCGGCCCTTCGACCGGGAGTTGACCGGGATGTTCCTGAGGCTAAGACAATTACAGCAAATGATAGGCTTTTGCGGATGAGCGGCGACATGCACCGCTCATCGAGCGTCGATCAGATCAGTTCGTGAGTCTGTGCGAGGGTGGCGAAGTTGTCCGCCATGATCGCCATTTCCGTCTGCTGAACGTGGGCTGCGCTCAGGACGCCGCCCTTGTAAGGCAGGTCGCGGGTCGCGCAGGCGTCTTCTACCAGCGTGCAACGAAAGCCCAGGTTCTTCGCGGCGCGCACCGTGGTGCTGACACTGGAGTGGCTCATGAAACCGCATACGATCAGGTCCAGCGAGCCGAGGTTCTGCAGGCGCTCCAGCAGTTCGGTGCCGTGGAACGCACTCGGCAGCAATTTACCGATGACGGTTTCGTCGCCCTGTGGTTCCAGGCCCGGGATGAATTCACCGCGCTCACCTTGTGGATCGAACAGCCCCCCGACGGTGCCGAGGTGATGGACATGCACGATCGGCCGGCCAGCTGCACGGGCAGCGGCCACCAGTTGCTTGATGTTCGCGACGGCAGCATCCATACCGCTCAAGGCCAATGGGCCGCTGAGGTATTCTTTCTGGGCATCGATGATGACAAGGGTCGCATGACTCAGAACGGCTGCCGCGTAACCGCGGCCGCTGAGTTGAAACATCGTTTTTGGAACGGACATTCTGGGGCTCCTTCGAGTGGGGCTTTTGCGACATTGTCCTCTGGCTGAGCGCTTCTGTGAATCGCTACCATCGTAGGCGCCGTCTTTGCTGGCTCGCAGCCTTGTCAATAGGCTCGTTTTGTTCAATAGCCAGCTGAAAAAACAGAATAGTCCTACATTCGCCTCGGTAGTTTTCCCGCGTCGTCGAGATGCGTTTTGGCTGTTAGAATCGCCAGTCGTTTTTTTTGGAGTTTGCCCCGTGATCACTTCCCGACTTCGTACCCTGCGTGACCATATCCGTTGGGCCGTCAGCCGCTTCCATGGGGAGGATCTGTTTTTCGGCCATGGGACCGACAACGCCTGGGACGAAGCGCGTCAGTTGGTGTTGGGTGCCTTGCACTTGCCGTGGGAAATCGCCGACAGCTACCTCGACTGCAGTCTCGAAGAAGACGAGCTGGTCAAGCTGCAACGCTTGCTCAAGCGCCGTATCGAAGAACGCATTCCTACCGCCTACCTGTTGGGTGAAGCGTGGTTTTGCGGCATGTCGTTCATTGTCGATGAGCGCGTATTGATCCCGCGTTCGCCGATTGGCGAGCTGATCGAAAAACGTTTTGAACCATGGCTGGGCGCCGAACCTGCGCGGATTCTCGACCTGTGCACCGGTTCCGGCTGCATCGGTATCGCCTGTGCCTACGAGTTCCAGAACGCCGAAGTGGTGCTGGCCGACCTGTCGTTCGAAGCACTGGAAGTGGCCAACCAGAACATCGAGCGTCATGGCGTCGATGAGCGGGTGTACACGGTTCAGGGTGATGGTTTCGATGGTTTGCCGGGTCAGCGTTTCGACCTGATCGTGTCGAACCCGCCTTACGTCGATGCGGAAGATTTCGCCGACATGCCGGACGAATACCAGCACGAACCGGAGCTCGGCCTGGCCTGCGGTGATGACGGTTTGAACCTGGTGCGTCGCATGCTCGCCGAAGCGGCGGATCACCTGACCGAGAAAGGCTTGTTGATTGTCGAAGTGGGCAACAGCCAGGTTCACGTCTCGGCGCTGTACCCGGAAGTCGATTTCGCCTGGCTTGATTTCGAGCGCGGTGGGCATGGCGTGTTCATGCTGACGGCGGAACAGTGCCGCAACCATCAGGCGCTGTTTGCTTCCCGCGTTTAACCCGTAATGATCGTTCCCACGCTCTGCGTGGGAATGCCTCAATGGACGCTCTGCGTCCGCTTTGGGACGCGGAGCGTCCCGGGCTGCATTCCCACGCGGAGCGTGGGAACGATCAGTCAGCGGTGCGTGGCAATCCAGATCAACAACCCCGCCTGAAACACCGCAAACGCCACCAGGCAGGTAATGGTAAAGCGCAGTCCGGCGTCTTCGCGCTTGTACTTGCTGACTTTTTCTTCGTGTTTCTTCAGTTTGACTTCCTGCTCGGCCAGATTTTGCTCGGCTTGCTGGAGCATCTGCGCCGCCTCGAGAATTTCCACGACCTGCAGTTTTTCCGTACTCCAGTCACTCAACAGGTCGCCGACCTGCACTACTTTGACGCTGCCTTTCAAATGCTGGGCGTCGGCGTAGATCACGTCGAAACCGTGCATCCGCAAAAAGTGATCGCGGCGCAGGCGAGTGTCTTCGTTCAGCGCATCCTTATTGTTCAGGTCGGTGCCGTCGACCGTGTAGCCGGGCCATCTCTTTTTCGCCCAGGTAATGCCCTGAGCGGCCATGAAGCGACCGATGCCACGGTTCATCGGTTCGATCTGCAAACCGCTGTCAGGCCCAAAATGCACACGCTTGGTGGCGTGATCGACCCACACGTCCAGATGATTCTGTTCCTTGCGCACACGCTGGCCGGGCAGCGCAATGCTCATGCGCATCAGGCTGTGTTCCTTGTTGTTGCGCTCGGCGTAACCGAATTCAACAAAGCGCAGCGGCCGTCCACCGGTATTGCGGTCGGTTTTCAATGGCGCCAGACGGAGCATCTTGTGGTGCTCGGCGTGGACGTCCGCCCACGGCAGCTCGACCACTGGTGGAGCGTCTTTTTCAGCAGTGGTGTCGGGTGAAGTCTGGGTATCAGTCATAACGGCGAGATCCTGTCCAAGCTCTGCTTGTCGCCAGTCTTAGCGCTGGCGACAAAGGCTTATCGGCCGTTTTTTTCAGGACTGGAGGGCTAGGGGGCGTTCTCAACTAGTTTTCACGCCGCGCCGGGTCTGCTGTTGTGCAGGGCAAGGCGCGAGAAGCGTGGTTTGGTCATTCCAAACAAGCTTCGAGCAACGCAGCCCTGCACAACAGCAGGCCCGGCCCTTCGGGGTGTGCCTTAAAGCGGGCCAGGCTGCGTTGCAGGCCTTGGAAAGGGAACAACCATTACCAGCGGCCTGCGCCTTGCCTGGCCCGCTTTAAGGCGACAACGCGGCGTGAAAACTAGTTGAGAACGCCCCCTGACCCCGCTTAACTGGCGCGAAGTCCGTCAATAAAGCCGAGGATTCGCGTGCCGAGTTCCGCTGCCAGCGGCAATTGCGGATCCTTGTAAGAGGCCAATTGCCGTTTTACATCGTTGGGCACGATGCGCATCACGTGGTTCATGCCTTCGATCAGCGCCAGTTCGGCGTCCGGTTTGGCCGCCTTCAACAGCCTGGCGTCACCGACACCGACCTGGATGTCATTGCTGCCCTGGATGATCAGCGCCGGCATCTTCAACTTGGCGAATGCTGCCGCCGGGTCCTGGCGGAACAATGAAATCAGATACGGTTGCACGCTCGGGCGGAAAATCACCTGCAACTGCGGCGGCACGTTGTCGTCGGTGCGGCCGGCCTTGAGGCTGTCGAGCAGTTCATTGCTGCGCAGCATCAGCGGTGGCGGCAGGCGATTGCTCAATTGCTGGCGCAGTACCTGATCGATCGGCCGGGCGCTGCCGGACATGGAAATGACCGCGGCGGCATCCAGGCTCGGCGCCGCGAGGCTGGCGATCAAGGCGCCTTCGCTGTGGCCCAGCAGGATCAACTGGCCAAATCGCGGGTCGGATTTGAGCTTCCGGCCCCAGGCTTCGGCGTCAGCCACGTAGGCTTCAACCGACAGGTTTCGTTCATCCGGGGTTGCCGCAAGGCTCGCCGCCACGCCGCGTTTGTCATAACGCACGCTGGCGATGTTGTGTTTGGCCAGCACCCAAGCGAGACGCTTGAGGCTGTCGTTGCGTCCGCCGTCGGGGTTGTTTCCGTCACGATCTGTAGGACCGGAGCCAGAAATGATCAGGACAACCGGTACCGGCGTGTCGGACTTGGGCAGCAATAACGAGCCGAAAAGCTCGCCGGTGCCGGTGTCCAACGTGATCGGGCGTTGCAGGACAGTGGCCTGTACAAAGCCGGTAAAGAGGGTAAGGCTCAAGGCTATAACTCGCAGCATCATCACGCCATCATGAACAAGATGCCGGTTGGACTCGCAGGCACCCATAAGGTTCGAGGATGAACTACTTGGGTAGCCTGCGTATACTGGCGCGCATTACGTATTTGGTTCGAATTCACGGAGCGTCCTGCATGTCCGGCAATACCTACGGCAAGCTGTTCACTGTCACCACCGCGGGCGAAAGCCATGGTCCGGCGTTGGTCGCCATTGTCGACGGCTGCCCGCCGGGCCTGGAGATCTCCCTGGAGGATCTGCAGCGTGACCTGGATCGCCGCAAACCCGGCACCAGCCGCCACACCACCCAGCGTCAGGAAGCCGACGAAGTCGAAATCCTCTCCGGCGTGTTCGAAGGTCGCACCACCGGTTGCGCCATCGGCCTGCTGATCCGCAACACCGACCAGAAGTCCAAGGATTACTCGGCGATCAAGGACCTGTTCCGCCCGGCCCACGCCGACTACACCTATCACCACAAATATGGCGAGCGCGATTACCGTGGCGGCGGTCGCAGCTCGGCCCGTGAAACGGCCATGCGTGTGGCGGCCGGTGCGATTGCGAAAAAATACCTGGCCACTCAGGGCATCGTCATTCGTGGCTATATGAGCCAGCTCGGCCCGATCGAAATTCCGTTCAAGACCTGGGATTCGGTGGAAGAGAACGCCTTCTTCAGCCCTGATCCGGACAAGGTCCCGGAGCTGGAGGCCTACATGGACCAGTTGCGTCGCGACCAGGATTCGGTTGGCGCGAAGATCACCGTAGTCGCCGAAGGGGTAATGCCGGGCCTTGGCGAGCCAATCTTCGACCGTCTCGATGCCGAACTCGCTCACGCGCTGATGAGCATCAACGCGGTCAAAGGCGTGGAAATCGGCGCCGGTTTCGCCAGCGTTGCCCAACGCGGCACCGAGCACCGCGATGAAATGACCCCGCAAGGTTTCCTCAGCAACAACGCGGGCGGCATTTTAGGTGGCATTTCGTCGGGTCAGCCGATCGTCGCGCACCTGGCGCTCAAGCCAACCTCGAGCATCACCACGCCGGGTCGTTCCATCGACATCCATGGCAACCCGGTGGACGTCATCACCAAGGGTCGCCACGACCCGTGCGTCGGCATCCGCGCCACACCGATCGCCGAAGCGATGATGGCCATCGTGCTGATGGATCACCTGTTGCGTCACCGTGGGCAGAACCTGGACGTGCGCGTGAGCACGCCGGTGCTGGGTCAACTTTAATGGCTGACCTCACAGCCGCTGCGGTCTAAGGACAGTGACGGCGCTCCCGTACTGGCGGCTCTCCAGTTTCTATCTGTTCTATTTCGCCTTGCTCGGTTCGACAGCGCCGTTTCTGGCGCTGTACTTCGATCACCTGGGCTTTTCCAGTGCGCGCATCGGCGAGCTGGTGGCGATCCCGATGCTGATGCGCTGCGTGGCGCCGAATATCTGGGGCTGGCTCGGTGATTACACCGGCCGACGCCTGGCCATCGTGCGCTTCGGTGCGGTCTGCACGCTGCTGACGTTCTCGCTGATCTTCATCAGCAAGACCTACGCCTGGCTGGCGATGGTCATGGCCTTGCACGCGTTTTTCTGGCACGCGGTGTTGCCGCAATTCGAAGTCATCACTCTGGCGCACTTGCAGGGCCAGACTAACCGTTACAGTCAGATCCGCCTGTGGGGTTCCATCGGTTTCATCATTGCCGTGGTCGCGCTCGGACGGCTGTTCGAGGGGTTGAGCCTGGATATCTATCCGCTGACGCTGGTGCTGATCATGGCCGGGATCGTGGTGAGCAGCCTGTGGGTGCCCAACGCTCAACCGGTTCAGGGTGAACGACCGGCGGGGGACGGTTTTCTCAGGCAGTTGCGCAGTCCCGGGGTGTTGGCGTTTTACGGTTGCGTAGCGCTGATGCAAATGAGCCACGGTCCTTATTACACCTTCCTGACCTTGCACCTGGAGCGACTCGGGTACAGCCGTGGGCTGATCGGCATGCTCTGGGCGGTCGGTGTGGTCGCCGAAGTCTTGATGTTTCTGGCCATGAGCAAGATCCTCGCGCGCTTTTCCGTGCGACGGGTGCTGCTGGCAAGTTTTCTGCTGGCGGCGTTGCGTTGGTTGTTGCTCGGTTCGTTCGCGGAGTTCCTTTGGGTGCTGTTGTTTGCCCAGGTGCTGCACGCGGCGACCTTCGGCAGCTTTCACGCGGCAGCCATCCAGTTCGTGCAACGTAGCTTCGGCGCGCGCCAACAAGGGCAGGGCCAGGCGTTGTACGCCGCACTGGCCGGCACCGGCGGCGCACTGGGTGCGTTGTATTCCGGCTATAGCTGGAATGCCCTCGGCCCCGCATTGACCTTTAGTATTGCCAGCCTCGCAGCCTTCGCGGCAGCCGTTATCATTGCCACACGCATGCAAGAGGACAGACCGTGAGCCTTGCGCGTGCGCTGCGGCAGATCGAGGCCTTTGAATTTTTGTTCGAGTGCGAGTTGAAGCTGCGCTCACTCTTGAACCATAAAAAGCTGAACCGTTAAGGAGTTGCCAAATGAGCAGCCTGTCCGTTTACCACGTCTCAAGCCCTGACTTGCCCAACAAGGTGCTGACGCATGTCGAAGACATCGCTTCGACCCTGGCCGAGCAGGGCGTGCGTTTCGACCGCTGGCAAGCCGCGGCGAAAATCCAGCCAGGCGCCAGTCAGGAAGAAGTGATCGCCGCGTATCAGGAACAAATCGACAAGCTGATGACCGAACGTGGTTACATCACCGTCGATGTCATCAGCCTGAGCAGCGATCACCCGCAAAAAGCCGAATTGCGCGGCAAATTTCTCGACGAACATTGCCATGGCGAAGACGAAGTACGATTTTTCGTCGCCGGCCGTGGCTTGTTTTCCCTGCACATCGGCGATTACGTCTACGCGGTGCTTTGTGAGAAAAACGACCTGATCTCGGTACCGGCTGGCACCCGGCATTGGTTCGACATGGGCGAGCATCCGCATTTCATCGCGATCCGCCTGTTCAACAACCCTGACGGCTGGGTGGCCGATTTCACCGGCGAAGACATCGCCAGTCGTTTCCCGCGTCTTGAAGACTGAGGCGATGCCCTGTAGGAGCTGAGATCAGGGATCGAAGATCAGAAGCAGGGATTGCGCAACGTCAGAAACAAAACAGGCCGTGGAGCGAAAGCTCTCACGGCCTGTTTGGTTACAGCTTACAGCCCCGGAACGGTTTAAGCCGAGTGATACGTCGGCAGGGCGAACCGCTGCTGGCTTTGCAGCATGGAAATCTGTGGCAGTTCGCTGGCCTGTTCGGCGATGTCACGGCGAATGGCGCTGATCACCCAGGACAGCTGATCACCTGCATGCAGTTGCTGGTAGGAAATCGAGCGCTTGAAGACTTTGCCGTCGCTGCTGCTCAAGGTCAGCAAAATGCCACCATCCGGACGTGGCTGGGTGGTCACTTCGAAGTTGGAGAACAGGGACGAAAATTTTTCTTGGATCAGGTTCATGTCTATCAGCTCCGTTAGCTCTTGAATGGCAAGCATGCAGAGGTAGTTGCAGTGATTGTGCCAGCACCTGATTTTTTAAAAATCCTTATATATCAATAGGTTAGTTTTTAGGTGTTTTTGCGGTTTCGTGCAATCTGCATGAAAGGCCATCGTGCATCCTGCATTTTGCGTGGTCGACATCGATTCGATGGAACCAATTGCCCGGCACAAGCTCGCGATTACGAATGCCGCAGACGTGGATACAAATCATTTCAAAAACCGCGTGTACAGCTCAGGAACCGCTGACGTATTTTCGGCCTCAATCAACGCCGCCCGAACAATAAAAAGATCGACCGGGAGCAACCATGAGCCGCACGCCAAACGACACGATTACCTGGAGCATGATGCTCCGCAAGCTGCCTTCCATTGCCAAAGCCATTCCGCGCGTGGTGAAGGGCATGAAAGCCGCCAACGTCAAGGACCCGACCCAACCGTGTGGCCTGGGCTGGAGCTTCGAGCAAGCGACGTTGCGCAATCCCGATGGCCCGGCATTGCTGCAGGGCGAAGTGGCGCTTGCGTATGCTCAGGTCAACCAATGGGCCAATCGCATCGCCCATCATTTGATTGCCCAAGGCATCCGCAAGGGCGATGTGGTGGCGGTCTTTATCGAGAATCGCCCGGAACTGCTGGTGACGATCCTGGCGGTGGCCAAGGTCGGCGCGATCAGTGCCTTGCTCAATACTTCGCAGACCCGCGATACCCTGGCTCACAGCCTGAACCTGGTGGCACCCGCGGCGATCATTGTCGGAGAAGAGCTGGTGCCGGCATTTTCGGCGGTTCGCGAACGGGTGTCGATCGAGGCGGCGCGCACCTGGTTCGTTGCTGATCGAGACACCTTCAGTCATCCGGGCATTGCGCCCGACGGGTTCATCAACCTGATGACCGCCAGTGCCGACAGCTCCAGCGCCAACCCCGCCAGCAGTCAGCAGGTTTTTTTCGACGATCCTTGTTTCTATATCTACACCTCGGGCACAACCGGCTTGCCCAAGGCCGGGGTATTCAAGCACGGCCGCTGGATGCGCAGCTCCGCGAGTTTCGGGCTGATCGCCCTGAATATGCGCCCGGAGGATGTCGTCTATTGCACCTTGCCGCTCTATCACGCCACCGGGCTGTGCGTGTGCTGGGGCTCGGCGATCAGTGGCGCCTCGGGCTTTGCGATCCGCCGCAAGTTCAGCGCCAGTCAATTCTGGAACGATGTGCGCAAGTACCGTGCGACCACCCTCGGTTACGTCGGTGAATTGTGCCGCTACCTGGTGGATCAACCGCCCAGCGCCGACGACAGCCAGCACGGCGTGACGAAGATGATCGGCAATGGCCTGCGCCCCGGCGCATGGGGCGAATTCAAGACGCGATTCGGGGTCAACCATATCTGTGAACTGTACGCCGCCAGCGACGGCAACATCGGTTTCACCAACATCCTCAACTTTGACAACACCGTCGGTTTTTCCCTGATGTCATGGGAGTTGGCGGCCTACGACCACGACAGCGGCGCGCCCATTCGCGATGCCAGCGGCTACATGCGCAAAGTCGCCAAAGGCGAGCAGGGGCTGTTGCTGGCGAAGATCGATGACAAGGCGCCGCTGGACGGCTACACCGATCCGCAGAAGACCGAAAAGGTTGTGTTGCACGACGTGTTCAAGAAGGGCGACCGTTACTTCAATACCGGTGACCTGCTGCGCAACATCGGTTTCGGTCACGCGCAATTTGTTGACCGGCTGGGAGATACCTTCCGCTGGAAGGGCGAAAACGTCTCGACCACCGAAGTCGAGAACCTTCTTTTGCAACACCCGCATATTTCCGAAGCCGTGGCCTACGGCGTGGAAATCCGCAACACCAACGGGCGTGCCGGGATGGCGGCGATAACGCCAGCCGAGTCCCTGGCGACTCTGGATTTCAGTGAACTGCTGGCGTTCGCCCGTGAGCAAATGCCCGCCTATGCGGTGCCGTTATTCTTGCGGGTGAAGGTGAAAATGGAGACCACCGGCACCTTCAAATACCAGAAGACCCGGCTTAAGGATGAAGCCTTCGACCCCGGCAAAACCGGCGATGATCCGATCTATGCCTGGCTGCCAGGGACCCAGACTTACGTGCAGGTCACTCCGCAGTTGCTGGCGGATATTCACGGCGGCGCTTTTCGTTATTGAATGCAGCGCTATTGAATGTGGCTATGGCCGTCCATGAGAAAAAAGAAGTGACAGCCTCGGGGCTGCTCGGGAAACTGTCGGCTTTGCGAATAACAGAACGTGGAGTGCCCAATGTCCGACCAAAGCCGCCAGATGTCCCCCGAAGAAGCCGCTGAATTTGCCGAACAGGTATTCAACAAGGCGCGTGAGGGCGATGCGGCCATGATGGCTGCGCTGTTGACCAAGGGCCTGCCGCCGAACCTGCGTAACCACAAGGGCGATACGCTGCTGATGCTGGCCGCTTACCACGGCCATGTGGAGACGGTAAAAGTCCTGCTCGAACACAAGGCCGACCCGGAAATCCGTAACGACAACGGCCAGAGCCCGATTGCCGGCGCGGCGTTCAAGGGTGATCTGGCGGTGGTCAAGGCACTGGTTGAAGGCGGCGCGCAAGTGGAAGGTTCGTCCTTCGACGGTCGCACTGCGCTGATGATGGCCGCGATGTTCAATCGCGTGGAAATCGTCGATTACCTGATCAGCAAAGGCGCCGATCCGAAAGCCAAGGACGCCAATGGCGTTTCTGCGCTGGATGCCGCCAAGACCATGGGCGCGGTGGATACCACGGCGCAGTTGCAGAAACTCCTAGGCTAACGGCTCAAGGAATTCTTGAAGCAAACGAAAACCTGTGGCGAGGGGGCTTGCCCCCGTTGGGTGGCGAAGCCGCCCCAAACCGGTTACCCGCGTTTTTCAGGAAGACTGCATTCATCGGTTTTACGACTGCTTCGCAGCCGAACGGGACGGTGCGGCGTTCCGACAAGCCCCCTCGCCACAGGACGCCCACCTACCGCAAAGAGTGTTTCTGAATCAGCCGAGGCATCAATACACCCAAACCTCAACCCGCCGATTCTTGATTCGCCCTTCATCCGCGCTATTGGCCGCCACCGGCATCTCGGCGCCAAAACCGCGAATTTCGCGAAATACCACACCGCTTTTCACCAGTTCCCGCCGCACCGCCATGGCGCGTAGTTTCGACAGCAGATCGGCCCGCGCCGGATCACTTTTGGCGTCGCCAAACCCCACCAGCGTCACCTGCCGATTGGTCTTCTCGTGCTGCTGTAGATAGTCGAGCACCCGCGACAGGTCCTGCCGGGCCTTGTTGTCCAGCGTCGCACTGCCTTCTTCGAAACGGAAATTCACGGTCAGGCGCTGGGCGTGACGGCTGAGTGCCTGATAACCCTCGGGCATCAATGCATTCGGCGTGACCGTCATGGCCTGGACGGTCTGGGCGATAAAACCATTGGCCGCGACAATCGCCTGACCTTTGCTGCTTTGAGCGAACGCCACCAATGCGTCGGCCCAAGGACTTTTCCCGTTGGGCGGCAGGTAAAAGAACAGCCGGCGCGACAATGGATAGTCTTCCGTGGCGATCAAGCTGTTGAGCGGCAGCATGGCTTGGGATTGGCCATCGGCAATCGCTACCGCTTTGGCTTGACGCACGTAAGGCAGACCGATGAAGCCGATCCCTTGCGGGTCCAGGCTAACCGCGTCGGACAATTGCTCGCTGGATTCGAACCGTTTCGCAGCGCTACTCAGCGTTTTCCCACGACGGCTGAGGACCAATTCCTTGAACGTGTCGTAGGTGCCCGATTGGTCATCCCGCGCATAGAGATGAATCGTCCCACCGGTGCCGCCGAGTTCTTCCCAGGTTTTTGCTTCGCCGCTGAAGATTCGCGCCAGTTGTTCGGTGTTCAGTTCACTCAACGGATTTTGCGGATGAAGGATGATCGCCAGGCCATCGATGGCGATGACCTGCTCGGCGCCGGCGCTTTTAAAATCACCCAAGCGTGCAAGGTCTGCCCGTTCGCTGTCCTTGATCGGGCGCGAGGAGGCGGCGAGGTCGGCGGTGGCGGTTTTCAGGGCGGTGAAACCGGTGCTGGAACCGTGGGCCGCGATGTCCACCGCGACCCGGCGGCCCTGAACGGTTTCGCCGATGACGCGAAGTTCGTTGGCTTTGTCCGGGGCCTCGCTGTGAACCTTGAGCAGGCCTTGTTCGCGCATCAGCCCCTCAACCAGCGCCGGGCCCAATGCCGCGCCAATGGTGTTGGAACCCTGGATGCGCAGCACCGGGCCAGTCTCGGGCGTCGGCAATGCGCCAGCCGAAGCCGTCAGCGGCAGCCAGGCGCACAGTATCGACAGGAACAACACGCGCAGCGTCATGCCGGCACCTTATAAGCCAAAGGAAGTGCCGGGAGAATAAGTCAGTAAGGTTTCTGAAAGATGACAGGGTGTGACGGATCGTTCCCTCGCTCTGCGTGGGAATGCATCCCGTGACGCTCTGCGTCACTTCCAGAGGCGGAACGCGGAGCGTCCCTGGCGGCATTCCCACGCAGAGCGTGGGAACGATCAGCGAAACCGGATCAGCTCAATTCAAGCCAGATCGGCGCATGATCCGACGGTTTTTCCATCCCGCGCAATTCGTAATCCACACCTGCGTCCTTCACCCGTGGCAACAACCCGTGGGACGCCATGATCAAGTCAATCCGCAGGCCACGCTTGGGCTCATCCTCAAAACCGCGGCTGCGGTAGTCGAACCAGCTGAAACGATCGGACACCTCCGGGTTCAAGTGACGGAAGCTGTCCACCAGGCCCCAGTTCTTCAGCCGGGCCATCCACTCGCGTTCTTCCGGCAGGAAGCTGCATTTGCCGGTTTTCAGCCAGCGTTTCATGTTGTCCGGGCCGATACCGATGTCGCAGTCTTCAGGGGAAATGTTCACGTCGCCCATCACCACCACTGGCTGGTCGTTGCTGAACTGGCTTTCCAGCAACTGCTGCAGATCGCTGTAAAAACGTTCCTTGGCGGGGAACTTGGTCGGGTGATCGCGGCTTTCGCCCTGTGGGAAATAGCCGTTCATGATGGTCACCGGCACGCCATTGGTGTCGGCGAACGTGCCCCAGATGAAGCGGCGCTGAGCGTCTTCTTCATCGGTGACGAAACCTTTGTGCAGCGCGATAGGTTCCTGGCGCGAGAGCAGGGCGACGCCGTAATGACCTTTTTGACCATGGAAATACACGTGATAGCCCAGCGCCTGAACCTCGGCCAGCGGGAATTGGTCGTCGTGGACCTTGGTTTCCTGCAGTCCGATCACATCTGGCTGATGCTTTTCGATCAGCGCCGCCAACTGATGAGGGCGAGCGCGCAGCCCGTTGATGTTGAAGGAGACGATCTTCATGGTCGGCAGTCCTGGCAAAAGGGCGATGCTAGCTGACATGTAGGAATGGGGCCAGTGTTGGGGTGAGGGGTTTCGTGTTTGTCCGACAGCTTTGTATTGGTAGCAATGGCCTCATCGCGAGCAGGCTCGCTCCCACAGGGGACGAGTCTGGTCTATACCTTGTGGGAGCGAGCCCGCTTGCGATGGCGGCATCACAACCAACACTGATTCGGATCAGCAAGGAACTGTGCCAGCGCTATAGGCTCGTAACCAGAAGAGCGCAGTCATCTGACCTGTGCCAGGGGAGATCAACCGTTATGCCCGAAACTTCCACTGTCATCGCCGATATTCACATGCTCGACAGCGGCTATTCCCGCGAAGCACGTTCGTTGCTGTACCAGGCTTACCGGCATGAGCCGACGTTCGGCTACCTGTTCGAAGCCGAGCGTCCCGGTTATGAGCAGCGGGTCCGGGCTACCGTGCGCGAACTGGTCAAGCAACACTTTCTTCAGGACTTGCCGGCCATCGGCCTGCTGGTCAACGACCGGTTGATCGGCATCGCACTGATCGCGCCGCCGCAACGCCGCCTGGGCATCACAGAGAGTTGGGCCTGGCGTCTGCGCATGGTGCTGAGCACCGGTTTTCGCTGTACCCGACGTTATCTCGAGTATCACGATGCCGTGATGGCTTGTGTGCCGTCCGACTCGGTACACCTGCTGCCATTGCTGGGGGTTCATCCGCAATTCCAGGGCAAACACTTTGGCGAACAATTGCTGCAAGCGGTGCACAACTGGTGCGCGGTGGATGAACACTCCGAGGGCGTGATCCTCGATACCGGGAATCCTCGTTATCTGGAGTTCTATAAGCGTCAGGGCTACGAGGAAATCGGTGAGGTCGCCGTAGGACCGATTCGCGAGCACGTGTTTTTCCACGCCAATCCGCAGGTGTTACAAACAGCAACGGCATAAAGGTAGAACTTTCACCGCACGCCAGGCTCTATCACGCTCCCAAGCTCGTGATAGCATCCGCGCCTATGAAGTTTCCAGGAAGAATTACCAGTGGCGTGCTGATGCTGATTACCAGCTGCGCGGCACTGGCGCAAAGTGAATTGGATGTGCGGATCAAACCGTCCAACGATGAACTGAAAGCCAATATAGAGGGCTATATCGGCAGCCTCGGCGATCGAGACGAAGAAGCCTTGCTGCGCTTCAGTCGTGGCGCCGAAGAACAGGCGCGCAAGGCCGCCCAGGCCTTGGGTTATTACCAGCCGCAGATCGACTCTGATGTGAAGGGCGGCAAGACGCCGCGCCTGGTGCTGAACATCGAGCCCGGCGAGCCGGTGCATTTGCGCAACGTCACCATTCGCGTCGACGGCCCTGCTGCCTCCCTCAAATCATTCCGTGTGCCCAAAAGCAATACGCTGAAAACCGGCGCAGTGCTTAACCATGGCCATTACGAAGACGCCAAGCGCCTGATTCAGAATCAGGCCTCGCGTTTTGGCTTTTTCAGTGGTTATTTCAGCAGCCAGAAATTGTTGGTCGACCCGCGAGCCGGCGTCGCCGATATCGAACTGGTCTACAACAGCGGCCCGCGTTATTCATTGGGCAAAGTCAGTTTTGAAGGGGACACGCCGTTCGACGAGGACCTGCTGCAGCGCATGGTGCCATTCAAGGAGGGGGCGCCCTACGACTCCGAACTGATCGCCGAGCTCAGCCAGGCCATGCAATCGAGTGGCTATTTCGAAAGCGTACGGGTGGATGCGGCGCCGACGGCGTCCAGGAACGACGTGATCCCGGTGGACGTCAAACTCGAAACCCGCAAACCACGGACCATGGGTCTGGGGCTCGGCTATTCCACTGACGTCGGCCCACGGGTCAAGGCCAACTGGACGCGGCACTGGGTCAACCCTCAGGGGCACAGCTATGGCTGGGAAACCGAAGTCTCGGCGCCTCGGCAGAACGTCGGCGTGTTCTACGACATTCCCCTGGACCCGCCGCTGACCGACAAGCTGCGGTTCGCCGGTGGCTATCAGAACGAAGAAATCGCCGACAAGGACTCCCTGAGCAAACTGCTGACCATCGGTCCCGAGTGGCACAGCAAGCTGCCCAGCGGTTGGCAGCGGGTGGTGTCGCTCAAATGGCAACGCGAGGAATACAGGCTCGGTGACGACTCGGGGCTTAGCACCTTGCTGATGCCTGGCGTCAGCTATTCCTACCTTAAAAGTGATAACCGCATCGACCCGCACAACGGTTATCGCCTGGAATTCGAGACCAAAGTGGCCAAGGAAGGTTTGGGTTCTGACAACAACCTGCTTTACGGCACCGCGTTGGTGAAGGGCTTGACCACGGTCTTCGACAAACACCGCTTCCTCGGTCGGGTGCAGGTCGGCGGCAGCGCCACCAACGGCTACAAATCGGTACCGCCGTCGTTGCGCTTTTTTGCCGGTGGCGATCAGAGCGTGCGCGGCTACGACTATCAGAGCCTGTCACCGGAAAACTCCGAGGGCGACCGCATCGGGGGCCGTTACATGGTTGCCGGCAGCGTCGAGTATCAGTACTCCGTTGCCGAAAAATGGCGGGTCGCGACGTTCATTGATCAGGGCAACTCCTTCAATACCCTCGAACTGCCGAACCTCAAGACCGGCGTCGGTATCGGCGTGCGCTGGGTTTCTCCGGTAGGGCCGATTCGCCTCGACTTGGCCCATGCGATGGACGACGACGGCGGCATTCGACTGCACTTTTCCATGGGGCCTGAGCTGTGAAGCGTGGTTTGAAAATAACGCTGTTGGCGATTCTGGCGCTGCTGATGCTGGTCGTTTTGACCGTGACCACCGTGCTGGGTACTTCGACGGGCAGCCGCTGGGCGTTGGGGTTGGTGCCGGGTCTGACCGTGGAAAATTATCAGGGCCGATTGGGCGGACAGTGGAGCGCCGACCGTGTGTTGTGGCAGCAAGACACCAGCCGGGTTGAGCTGAGCAAGGTGATTTTCGCCTGGTCGCCGCTGTGCCTGACGCGTATGGCACTGTGCATCGAGCAACTGAAGGCCGATCAAGTCAGCCTGCAATTTCCACCGGGCACGGATGAAGACAGCAGCGGTTCGATCGAACTTCCGGACCTGGATTTGCCGCTGGCCATCGAACTGGGCGACGTCCAGGTCGGCAGCCTGCTGTTCAACGGCAGCGAAGAACTCAAGGGCCTGCAACTGGCGGCGCACTGGACGGCCAACGGTCTGCAGATCGATTCCGTTCATTTGCAAAGGGATGACCTGAGCCTGAATCTTTCAGGCCTGCTGCAACCCAGCGGCAACTGGCCGCTCAAGGCGCAAGGCCAACTGACCCTGCCAGCCCCCGGCACCGCGCCTTGGACGCTGGCCCTGAAGGTCGACGGCGATCTGCTGAAAACCCTGAACCTGAAAGCCGACAGCAGCGGTTACCTGAACGGGCAATTGACCGGGGAGCTGCAACCACTGGTGGAGAACCTGCCGGCCAAGGCACGGATCACCGCTGACGGCTTCAAGCCCGGTGCCGATCTGCCGGACACCCTGCAACTCAACCAACTGGAACTCACCGGCGACGGCGACCTGAAAAACGGTTACCAGTTGCTCGGCAAAGCCACGTTGCCGGGCGAAAAAGGCCCCGTCGCGTTGTTGCTGCAAGGCAAGGTCGACGCCAATGGCGCGCAGATCGCCGGACTGGACCTCACGGCCAACGACAAGCAAAGCCTGAAGCTCACCGGCAACCTCGACTGGAGCAAAGGCCTGAGCGCCGATGCCAAAATCGACTGGCTGGATTTCCCGTGGCACAGCCTCTATCCACTGATCGACGAGCCCGAAGTGGCGTTGCGCAGTTTCAACGGTGAAGTCTCCTACACCGACGGTAAATACCTCGGCAGCTTCAAATCCGCACTCGACGGCCCGGCCGGAGAATTCAGCCTGACCAGCCCGTTCAGCGGCGACCTGACGAAGATCTACCTGCAACAAATTCAACTCGAAGCCGGGCAGGGCAAGGCCGAAGGGCACCTGAACCTGCAATTCGCCGATGGCATTGCCTGGGACACGGCGCTGGACCTGTCGGCGATCAACCCGGCGTACTGGGTCGCGGAGTTGCCGGGCATCCTGGCCGGACCGTTGCGCAGCAAGGGCGAGATGAAGAATGAAACACTCAGCCTGACGGCTGATCTCGACTTGAAAGGCAAACTGCGCGGTCAACCGGCAGTGATCCAGGCCAACGCCGATGGCGGTGGCGAGCAATGGAACCTCAGCGCGCTGCAAGTTCGCCTCGGCGACAACAGCATCAACGGCAAGGGCAGCCTGCAACAGAAGCTCACCGGTCAGATCGATATCAAGCTGCCGCGCCTGGCTCAGTTGTGGCCGCAACTGCGCGGTCAGCTCAATGGTCGCGTCGATGTCGCCGGAACACTCAAGGCCCCGCAAGGCAAGCTCGGGCTGCAAGGCACGCAACTGGCCTTCGAAGACAATCGCCTGCAAAGCCTGAATCTGGACGCCACCCTCGATAGCGCGCAACGGGCGAAAATCGACCTCAAGGGCAGCGGCATTCGGGCCGGTGAAACGTCGCTGGGGACGCTGACCGCCAGCGGCCAGGGCGACATCAAAAACCAGAAACTCGCCCTCGACCTGCAAGGGCCGAAGCTGAAACTCGCGCTCGGCCTCGACGGCAATCTGGACCAAGGCAATTGGCGTGGGCGCCTGGCCAGCGGCGATATCCAGGCCGGCGGTCAGGACTGGAAGCTGCAAGGCCCGGCGAAGCTCGAGCGGCTGGCGGACGGCAAGATCAACTTCGGCGCCCATTGCTGGACATCCGGCCCGGCCAGCCTGTGCGGTGAGGATCAGCGCCTGATGCCTGAGCCGAAGCTGCGTTATCACCTCAAACAGTTTCCGATCGACAGCCTGGCGCAGTGGTTGCCCAAGGATTTCGCCTGGAAGGGCCGGCTCAACGCGGACCTGCAACTGGACCTGCCGGCCAGCGGCCCGAACGGCCTGATCAGCGTCGATGCCAGCGGCGGCACGTTGCGCATCAAGGAAAAGGACCAGTGGCTGGACTTCCCGTACCAGACCCTGAAACTCAACAGCAAACTCACGCCCAAGCGCATCGACACTGACCTCAATTTCGTCGGCGGCAAGCTCGGTGAGCTGATGCTCCAGGCGCAGATCAATCCGTTGCCGAAGGACAAGCCACTGACCGGCTCGTTCCGCCTGAGTGGTCTGGACCTGTCGGTGGCGCGGCCATTCGTGCCAATGGTCGAGAAACTGACCGGACGCTTGAATGGCAGCGGCACGCTCGCCGGTACGCTGCTGGCGCCGCAGGTCAACGGCAATCTGCTGCTCAGCGACGGCGAGATTTCCGGGCCTGAACTGCCGATGGACCTCGAAGCGCTGCAACTTCAAGCCGTGATTGCGGGTGAAACCGTGCAATTGAACGGCGGCTGGAAAAGCGGCAAGACCGGGCAGGGCACCTTGAGCGGCAACATCGCCTGGGGTCAGGCATTGGTGGTGGATCTGGCGCTCAAAGGTACGCAATTGCCGGTCACCGTCGAGCCCTACGCCAAGCTGGAAATGGCGCCGGACCTGAAGATTTCGGTGAAGGACGACAAACTGGCGATTGTCGGCAAGGTATTGGTGCCCAAAGGCGAGATCACCGTGCGCGAGTTGCCGCCATCGACGGTCAAGGTGTCCGATGACACGGTGATCGTCGGCCAGCAGACCGAAGAGGGCAAACCCCCGATGGCCATGGCGATGGATATCGATGTGGTGGTCGGTCAGGACAAACTCAGCTTCGCCGGGTTTGGCCTGACCGCCAACCTGCAAGGTCATGTGCACATCGGCGACAACATGGACACCCGCGGCGAGCTCTGGCTCAACGATGGGCGTTATCGCGCCTACGGTCAGCGGTTGACCGTACGCCGGGCGCGTTTGCTGTTTGCCGGCCCGATCGATCAGCCGTACCTGGACATCGAAGCGATTCGCCAGACCGACGACGTGATCGCCGGCATTCGCCTGAGCGGTAGCGCCGAGCAGCCGACCACACAGATCTTCTCCGAGCCGGCGATGAGCCAGGAACAGGCGTTGTCCTATCTGGTGCTGGGGCGCCCGCTGAGCACCAACGGTGAGGACAACAACATGTTGGCTCAAGCGGCGCTCGGCCTGGGCTTGATGGGCAGTTCGGGGGTGACCAGCGGCTTGGCGAAAAACCTGGGGATTCAGGATTTCCAGCTCGATACCGAGGGTAGCGGCAACGCCACCAGCGTGGTCGCCAGCGGCAATATCTCCGAGAAGCTCAGCCTGCGTTATGGCGTTGGCGTGTTCGAACCGGCCAACACCATCGCCTTGCGTTACAAGCTGAGCAAGAAGGTCTACCTCGAAGCAGCGGGCGGCGTGGCCAGTTCGCTGGACATCTTCTACAAGCGGGATTTCTAAACCCCCGCGCGGTCCCTGTGGCGAGGGGGTTTGTCGGAACGCCGCATCGCCCCGTTGGGCCGCGTAGCGGCCCCAAAACATGCAACTTCATTCCTTGATCGTTCCCATGCTCCGCGTGGGAATGCAGCCCGGGACGCTCCGCGTCCCTTCCCAAGCCAAACGCAGAGCGTCCGTTGAGGCATTCCCACGCAGAGCGTGGGAACGATCACTCACCAGCCATTGATCAACAAAATAGCAAGCAACCTAACTATTGCGTTGACATTCGCTGCCTAGGCAGTAACATCTCGACATACATTCTCTGCCTAGGCAGCTAATTGGTGGTCAGATGAAGCATTTCACCCCAGACGAATTCCACACGTGCCATCTCGGTCTCCTGCTCGGGCGCGCTGCGCTGCTCAAGGACCGGATCATCGACACGCACATGGAACCCCACGGCATCACTGCCGCGCAGTTCAAAGTGCTGATCATCATGGCCCAGTTCGGCGTCGATACCCCCGCCGAGCTGTGTCGTCACCTGTCGCTGGACAGCGGATCGATGACCCGCATGCTCGACCGCCTGGAACAGAAAGGCTTCCTCGCCCGCCAACGCTCCGAGGCGGATCGTCGTCAGGTTCAGTTGGTGTTGACCGAACAAGGCCAGCAGTTGACTGACCGCCTGCCGGAGATCGGCGCCGACGCCATGAATGAACTGGCTGGCGCGATCACCCCAGAGGAATTGAAAACCCTGGAACAGATCCTGAAGAAAATTCTGGTGGCAGCCGGTGACTCGATCACCCTGCTGCGGGTAGGTGACAAATGAGCAGTAAAACCCTGCGTGCCGGCCTGAGCCTGGTGCTGGCGGCCATGACCCTGGCCGGTTGCGCCAGCTACAGCGGACTGACCACCGAAGGCAAAAGCCTCGATGCGAAAACCCTCAAGGCCGGACAATCCCTCAGCGGTGTAACCCTGTCGCCCGCGGCCTGGCCGAAAAGCGACTGGTGGAAGAGCCTCGGCGACCCACAGCTCGACGGCTTGATCCGCGAAGCCCTGCACGACAGCCCCGACATGCAAATCGCCGACGCCCGTGCTCACCAGGCCAGTGCCGCCGCTTACGCAGCGGATGCCGCTCGCATGCCGACCCTCGATGCCAGTGCCGGCGTCAGCCGTTCGCGTCTGGCTCGGGATCAGGACCCGAGGGGCGAGGGCGATGCGTACTCCACCGTGCGCAACATCAGCGCCAGTTTCAATTACAACTTTGACCTTTGGGGCGGCCAGCGTGATGCCTGGGAAGCAGCATTGGGCCAGGCCCGTGCTGCCGAAGTCGATCAACAAGCCGCGCAACTGACGTTGTCCGCCGACGTCGCTCGCGCCTACAGCGATCTGGGGCAGGCGCATATTGTCTACGACCTGGCCAATGAAGACCTCAAGCGCACCAAACAAATGCTCGACCTGAGCCAGCGTCGCCTGAGCTCGGGGATCGACAGCCAATACCAGTTCCAGCAAACCGAAAGCCTGGAAGCCACCTCCGAAGCCAGCCTGATCGATGCCGAAAAACGCCTGCAAAGCGCGAAAATCGCCTTGGCCGTCTTGCTCGGCAAAGGCCCGGATCGCGGCAACGAAATCCCCCGGCCGAAAATCCTCCAGGCCAGCGCTGTCGCGTTGCCATCGGTGCTGCCGGCCGAGTTGCTCGGTCGGCGTCCAGACCTGGTGGCCGCGCGTTGGCGGGTCGAGGCGGCGAGCAAGAACATCGACGCCGGCAAAACCCGCTTCTACCCCAACCTCAACCTGAGCGCCGCGGCCGGTGCCGAGTCGTTGCTGGGCGATGCGATGTTCGGTTCGGCCAGTCGCTTCTTCAACATTGCACCAACGATCTCGGTGCCGATTTTCGACGGTGGCCGCCTGCGCGCCGACCTCGATTCCCGCGACGCCGATTACGACCTCGCGGTGGCGCAGTACAACAAAAGCCTGGTGAAAGCCCTGGGCGATGTCAGCGACACCATCAACCAGCTGCGCGATATCGGCCGGCAGATCGGGGCACAACAGCGCGCCACCGACATTGCTCAGGATTCTTACAACACGGTGGTTGAGCGGTACGGTTCCGGCATCGGGAATTACCTGGACGTGCTCAGCATCGAGCAGCAACTGCTCCAGGCCCAGCGGCAGCTGGCCAACCTGAATGCCGAGCAGATCGACCTGTCGATCCAACTGATGCAGGCGCTGGGCGGCGGCTTCCAGGGCGAAACCCTGGCCGCCGCCAATGCAACCCCAGCCACGCTGAACAACTGATTCGAGGTATTTGTCATGGCCACTGCCGAAACAACACCCACCCCTGACAACGCACAAGACACCCGCAATTCGCGTAAACGCAAAGTCATGCTGGCAGCGCTCGCGATCGTGGTGATCCTCGCCGGCATCGGCGTCTGGGGTTATCACGAACTCTATGGGCGCTGGAACGAAAGCACCGACGACGCCTATGTAAACGGCAACGTGGTTGAAATCACTCCGCTGGTCACCGGCACTGTGGTCAGCATCGGTGCCGACGATGGCGACCTGGTTCACGAAGGCCAGGTGCTGATCAACTTCGACCCGAACGACGCCGAAGTCGGCCTGCAAAGTGCCCAGGCCAATCTGGCCCGCACCGTGCGTCAGGTTCGCGGCTTGTACAGCAACGTCGACGGCATGAAAGCCCAGGTCAATGCGCAGCAGGCCGAAGTGCAAAAGGCTCAGGACAACTTCAATCGCCGGAAAAACCTCGCCGCTGGCGGGGCGATTTCCCAGGAAGAACTGTCCCATGCTCGCGACGACCTGACCTCGGCGCAAAACGCCCTGGCCAACGCCAGACAGCAACTCAAAACCACCAGTGCGCTGGTTGATGACACCGTGGTGTCGTCGCACCCGGACGTGATGTCCGCTGCCGCGCAATTGCGTCAGGCGTATTTGAACAACTCCCGCAGCACCTTGATCGCGCCGGTCACCGGTTACGTGGCCAAGCGCTCGGTACAACTGGGCCAACGCGTTCAGCCGGGCACCGCATTGATGGCGGTGATTCCGCTGGATCAGCTGTGGATCGACGCCAACTTCAAGGAAACCCAGCTGCGTGATATGCGCATTGGCCAGCCCGTAGATATCGAGGCCGACCTGTACGGCAGCGACGTGAAGTTCAGCGGCACCATCGACAGCCTTGGTGCCGGTACCGGCAGCGCGTTTGCCTTGCTGCCGGCGCAGAACGCCACCGGCAACTGGATCAAAATCGTCCAGCGGGTGCCGGTGCGGATTCACATCAACGCCGAAGAACTGGCCAGGCACCCGTTGCGGGTCGGCCTGTCGACTCAGGTCGATGTGAACCTGCGTGACCAGAGCGGCCCGGTGCTGGCACAACAGTCGCCGCAAAAGGCTTCGTTCAGCACCAATGTCTACGACCTTCAATTGGCCGAGGCCGACGCGATGATCACTCAGTTGATCCATGACAACAGCGCGGCGGTCAGCAAAACCGTTCAACGCTGATCAGTCATCACACCGACCCTGTGGGAGTGAGCCTTTGTGGTGAGGGGGCTCGCCCCCGTTGGACTGCGCAGCAGTCCCATCTTCCAGGGCCGCTTCGCGACCCAACGGGGCGATGCGGCGTTCCGACAAGCCCCCTCGCCACAGGAGCCCCCGCTCCAAAAAATTCAGCTCCAAAGGATTTGCGATGAGCAATAACGCGTCTTTCACGCCGCCCAGCCTGCTGCTCAGCACCATTGGCCTGTCGCTGGCGACCTTCATGCAAGTGCTCGACACCACGATCGCCAACGTGGCGTTGCCGACGATTTCCGGCAACCTCGGCGTGAGTTCGGAGCAGGGCACTTGGGTGATTACCTCGTTCGCGGTCAGCAACGCCATCGCGCTGCCGCTGACCGGCTGGCTCAGCCGGCGTTTCGGCGAGGTGAAGCTGTTTCTCTGGGCGACGATCCTGTTCGTGCTGGCT
This sequence comes from Pseudomonas frederiksbergensis, assembly GCF_900105495.1. NCBI lineage: Bacteria > Pseudomonadati > Pseudomonadota > Gammaproteobacteria > Pseudomonadales > Pseudomonadaceae > Pseudomonas > Pseudomonas frederiksbergensis. The sequence continues at coordinate 5,134,419 of NZ_FNTF01000002.1, read as the reverse complement.
TCGTTTCTATGCGGTATCTCGACCTCAATGCCGGAGCTGATTGGCTTTCGGGTGCTTCAAGGCCTGGTGGCAGGTCCGTTGTACCCGATGACTCAAACGCTGCTGATTGCCGTCTATCCGCCCGCCAGGCGCGGCATGGCCCTTGCGTTGCTGGCGATGGTCACGGTGGTGGCGCCGATTGCCGGCCCCATCCTCGGTGGTTGGATTACCGACAGCTACAGCTGGCCGTGGATCTTCTTTATCAACGTGCCGATCGGTGTTTTCGCGGTGATGGTGGTGCGCCAGCAACTCAAGGCGCGGCCAGTGCAAACCAGCTACCAACCGATGGATTACGTCGGCTTGATCACCCTGATCATTGGCGTCGGCGCATTGCAGGTGATCCTCGACAAGGGCAACGACCTGGACTGGTTCGAGTCGAACTTCATCCTCATCGGCGCGGCGATTTCGGTGATTGCGCTGGCGGTGTTCGTGATCTGGGAAATGACCGACAAGCACCCGGTAGTCAATCTGCGGCTATTCGCTCACCGCAACTTCCGCATCGGCACGATTGTGCTGGTGTTGGGTTACGCCGGGTTCTTCGGGATCAACCTGATTCTGCCGCAATGGCTGCAAACCCAGATGGGTTACACGGCAACCTGGGCGGGGCTCGCGGTGGCGCCGATCGGGATTCTGCCGGTGCTGATGTCGCCGTTTGTCGGCAAGTACGCACATAAATTCGACCTGCGGCTGCTGGCCGGGCTGGCGTTCCTGGCGATTGGCCTGAGCTGCTTCATGCGTGCCGGGTTTACCAACGAAGTGGACTTCCAGCACATCGCTCTGGTGCAGTTGTTCATGGGAATTGGCGTGGCGCTGTTCTTCATGCCGACCTTGAGCATTCTGATGTCGGACCTGCCACCGAGCCAGATCGCCGACGGCGCGGGCCTGGCGACGTTCCTGCGGACACTGGGCGGTAGTTTTGCTGCGTCGCTGACGACGTGGATCTGGATTCGCCGAGCCGATCAGCACCACGCCTATATGAGCGAAAGCATCAGCACCTATGAGCCGGCTACCCGCGAGGCGCTGAACAGCCTGGGCGGGGCGAGCAGTCCGGCATATGCGCAACTGGATCATGTGCTGACCAGCCAGGCGTACATGCTCTCCACCGTGGATTACTTCACGTTGCTGGGGTGGGCGTTCATGGGCTTGATTGTGCTGGTGTGGCTGGCGAAACCGCCGTTTGCGGCGAAGGCGGGGCCGGCTGCGTCAGGTCACTAAGGCCTGAAACTGATCGTTCCCACGCTCCGCGTGGGAATGCAGCCCGGGACGCTCCGCGTCCCTTCCAATGTCGAACGCGGAGCGTCCGTTGAGACATTCCCACGCAGAGCGTGGGAACGATCAAGATCAGGCAGAAGGTGCTGCCAGTTGTGGCGGCGGGGCGAAGTCGAATGGCGCCAACGCAAACCCACTTTCATCCACCTGCAACGCCCACCCCTGACGATCCCAATCCCCCAACACAATCCGTTTAGCCGCCTGCTCGCCAATCTGCAACTTGTGAATGGCCGGGCGATGGGTGTGCCCATGGATCAGGGTTTTCACACCAAAGGCCTGCATGATCCGCGGCACTTCTTCGGGCGTGACATCAACAATGTCATTGGCCTTCATCCGTGTCTGCGCACGGCTTTCATTGCGCAGCTTGCGCGCCAGCTTATGGCGAGTCCGCAAAGGCAAGTGGCGCAGGATGAACAGGGTAACCGGATTACGCAGATAGCGACGCAGCTTCATATAAGCCTCGTCGCGGGTGCAGAGGCTGTCGCCGTGCATCAATAGCACCGGCTCGCCGTAAAATTGCACGACACTCGGATCTTTCAGCAACGTACAACCGGCCTGTTTGCAAAAGGCCTGGCCGAGCATGAAGTCGCGATTGCCGTGCATCAGAAAAATGGCCGTGCCGCTGTCACTGAGGTCGCGCAGGGCCTGGCAGATGGAACGCTGGAACGGCGTCATGGCATCGTCGCCAATCCACGCCTCGAAAAAGTCGCCCAAGATGTACAACGCACTCGCCGAGCGGGCGCGTCCGGCGAGCAAATCCAGAAACGCCCGGGTAATGTCCGGGCGCTCCTCTTCCAGATGCAAGTCTGAAATCAGCAGTATCACTCAATGATCTCGGCTTTCTCGATGATCACGTCTTCTGCAGGTACGTCCTGGTGGCCGGCTTTGGAAGTGGTAGCCACGCCTTTGATCTTGTCGACCACGTCGGTGCCTTCAACGACTTTAGCGAATACGGCGTAGCCCCAACCCTGAGCGGTTTTGCCGCTGTGGTTCAAAAAGCTGTTGTCAGCCACGTTGATGAAGAACTGGGCGGAAGCCGAATGCGGCTCCATGGTGCGGGCCATGGCAACGCTGTACTTCTCGTTCGGCAGGCCGTTGTCGGCTTCGTTCTGGATGCTTGGGCGCTTGTCTTTCTTTTCTTTCATGCCTGGCTCGAAACCGCCGCCCTGGATCATGAAGTTACCGATGACGCGGTGGAAAACAGTGTTTTCGTAGTGACCGGCTTTGACGTACTCGATGAAGTTGGCCACGGTGATCGGGGCTTTCTCAGCGTTCAGTTCCAGGACGATGTCGCCATGGTTTGTTGTCAGTTTGACTTGGGTCATGATCGGGGACTCTTTATAAAAGAAGCGGTTTCTAATAATTCGTGGGTTTTGGGGCATTGAAGCCCTCAACCGGTCCGGCCAGATTCGGCCAAGGTGCGCAGTTTAGCGTGCCGGGCGCGAATTTCGAGGCTGTTTTTCACTTGCCCCCGATTAAATGCAGCCGTTTTCGGGCCTGCTCTGTCAGCGACTTGACGGCATCGGCTATGATAAGCCCCTTTGTTTTAACCGCCGCTTTGATTTGGCCAACTGGCCGCGCACTTGTACGTTCAAGGATCCTATGAGCAAGCCCACTGTCGACCCTACCTCGAATTCCAAGACCGGCCCTGCCGTGCCGGTCAATTTCCTGCGCCCGATCATCCAGGCGGACCTGGACTCGGGTAAGCACACGCAGATCGTCACCCGTTTCCCGCCTGAGCCCAATGGCTACCTGCACATCGGTCACGCCAAGTCGATTTGCGTGAACTTCGGCCTGGCCCAGGAATTTGGCGGCGTCACGCACCTGCGTTTCGACGACACCAACCCGGCCAAGGAAGACCAGGAATACATCGACGCGATCGAAAGCGACGTCAAATGGCTGGGCTTCGAATGGTCCGGTGAAGTGCGCTACGCCTCGCAGTATTTCGACCAGTTGCACGATTGGGCCATTGAGCTGATCAAGGCCGGCAAGGCCTACGTCGATGACCTGAGCCCTGAACAGGCCAAGGAATATCGCGGCACGCTGACCGAACCGGGCAAAAACAGCCCGTTCCGTGATCGCAGCGTCGAAGAAAACCTCGATTGGTTCGCCCGCATGAAGGCCGGTGAGTTCAAGGACGGCGCACGCGTGCTGCGGGCCAAGATCGACATGGCCTCGCCGAACATGAACCTGCGCGACCCGATCATGTATCGCATCCGTCACGCGCATCACCACCAGACCGGTGACAAGTGGTGCATCTACCCGAACTATGACTTCACCCACGGTCAGTCGGACGCCATCGAAGGCATCACCCACTCGATCTGCACCCTGGAGTTCGAAAGCCATCGTCCGCTGTACGAGTGGTTCCTCGACAACCTGCCAGTACCGGCGAAGCCGCGTCAGTACGAGTTCAGCCGCCTGAACCTGAACTACACCATCACCAGCAAGCGCAAGCTCAAGCAACTGGTCGATGAAAAGCACGTTCATGGCTGGGACGATCCGCGCATGTCCACGCTGTCCGGCTTCCGCCGCCGTGGTTACACGCCCAAATCGATCCGCAACTTCTGCGAAATGATCGGCACCAACCGTTCCGACGGCGTGGTCGATTTCGGCATGCTGGAATTCAGCATCCGTGACGACCTCGACCACAGCGCCCCGCGTGCCATGTGCGTGCTGCGTCCGCTGAAAGTCGTGATCACCAACTACCCGGAAGGCCAGGTCGAGAACCTCGAACTGGCGTGCCACCCGAAAGAAGACATGGGCGTGCGCGTCCTGCCGTTCGCCCGTGAGCTCTACATCGACCGTGAAGACTTCATGGAAGAGCCGCCAAAAGGCTACAAGCGCCTGGAACCTGCTGGCGAAGTGCGTCTGCGCGGCAGCTACGTGATCCGCGCCGACGAAGCGATCAAGGACGCCGATGGCAACATCGTCGAACTGCGTTGCTCCTACGACCCGGAAACCCTGGGCAAGAACCCTGAAGGCCGCAAGGTCAAAGGCGTGGTGCACTGGGTGCCGGCTGCGGCCAGCGTCGAATGCGAAGTGCGCCTGTACGATCGCCTGTTCCGTTCGGCCAACCCTGAGAAGGCCGAAGACAGCGCCAGTTTCCTGGACAACATCAACCCTGACTCGCTGCAAGTCCTCACCGGTTGTCGTGCCGAGCCTTCGCTGGGCAATGCACAGCCGGAAGACCGTTTCCAGTTCGAGCGCGAAGGTTACTTCGTCGCGGATATCAAGGACTCGAAACCGGGCGCTCCGGTATTCAACCGTACCGTGACCTTGCGTGATTCGTGGGGCCAGTGATTACAGGCCTGATCGGCCTTGATAAATAGGCAACCTAAAGTGCTTACGATCTACAACACGCTCACCAAGAGCAAAGAAGTCTTCAAGCCGCTGGATGGCAACAATGTGCGCATGTACGTCTGCGGGATGACCGTGTACGACTACTGCCATATTGGCCACGGCCGCAGCATGGTCGCGTTCGACCTGGTGACCCGCTGGTTGCGGTTCAGCGGTTATAACCTGACCTATGTGCGCAACATCACCGACATTGAAGACAAGATCATCAATCGGGCCAAGGAGAACGGCGAGCCGTTCGACGCGCTGACCGAACGCATGATCACCGCGATGCACGAGGACGAGGCCCGCCTCAATATCCTCAAGCCAGACATGGAACCGCGGGCCACCGATCACATTCCGGGCATGCTGAGCATGATCCAGACGCTGATCGACAAGGGTTACGCCTACGCCCCGGGCAATGGCGACGTGTATTACCGCGTCGCCAAGTTCATGGGCTACGGCAAGCTGTCGCGCAAGAAAATCGAAGACCTGCGCATCGGCGCGCGGATCGAAGTCGACGAGTCGAAACAGGACCCGCTGGACTTTGTGCTGTGGAAAGCCACCAAACCGGGTGAGCCGAGCTGGCCTTCGCCGTGGGGCGAGGGTCGTCCGGGCTGGCACATCGAGTGCTCGGTGATGTCCACCTGCTGCCTGGGTGAGACCTTCGACATTCATGGCGGCGGCAGCGACCTTGAGTTCCCGCACCACGAAAACGAAATCGCCCAGAGCGAAGCGGCCACCGGCAAGACCTACGCCAACGCGTGGATGCATTGCGGCATGATTCGCATCAATGGCGAGAAGATGTCCAAGTCCTTGAACAACTTCTTCACCATTCGCGACGTGCTGGAAAAGTACCACCCGGAAGTCGTGCGTTACCTGCTGGTGTCGAGCCACTACCGCAGCGCGATCAACTACTCGGAAGACAACCTCAAGGACGCCAAGGGCGCGCTCGAGCGTTTCTACCACGCGTTGAAAGGCCTGCCGAACGTCGCGCCGGCTGGCGGCGAAGCCTTCGTCGAGCGTTTCACCCAGGTGATGAACGACGACTTCGGCACGCCGGAAGCCTGTGCGGTGCTGTTCGAGATGGTTCGCGAGATCAACCGTCTGCGCGAGAGCGATCTCAATGCCGCGGCCGGTCTGGCGGCTCGTTTGAAGGAGTTGGCGAGCGTGCTGGGGGTGTTGCAGCTTGAGGCTGACGACTTCTTGCAGGCCGGCGCCGAAGGGCGGGTCGATGCGGCTGAGGTTGATGCGCTGATTGCTGCGCGTCTGGCGGCACGTGCTGGTAAAGACTGGGCTGAATCCGACCGTATCCGCGACCAGCTCACCGCGATGGGTGTGGTGCTGGAAGACGGCAAGGGCGGGACGACCTGGCGTCTGGCTGACTGATTGCTGCGTTTGCTCCAAACAAAACCCGCCTTGTGCGGGTTTTTGTTTGGGCGCGAAAAGAGACCCTAACCCTCTCCCAAAGCGAGAGGTGACCGATTGGGGGATGTTCAAGAGATACGCCGATCTGAACGATTTTTAGCGAATCCATAATCAACTCGATGTTTCAGGTCGATGTACAACGCCAGACACCTCGGTCGGCCCCCTCTACCTCCGGGAGGGCTGGGGTGAGGGCAACGCTTTGCGTCGGCTGCACGGTAAACGCAGTCATCAAAACCAAAGCCTGTGGTTGCTTTTGCCGTGCGCGTAGGTCTTGATGTCTGACGCGGCCAAACTTGGCGGCGGCGCATGCAGCGGGATGCTGATCGGCGACGATTATGGAATGGAGGCATCATGGCTAATCACTATAGCGAGCTTCTAACGACCCCCGGTGCCACGGGGTTAGTGCTCGCGAGTTCTATTGCGCGGTTGCCGCAGGCAATGATCGGCATTGGCATTATCACCATGCTGGTGCAGCAAACCGGTGTTTACTGGCTGGCCGGCGCAGTCGCCGGTACGTTTACCTTGGCCAATGCGCTGATCGGCCCGCATATCTCGAAACTGGTTGATCAGCGTGGCCAGAGTCGCGTGCTGCCCGTCGTCACCGCTTTCAGCATTGGCATGTTGCTGGCGCTGATCATCGCTGTGTACCTGCGGGCGCCGGTCGCGCTGCTGTTTGTTCTGGCGGCACTCGCGGGGACGATGCCGAGCATGCCCTCGATGATCAGAGCACGCTGGTCGCAGCTGTTCCGTGGCAAACCGCAATTGCACACGGCGTTCTCTCTGGACACCGTGCTGACTGAACTCGCCTACATCATCGGCCCACCCCTGGCGATTGGTTTGAGCGTGAGTTTTTTCGCCGAAGCCGGGCCGCTGGTTGCCGTTGTGATGCTGGCGGTCGGGGTGACGGCTTTTCTTATGCAGCGCCAGACAGAACCGAAAGTGGTCGTGGGCAACATCAGCCGCACCAGCTCCACGTTGCTTATTCCCGGCGTACGCACCATCGTCCTCGCGCTGCTGGCGATGGGGATGATTGGCGGATCGATCGACGTGGCAGTCGTGGCCTTCGCCAACGCACAAGGCTGGCCAGAGTCCGCCACATTCATCCTCGCAGCCTATGCGCTCGGCTCGATGATTGCGGGTCTGACGTTTGGTGCGTTGAGGATTTCTCTGTCGATAGAAAAACAGTTCTTTATCGGGATATTGGTCACGGCACTCACAAGTGTTTTACCGATTTTTTCAGCGGACGTTTATATCCTTTCAGGGATGCTGTTTATCGCTGGCATGTCATTTGCGCCAACCATGGTGATGGTGATGCACCTGGGTACGATCATTGTTCCGCCATCTAGGATTACCGAAGGCCTGACGTGGATGACCACCGGCATCAGCATCGGCGTAGCGCTCGGTGGCATGCTTTCGGGTCTGGTTATCGATTCTTATGGCGCGCGGGCGGGATTCGGGGTGGCCATTGGCGCCGGGGTCGTGATGGTAGTAGTCGTGCTGGTTGGGTTGCGCACATTGAGTGCGGTCTCAGCTGCGAATGTTGAGCCAGCCTTTCAATAATTGGCACTGTCCGGAATTTCGCCCTAACCCAAGCCCTCTCCCCCAGGAGCGGGGACTGATTGGGGGATGCTCAAGATGCTCGGCAACTCGGAATTCATGCTTTGAATCCATAATCAACTCGGTCGCTCAGGTCGATGTATAGCGCCAGACACCCCGGTCGGCTCCCTCTCCTGGGGGAGAGGGCTGGGGAGAACGCCTCACTCAATCTCCAATCTGCCGCAACCGCTTGTAAAGCGTATTCCGGCTAACCCCCAACCTGCGGGCCAAATGGGAGATATTCCCCCCAGCCGCCTGCAACTGCCGATTCAATTCCTCGGCATCATTCAAGTCAACCACTACCGGCTCCGGCAAATCCACCGGCTCCATCTCCAAATCAACAAAAAAATCATCCGGCAAATGCTCCGGCCGCACCGGTTGTTCCTCGGCCATGGCCAGCGCTACCTGCATCACGCTGCTGACCTGGCGTAAATTCCCCGGCCACGGGTGGCGCCCGAACAACTCCAATACCTCTCGGCTCAGCCCGGCCCACTGCGATGGCTCGCGGTGTTGTTCCCACAGGCGTTTGAACAAGGCCTCTTTATCACTGCGTTCTCTTAACGGCGGCAGTTCCAGGGTCAAACCACCAATCCGGTAATACAAATCCTCACGAAACCGTCCCAACTGCACCTGCTCGCGCAACGAGCGGTTGGTTGCCGAAATAATCCGTATATCCACCGGGAACAACTCGCTGCTGCCCACCGGTTGCACACAACGCTCCTGCAACACTCGCAGCAGTCGAGCCTGAGTCGGCAACGGCATATCGCCGATTTCATCAAGGAACAGGGTGCCTTTGTCGGCCTTGCGGATCAGCCCGATGCTGCCTTTCTGGTTGGCACCGGTGAACGCACCTTTCTCGTAGCCAAACAGCTCTGACTCCACCAGTTCGGCGGGGATCGCTGCACAGTTGACGGCAATGAACGGTTTTTTACTCCGGGAGCCGGCTTGATGCAGGGCTTTGACGAAGACTTCCTTCCCGACCCCGGTTTCGCCGTGGATCAGCAACGGAATGTCTTTTTCCAGCAGCCGCTCCGCCTGGCGCACGGCTTTTTCCACGCGACTGTCGCCGAAATGAAGGGTATTGAGGCTGATCGCTGCTGGAGTTGTCACCGCCGATTCGGTGAACACTCGCGCCTGAATCGGCACCTGTTTCGGCCGCTTCAACAGGCATTGAAAGCGATTGCGCCCGGAGGCTTGCAGGGCGAAGGGCAGGCCATCGGGCTGGTTCAGTAGTTCCAGCAAGGACACCTTGAACAGGCTTTCGACGCTGACCCGCGACAGACTGATGCCCAGCAGATTGTCGGCCCGGCGGTTGGCCGACAGCACCTGACCGGTTTCATCGAAGATCAGCAACCCGGCCCATTGGCTGTCGAGGTTGTTCAGCCCGGTGTTGAAGGTCAGTTGAAAATGCTGGCCATGGAACAGGTTGAGGATCAGCCGGTTTTCCACAGTCTGACTCATCATTTTGACCATGCCGAGCGTGTGGGACGGCGGCAGGTAGCTGTCGCTGGACACATCCAGCACCGCGATGACCTTGCGTTCGGCATCGAAAATCGGTGCGGCGGAACCGGTCATGAAACGGTTGGCCTTGAGGAAATGTTCATCGTGCTCGATGTGCACTGCCTGCTCGCAGGCCAGCGCGGTGCCGATCGCATTGGTGCCGCTGCAGCGTTCCATCCAACTGGCGCCGGCGCTGAAACCGCGGGTCAGGCTCGGCTCGATAAAACGCTGGGTGCCCCAGGACGTCAGCACCTGGCCCTGATTGTCAGCGAGCATGATCAGGCAGTTGGAGTTACTGAGGATGTTCTCGTAATACGGCAGGACTTCCTGGTGAGTGGTTTGCACCAGTGAGTGCTGGCTCTCCAGCAATTGCGCAATGCCCTCGGCCGGCAACTGATCGAACGCCGGTGCGCTCTGATGATTGAGGCCGAACGCGCGGCATCGGGACCAGGAGTCCTGGATGATGGCGTCATGGGAGAGCGGCAGGGCGGGTGCGGCCATGGCAGTCGATCTCTGAGCATTATTATTTTTGTTATGAGTAACGCGATCTCTGTAGCAGCTGGCGAAGCCTGCGTTCGGCGACGCAGTCGTCGTGAAACCTGTATACGCGGTCATCCTGATACACCGCGACGACTGATATCACGACGACTGCGTCGCCGAACGCAGGCTTCGCCAGCTGCTACAAGGGCGTGTGCGATTCAGAATTTCCCGCAGTAAAAGCATCCGTAGAGTGTTGTTCACTATTGTTCATTGTCAACCGCCGGATTGTTCAATTGTTCAGTCGCGGTTGTTCATTTCTGTTCAGCAACGAACCCGGTTTTTCTTCCATTTTCAGGATTCCCAAGCCGGATCAACGGCTTGCAGTTTCTGGCACGAATGTCGCTCTGTTGCTCAGGTCGCTTGACTCCAATAATAAAAAGGCCGAGCCATGTCGTTAACCCTGGAGCACGTCAGCCGCACCGTCGAGGGCCAGACCTGGATCGACGATGCGTGCCTTAGTTTCGAAGCCGGATCCTTCAACGTTTTGCTCGGGCGCACGCTGTCCGGCAAAACCAGTCTCATGCGCCTGATGGCCGGTCTGGACAAGCCCGACAGCGGGCGCATCCTGATGAATGGCGTCGACGTTACCCAGCGCCCGGTGCGATTGCGCAACGTGTCGATGGTTTATCAGCAGTTCATCAACTACCCAACCATGACGGTGTTCGAGAACATCGCCTCGCCCTTGCGCCAGGGCGGCGTTTCCAATGAGCTGATCCAGAGCAAAGTGCTGGAAACCGCAAAGATGTTGCGCATCGAGAAATTCCTCCAGCGCCATCCGCTTGAACTCTCCGGCGGTCAGCAACAGCGCACGGCAATGGCCCGGGCGCTGGTCAAGGATGCCGAGCTGATCCTGTTCGATGAGCCGCTGGTGAACCTCGACTACAAACTGCGCGAAGAATTGCGTCAGGAAATGCGCGAGCTGTTCAAGGCTCACCACACCATCGCCATCTACGCCACCACCGAACCCAACGAAGCCCTGGCGCTGGGCGGCACCACCACCATTCTTCATGAAGGCCGGGTGATTCAAAGCGGCAAGTCTTCCGAGGTTTATCACCAGCCGCAAACCGTGCTGGCGGCGGAGCTGTTCTCCGAGCCGCCGATCAACCTGATGCCGGGGCGTATCGCCGGCAACGAAGTCAGCTTCGCCAATTTCGTGCACTTCCCGCTCAACGTCGATCTGCGGCCAGTGGGCGAGGGCGAGTTCCGCTTTGGCGTACGGCCCAGCCATATTTCGCTGGTGCCAAGCAACGACGATGACCTGGAACTGGCGGTGACCGTTGAGGTGGCCGAGATCAGCGGGTCGGAAACTTTCCTGCACGTGCGCAACGAACATTTCCTGCTGGTGCTGCACTTGCCCGGCGTCCACGAATACGACGTCGATGCGCCGATTCGGATCTATATCCCGACCCATAAACTGTTTGTCTTCGATACGCAGGGGCGGCTGGTCCAGGCGCCCGGTCGCCGTATCGCGAGGGTTGCCTGATGGCCGAGATTCGTTTGCAGCACCTTGCCCACAGTTACAGCCGCACGCCGACCGGCCCCGAGGATTACGCGATTCGCGAGATGGACCACGTCTGGGAGCAGGGGGGGGCTTACGCACTGCTCGGGCCTTCGGGCTGCGGTAAATCGACCTTGCTCAACATCATTTCCGGATTGCTCAGTCCGTCCCAGGGCCAGGTGCTGTTCGACAGCAAAGTGGTCAACGACCTGACCCCGGAGAAGCGCAACATCGCTCAGGTTTTCCAGTTTCCGGTGGTCTACGACACCATGACCGTGTTCGATAACCTGGCCTTCCCCCTGCGTAATCAGGGCATGGCCGAGGCGAAAATTCACAGCAAGGTGCAGGAAATCGCTGAAGTCCTGGACCTCCAGGTGTTGCTGGGCAAGAAGGCGCGCAACCTCACCGCCGATGAAAAGCAGAAAGTCTCCATGGGCCGAGGGCTGGTGCGCGATGACGTGTCGGCGATTCTGTTCGATGAACCGCTGACCGTGATCGACCCGCACTTGAAGTGGAAATTGCGGCGCAAGCTCAAGCAGATCCACGAGCAGTTCAACATCACCATGGTCTACGTCACCCACGATCAGCTCGAAGCCTCGACCTTCGCTGACAAGATCGCGGTGATGTACGGCGGGCAGATTGTGCAATTCGGTACGCCGCGAGAACTGTTCGAGCGGCCGAGCCACACCTTTGTCGGCTATTTCATCGGCAGTCCGGGGATGAACCTGATCGAGGTTCAGCCGCAGCCTGGCGGTGTCGGTTTCGCCTCGACGCATTTGCCGCTTTCCGATGCTCAGCAGAAACGCGTCGCCGAGTCCGAGTGGAAAACCCTGAAGGTCGGTATCCGTCCGGAGTTCGTGCACGTGTGGGATGAGCCGTTTGATGAGGCGATGCAGGCACAGGTCGTACACGTCGAAGACCTTGGCACCTACAAGATCATGACCCTGAACCTCGACGGCGCCCCTTTGAAAGTGCGCCTGGCCGAAGACAAGCCAGTGCCTGAGGGAATCGCCTACATCAGCTTCCCGGCGCAATGGTTGATGGTGTATGCCGACGAATACCTCCTGGAGACGTAGCCATGAACAAGGTGCAGAACAACAAGGCCTGGTGGCTGGTGTTGCCGGTGTTTTTGCTGGTGGCGTTCAGTGCGGTGATCCCGATGATGACCGTGGTCAATTACTCGGTGCAGGACATTTTCGACCAGTCCAGCCGCTACTTCGTCGGCGCCGACTGGTACAGGCAAGTGCTGCTCGATCCGCGCTTGCACGACTCATTACTGCGTCAGTTCATCTATTCCGGCTGTGTGCTGCTGATCGAAATCCCGCTGGGCATCGCCATCGCCCTGACCATGCCGACCAAGGGCCGCTGGTCGTCGCTGGTGCTGATCATCCTGGCGATTCCGTTGCTGATTCCGTGGAACGTGGTGGGGACGATCTGGCAGATCTTCGGTCGGGCGGACATTGGCCTGCTCGGCGCCAGCCTCAAGGCCATGGGCATCAACTACAACTATGCGGCCAACACCATGGACGCCTGGGTCACGGTGCTGGTGATGGACGTCTGGCACTGGACGTCGTTGGTGGCGCTGTTGTGTTTCTCCGGTTTGCGGGCGATTCCGGACGTGTATTACCAGGCGGCACGGATTGATCGGGCATCGGCCTGGGCGGTGTTCCGACACATTCAGTTGCCCAAGCTCAAGAGCGTATTGCTGATCGCGGTGATGCTGCGGTTCATGGACAGTTTCATGATCTACACCGAGCCGTTTGTGCTGACCGGTGGCGGTCCGGGGAATGCCACGACCTTCCTGAGCCAGACCCTGACGCAAATGGCGATCGGGCAGTTCGACCTCGGCCCGGCGGCGGCTTTCTCGCTGGTGTACTTCCTGATCATCCTGTTGGTGTCCTGGCTGTTCTACACGGCCATGACTCACTCTGACGCCAACCGCTGAGGTCTGCCATGAGTAAAAGAAAGCTCATTCCGTTGCTGATTTACATCCTGTTCCTGCTGGTACCGATCTACTGGTTGCTGAACATGTCCTTCAAGAGCAACACCGAAATCCTCAGCGGCCTGACGTTGTTTCCGCAGGATTTCACCTTCGCCAACTACAAGGTGATTTTCACCGATCCGGCCTGGTACACCGGTTATCTCAACTCGCTGTACTACGTGAGCCTGAACACGGTGATTTCCCTGAGCGTGGCCTTGCCGGCCGCGTATGCGTTCTCGCGCTATCGTTTTCTCGGTGACAAGCACCTGTTTTTCTGGCTCCTGACCAATCGCATGGCGCCGCCAGCGGTGTTTTTGCTGCCGTTCTTCCAGCTGTATTCCTCGATTGGTTTGTTCGACACCCACATCGCGGTTGCGTTGGCTCATTGCCTGTTCAACGTGCCATTGGCGGTGTGGATTCTTGAGGGCTTCATGTCCGGCGTGCCGAAGGAAATCGACGAAACCGCCTACATTGACGGCTACAGTTTTCCCAAGTTCTTCGTGAAGATCTTCGTTCCGCTGATCGGCTCCGGGATCGGTGTGACGGCGTTTTTCTGCTTCATGTTTTCCTGGGTCGAGCTGCTGCTGGCGCGGACGCTGACCTCGGTCAACGCCAAACCGATTGCGGCGGTGATGACGCGCACGGTCTCGGCGTCCGGCATCGACTGGGGCGTGCTGGCGGCGGCGGGGGTGTTGACTATCCTGCCAGGCATGCTGGTGATCTGGTTTGTTCGCAACCACGTGGCCAAGGGCTTTGCCCTGGGCCGGGTCTGAGGAGCTGATGATGGAATGGATGAGTTGGACCGGTCCTACGGCGGCATTCTTCAGCGTCATTGCCTTGATCCTGGTGGGCATGACGACCTGGGAACTGCGGTCGCCGAGCATTCTTCGCCGTGGTTTGTTGCCGATTGCCACCACCCGTGGCGATCGGTTGTTTATCGGTCTTCTCGGCAGCGCCTACCTGCATTTGCTGGTAATCGGCGTCACCGACTGGAGCATCTGGGTGGCGTTCGCGTTGTCCCTGGTGTGGCTGTTGGCTGTGATGCGTTGGGGCTAGTCGAATCGCTCGGCAAAGTTGCTCCGAAACCCTATAAGGAGGTCTCTATGTTCGACAAAAACAATAAGCTGCGACATAGCGTTTCATTGGCAGCCATGCTGGCACTCAGCGGGTTGAGCGCTGCAGCCTGGGCCGATGCCTATGAAGACGCCGCCAAGAAATGGATTGGCAGCGAATTCAAACCGTCCACCCTCACCCCGGAACAGCAGCTCGAAGAGTTGAAGTGGTTCATCAAGGCGTCCGAGCCGTTTCGCGGGATGAGCATCAAGGTGGTTTCGGAAACCATCGCGACCCACGAATATGAATCCAAAACCCTGGCCAAAGCCTTTACCGAAATCACCGGGATCAAGCTGACCCACGACTTGCTGCAAGAAGGCGACGTGGTGGAAAAGCTGCAGACCCAGATGCAATCGGACAAGAACATCTATGACGGCTGGGTCAACGACTCGGACCTGATCGGCACGCACTTTCGCTACGGCAAAACCGAATCGATCACCGACCTGATGGCCAACGAAGGCAAGGCTTACACCTCGCCGACCCTGGACATCAAAGACTTCATCGGCATCTCGTTCACCACCGCGCCGGACGGCAAGATCTATCAGCTACCCGACCAGCAGTTTGCCAACCTTTACTGGTTTCGCGCCGACTGGTTCGAGCGGGCGGATCTGAAAGCAAAATTCAAGGAAAAATTCGGTTACGAACTGGGCGTGCCGGTGAACTGGTCGGCCTATGAAGACATCGCCAAATTCTTCAGTGAAGACATCAAGGAAATCGACGGCAAGCGCGTCTACGGTCACATGGACTACGGCAAGAAAGACCCGTCCCTGGGCTGGCGCTTCACCGATGCCTGGTTCTCGATGGCCGGCGCTGGCGACAAAGGCATTCCCAACGGCTTGCCGGTGGACGAGTGGGGCATCCGCGTCGAGGACTGCCATCCGGTTGGTTCCAGCGTGACCCGCGGCGGCGACACCAACGGCCCGGCGGCGGTCTATGCCACCACTAAATACGTCGACTGGCTGAAGAAATACGCGCCACCGGAAGCGGCGGGCATGACCTTCTCCGAATCCGGTCCGGTGCCGTCCCAGGGCAACATCGCGCAGCAGATCTTCTGGTACACCGCGTTTACCGCCGACATGACCAAACCGGGCTTGCCGGTGATGAACGCCGACGGCACGCCGAAATGGCGCATGGCACCGTCGCCGAAAGGTCCGTACTGGGAAGAGGGCATGAAACTCGGTTATCAGGACGCCGGTTCCTGGACCTTCCTCAAGTCCACGCCTGAGAAGCAAAAACTCGCGGCCTGGCTGTACGCGCAGTTCGTGACCTCGAAAACCGTATCCCTGAAGAAAACCATCGTCGGCCTGACACCAATCCGCGAGTCGGACATCAACTCGCAAGCCATGACCGACCTGGCGCCGAAACTCGGTGGTCTGGTCGAGTTCTATCGCAGCCCGGCCCGTGTGCAATGGACCCCGACCGGGACCAACGTGCCGGACTATCCGCGTTTGGCACAACTGTGGTGGAGCCACATCGCCGAAGCGGCCAGCGGCGAGAAAACCCCGCAACAGGCGCTGGATGGTCTGGCCAAGGATCAGGACGCGATCTTGACCCGTCTGGAACGCTCGAAGGCGCAAGCCACCTGCGCACCGAAAATGAACCCCGAACGTGACGCGCAGTACTGGTTGGACCAACCGGGTGCACCGAAGCCGAAACTGGCGAACGAGAAGCCTAAAGGTGAAACCGTGAGCTATGCCGAACTGCTGAAATCGTGGGAGGCGGCGCGTAAGTAAGCGTCTGTAATGTGAAACGCAAACGGCACCGTGAGGTGCCGTTTTCTTTGGCGCCTGATCCATTGCAATCGCGAGCAGGCTCACTCCTACAATGATCTGCGGTGTTCACAGCATTTGTGACCGGCACAACGCCTGTAGGAGTGAGCCTGCTCGCGATAGCAGTGTGTCAGGCAACAAAGGTGTTGACTGACCGGGCGCCTTCGCAGGCAAGCCCGTTCCCGCAGGTTTCAGTGATGTCTACAGATTCTGTGACCACCCCCGATCACTGTGGGAGCCGGGCTTGCCCGCGAAGTGGCCGGCCCGGATATTGGAAGTCGGGAGCCGGACACCTCAGCGCGCCACCCGCTCAACCGCAGGAAATCCCAACCGAAACACCGTCATCGCCCCCGGCAAGCTCTTCACCTCGGCCACACCCTGATGCAGGCTCATGATCGACCGCACAATCGCCAACCCCAACCCGGTGCTGCCCTGTGAACGCGAGCGGCTGCTGTCGACCCGGTAGAACCGATCAAACAGGTGCGGCAGATGCTGCGCCTCAATCCCAGCGCCCGGGTTGCTGACCAGCAACGAAACCTGGGTCGCGCCGCGCTCAATCAGCAGCGTTACGGTTTTCCCGGGCGGGCAGTGGCGTA
Organism: Pseudomonas frederiksbergensis; assembly: GCF_900105495.1. Lineage (NCBI taxonomy): Bacteria > Pseudomonadati > Pseudomonadota > Gammaproteobacteria > Pseudomonadales > Pseudomonadaceae > Pseudomonas > Pseudomonas frederiksbergensis. The sequence goes on along the minus strand of NZ_FNTF01000002.1, from coordinate 5,117,757 downwards.
GTGCGTTGGACAGCAAATTCGAGATCGCCCGTTGAATCATCAACCGGTCACCCATCACCTGCGCACTGCCGACCACGTTCAGATGGACCTGCTTGTCCTGCGCCGACAGGGAAAACATCTCGGCGACTTTCCAGGCTTCTTCTTCCAGGGCAACCGACTCGAACGGCGCGAGCGCCGACGGGTGACTGACCTGTGCCAGAAACAGCATGTCCGAGACAATCCGCGCCACGCGCTCCAGCTCTTCAGTGCAGCAAACCAGGACATCCTTGTACTCATTCACGCTGCGTTCGCGGGACAACGTCACCTGCGCCTTGCCCATCAAATTGTTGATCGGCGTACGCAGCTCATGCGCCAAATCATCAGAGAACTGCGACAGCTGCTGCACACCGGCGTCGAGACGATGCAGCATGAAGTTGATGCCCTGCGCCAGTTCGCTCAGCTCCTGGGGCATGTTCACCACCGACAGCCGATGATCCAGATCCTGGGTCGAGACCATCGCCGCCACTTTGCGAAATTCACGCATCGGCGCCAGACCGCGCTGCACCGCGCCCCAGGCACTCAGTCCGATAAAGATCAGCAGTAACGGCAAGGCAATCAGGGTCGAGCGCAGGTAGGCGCTGAGCAAGGCCTCATCGTGGGCGTTGTCCATCGATAACAGCACCGGGACGCGTGTGCCGTCCTTGAGGCTGATCAGCCTGGACGCTGTGAGGAATTTCGCCCCCTTGGCGTCGGTGTTGGTGGTGTAGGCCAACTCGTCGCTGACGGCCCGCACCGCCTTCAATTCAAGTCGCGGATCGGCCATGCCGGTGCCGGATTTGAGCAGTTGCGTGCGCAGGTTGTTGCGGTCGTAAATGGTTAGCGTGAGGTTGTCATGGCCCATGACCTGATCAAGCAGGATGTGCGGTTTCGCCCTGATTTCGCCGGGGTCAGTGTACAGCGACAGGCTGTGTTCAACCTGCTCCATCTTCTTTTCCAGACTGTCCCTGGATAACCCGTTCAGCTCATGGGTCAGGGCGAAATACGCCAGGATCGCCAGGAACACCACGAGCAGCGCGCCGAGAATACTGACCGTCAGCCCCAGCCGCATCGACAGGCTGGCCGGCTTCATTCCCGCGACTCCAGCACGTAGCCGACACCGCGCAGGGTGTGGATCAACTTGTTGTCGAACGGGTCATCGATCTTCGCCCGCAACCGCCTGATCGACACTTCGACCACGTTGGTGTCGCAGTCGAAGTTCATGTCCCACACCAGCGAAATGATCTGGGTGCGGGTCAGCACTTCGCCGGACTGGCGCATCAACAGATGCAGCAGGGCGAACTCCTTGGTGGTCAGGTCGATACGCTGTTCGCCACGAAACGCACGATGACGGCCAGGGTCGAGTTCCAGGTCGGCGACTTTCAGTACCTGCGGCACCGGGATGTTCTCGCTGCGACGCATCAGAGAGCGCACCCGTGCCAGCAATTCCGGAAACTCGAACGGCTTGAGCAGATAATCGTCGGCGCCCAGATCGAGGCCACGAATCTTGTCAGCCAGGCGACCGCGCGCGGTGAGCATCATCACCCGCGTGGAGTGAGTGCGACGCAGTTGTTCCAGCACGCCCCAGCCGTCCAGTTCCGGCAGATTCACATCCAGAATGATCAGGTCATAAACCTGTTGTTGCGCCAGATGCAATCCATCGGCGCCATTGGCGGCGTGGTCAACGATATAACCACTTTCCGTCAGTCCCTGATGTAAGTATTCGGCAGCTTTAAGCTCGTCCTCGACGACAAGGATTCGCATGATCAATCACCACTTTCATTGAATGGATATTTAATTAAGGTGGCCGGGAAAGTTGTTGTTTTTGTAAGGGCTTCCGGACGGGTTTGAATAACGAATCACTATTTTCCTACAGCACTTTCTCCGTTTGCAGGCGTGCAAGGTAAAGGCTGTAGTGACTACAGAGTCAACCGATTACTCGGTGTTGAGGCTTTAAAACCACAGTCTGCGACAGCCTGTCGCAGCAGGCGGGAACAAAAATCCATCTGCCTCATGAGAGGTGAATTGAGACAAGTACTGTTCGACGGATGCCGGCACATCATTTGTTTCTATGTATTGCTAGTTAGGTATTTGCGCTTTGCATGCTAGAGCAAAACAACTTGGCGCAACCGTGGATAACGGATTTGTAATGTTTCAGTCACCTTGTCGATAAGTTCAAAACCCTACCGTGGCGGCATCGAAGATTCTTGATTAAAGGAAGTATTCCATTGCCCGGTTTAAGAGAACTGACGGCGCGGTCACGCCTGAAAAAAACGGCGTGGATGGTCATGGTCAGCGGCGGTTTGTTGCTGGCCGGCGCGCCTTTTGCCAATGCATCGACCCTGACCCTCGATCAGGCCCTGCAAACCGCATTCGCCGGCAACCCGGATCTGGCAGCGGCGCAATGGGAAATCGGCATCGCCGAGGGTGACCGCCAGCAGGCCGGTCTGATCCCCAACCCCGAAGTGTCGTGGGAAGCCGAGGACACCCGCCGCGATTCGCGCACCACCACAGTGATGCTCAGCCAGCCGATTGAACTGGGCGGCAAGCGCGGCGCGCGGATCGATGTCGCCAGCCGCGCCCAGGACGCCGCCGGGATCGAACTGCAGCGCAAGCGCAATGTCTTGCGCGCCGATGTGGTTCAGGCATTCACCAGCGCCCAGACTGCGCAGCAACGCGTGCAGTTGTCTCGCCAGTCGCTGCAACTGGCCGAGCACGGATTGCGCGTGGCGCTGGGGCGGATCGAGGCGGGCAAGTCGTCGCCAGTCGAAGGCACACGGGCGCAAGTGCAACGCTCCGAAGTGCGACTGGAACTGAGCCGCGCCGAACGGGATCAGGCCAACGCCTATCAGCAACTGGCGCAGGTCATGGGCGCACCGTTACCGACTTCGACCACCGTGCAGACGGCCACGCAAAGCATGCCCGCCGTGCCGCCGCCGACCCGCTTGCTGGAGCGCCTGAACGAGACCGCCGAGCTGCAGCTGGCCACGTTGCAGATCGATCAGCGCGAGGCATCGTTGGGACTGGAGAAGGCGCAACGGATTCCCGACCTGACCGTGAGCATCGGCAGTCAGTACAGCGAACAGGAGCGCGAGCGGGTCAACGTGGTCGGGCTGTCGATGCCGATTCCGCTGTTCAACCGCAATCAGGGCAACGTGCTGGCGGCAGCGCGCCGTACCGATCAGGCGCGGGATCTGCGCAACGCCACCGAGCTGCGCTTGCGCACCGAAATCCAGACCACCCTTGAGCAATGGCAGACCGCCAACGGCGAAGTCCAGGCGTTCAACCAGACCATCCTGCCCGCCGCACAACGTGCAGTGGACAGCGCCACGCGCGGCTTCGAAATGGGCAAGTTCGGTTTCCTCGACGTGCTCGACGCCCAGCGCACCCTGATCAGCGCCCGCACCCAATACATCCAGGCCGTTGCCGAGGCGACGGAAGCGCGGGTGCGCATCGAACGCATTTTCGGCGACCTCGGCGCACTCGCCGTCAGCCCTTGAATTTCACCTTTCAGATCACTGCGCGATGGCATGGCGCAGAGGAGTTTCCATGGATAAAAAACTGATCGTTGTCGCGGTGGCAACGTTGGCGCTGGGCATTGGTATTGGCTCGATGTGGGCGGGCAACGGGTCCATCGAGGCCCACGCCGATGAAGCGGCGGAGCATGCGGACCACGACGAAAAAGGCGTTGCAGCCGAAGGTGAAGAGGGGCATCTGACGTTGAGTGCCGAGCAGATCGCGGCGGCGGGCATTCAACTGACCGAAGCGCGGGCGCAAAGCATCAGCCTCGGTTTGTCGTTCCCCGGCGAAGTGCGCCTGGACGAAGACCGCACCGCCCACGTCGTACCGCGGGTGCCAGGGGTAGTCGAGTCGGTGTCGGTCAATCTCGGGCAGTGGGTGAAGAAGGGCCAGCTGCTGGCGGTGATCGCCAGTCAGCAGATCTCCGATCAGCGTAGCGAACAGGCTGCGGCGCAACGGCGCTTGGCCTTGGCGCGCACCACCTACGAGCGCGAGAAGCAGTTGTGGCAGGACAAGATTTCCGCCGAGCAGGATTTGCTGCAGGCGCGCCAGGCGCTGGAAGAAGCCGAAATCGCCGTGAACAACGCCCGGCAAAAGATCAGCGTACTCAGTGGCAGCGTGGTTGCCACCGGCGGCAATCGTTATGAACTGCGCGCGCCGTTCGACGGGGTGGTAGTGGAAAAGCATCTGACGTCAGGGGAGGTGGTCGACGAAACCACGGCGGCGTTCACGCTCTCGGACCTGTCGCGAGTGTGGGTAACCTTCGGCGTTTCGTCCAAGGATCTGAACAAGGTGCAGGTGGGCAAAGCGGTCACTGTCAGCGCCCCGGAACTCAATGCGCAAGTCGCCGGCACGGTGGCTTACGTCGGCAGTTTACTCGGCGAACAGACCCGTACCGCCACCGTTCGCGTCACCTTGGAAAACCCTCAAGGTTCGTGGCGTCCCGGATTGTTCGTCACCGCACTGGTCGCTACCGACAGCCGTCAGGCCAACGTGGCGGTGCCGGAAGCTGCGATCCAGACCGTCGAGGACAAACCCACGGTGTTCGTGCGCACCGATGACGGCTTCGAGGCGCGGGCCGTGGAGCTGGGCAGTCGTGCAGCGGGGCAGGTGGAAGTTACGCAGGGGCTGGAGGCCGGTGCGCAAGTCGCTGCGGCCGGCAGCTTCGTTCTCAAATCGGAACTGGGCAAGGCCTCGGCCGAGCACTCTCATTGAAGAAGCTCATTGAAGACTCCCCCTAAAGACGCCCATCGATTCGCCCCCTCGACGAGAAGGTTCTCATGTTCGAACGCCTGATCCAGTTTGCCATCGAGCAGCGCATCATCGTGCTGCTTGCCGTTCTGCTCATGGCCGGCCTCGGGATCGCCAGTTATCAAAAACTGCCGATCGACGCCGTGCCCGACATCACCAACGTCCAGGTGCAAATCAACACCGGCGCCGCCGGGTTCTCGCCGCTGGAAACCGAGCAGCGCATCACCTTCCCGATTGAAACCGCCATGGCCGGTCTGCCGGCGCTGGAGCAGACCCGTTCGCTGTCGCGTTCGGGGCTGTCGCAGGTCACGGTGATTTTCAAGGACGGCACCGACCTGTTCTTCGCCCGGCAATTGGTCAACGAGCGGTTACAGATCGCCAAGGAGCAATTGCCCGAGGGCACCAACGCGGTGATGGGGCCGATTTCCACTGGCCTCGGCGAGATATTCCTGTGGACCGTGGAAGCCAGGGAAGGTGCGCTCAAGGACGATGCAAGTGCCTACACGCCGACGGATTTGCGGGTGATTCAGGACTGGATCATCAAGCCGCAACTGCGCAACGTCCCTGGTGTGGCCGAGATCAACACCATCGGCGGCTTTGCCAAGGAATACCAGATCGCCCCCGATCCGAAACGGCTGGCGGCCTACAAGTTGACCCTCACCGACCTGATCACGGCGCTTGAGCGCAACAACGCCAACGTCGGCGCCGGGTACATCGAGCGCAACGGCGAGCAGTTGCTGATTCGTGCGCCGGGGCAAGTGGCGAGCATCGAGGACATCGCCAATATCGTCATGGCCAACGTCGATGGCACGCCGATCCGGGTGAAGAACGTCGCCACCGTGGACATCGGCCGCGAACTGCGCAGCGGCGCGGCCACGGAAAACGGCCGTGAAGTGGTGCTCGGCACCGTGTTCATGCTGATCGGCGAAAACAGCCGCACCGTGTCCCAGGCCGTCGCCAGCAAGCTGGAGCAGATCAACCGTTCGCTGCCCAAAGGCGTGATCGCGGTGCCGGTGTACGACCGCACGCACCTGGTGGACAAGGCCATTGCCACGGTGAAAAAGAACCTGATCGAAGGCGCGATTCTGGTGATCGCGATTCTGTTCCTGTTTCTCGGCAACATCCGCGCGGCATTGATTACCGCGATGGTGATTCCGTTGTCGATGCTATTCACCTTCACCGGTATGTACAGCAACAGGGTCAGCGCCAACCTGATGAGCCTGGGCGCCCTCGACTTCGGCATCATCGTCGACGGCGCGGTGGTGATCGTCGAAAACACCCTGCGACGGCTGGCCCATGCACAGCAGCATCACGGGCGTTTGCTGACCCGCTCCGAGCGTTTGCGTGAAGTGTTTGCGGCGGCCAAAGAGGCTCGGCGACCGCTGATTTTCGGCCAGTTGATCATCATGGTCGTGTACCTGCCGATCTTTGCCCTGAGCGGCGTCGAAGGGAAAATGTTCCACCCGATGGCGTTCACCGTGGTCATCGCCTTGCTCGGCGCCATGCTGCTGTCGGTGACCTTTGTGCCGGCCGCGATTGCGCTGTTCGTCACCGGCAAGGTCAAGGAAGAAGAGGGCATGGTGATGCGCGGTGCGCGCCGGGTGTATGCGCCGGCGCTGGCGTGGGTGATGAACCATCGCGCCGTGGCGGTGGGCGCGGCGTTGGGCGTGATTGTGCTCAGCGGCGTGCTGACCAGCCGCATGGGCAGCGAGTTCGTGCCGAGCCTCAGCGAGGGCGATTTTGCCCTGCAAGCCTTGCGCGTGCCGGGCACCAGCCTCACGCAATCGGTGGACATGCAGCAGCGTCTGGAAACCCTGATCCTGGGCAAAGTACCGGAAGTCGAGCGCGTGTTCGCCCGCACAGGCACTGCGGAAATCGCCTCCGACCCGATGCCGCCGAACATCTCCGACAGCTACGTGATGCTCAAGCCAAAAGAGCAATGGCCGGACCCGGACAAGTCTCGCGAAACCCTGATGGCGGAACTGCAACAGGCCGCCGCGACGTTGCCGGGCAGTAACTACGAACTGTCGCAGCCGATTCAGTTGCGCTTCAACGAACTGATCTCCGGCGTGCGCAGCGACGTCGCGGTCAAGGTGTTCGGCGATGACATGGACGTGCTCAACGCCACCGCGGCGAAGATTGCCGCCGCCATGCAGAAGGTCAATGGCGCCTCTGAAGTCAAAGTCGAACAAACCACCGGCCTTCCGGTGCTGACCATCAACATCGACCGCGACAAGGCGGCGCGTTACGGGCTCAACGTCGGCGATGTGCAGGACACCATTGCCGTCGCGGTGGGTGGGCGTCAGGCCGGCACGTTGTATGAAGGCGACCGACGTTTCGACATGGTGGTGCGGTTGTCCGATGCCATGCGCAAGGACATCGAAGGTCTGTCGGCGCTGTTGATTCCGGTGCCGGCACCGCTCAATGGCGCGGCTGATCAGATTGGTTTTATTGCCTTGAAAGAAGTCGCCAGCCTTGATGTGGTGCTGGGGCCGAATCAGGTCAGCCGCGAAAATGGCAAGCGCCTGGTGATCGTCAGCGCCAACGTGCGCGGGCGCGATATCGGGTCGTTCGTCGAAGACGCGGGCGAGGTGATCGAGCGAGAGGTGCAGGTGCCTGCGGGTTACTGGATAAGTTGGGGCGGGCAGTTCGAGCAACTGCAATCGGCGGCCAAGCGCCTGCAGATCGTGGTGCCGGTGGCGTTGCTGCTGGTGTTCGGGTTGTTGTTCATGATGTTCAACAACCTCAAGGATGGCTTGCTGGTGTTCACCGGGATTCCGTTTGCGTTGACCGGCGGGGTCATGGCGCTGTGGTTGCGGGACATTCCGCTGTCAATCTCGGCAGGCGTGGGCTTCATCGCGCTGTCGGGGGTAGCGGTGCTCAACGGGCTGGTGATGATTGCGTTCATCCGCAACCTGCGGGAGGAGGGGCGTTCGCTGTCTGATGCGATCAACGTAGGCGCGCTGACACGTCTGCGCCCGGTGTTGATGACGGCGCTGGTGGCGTCACTGGGCTTTATTCCGATGGCGCTGGCGACCGGTACTGGCGCGGAAGTGCAGCGACCATTGGCGACGGTGGTGATTGGCGGGATCCTGTCCTCGACCCTCCTGACGCTGCTGATCTTGCCGGCGCTGTATCAGCTCGCCCATCGCCGAGAAGAAGACACAGCTCCAACAGAGTAGGTGATCTACCTGTGGGAACTAGCCTGCTAGCGATAGCAAATCTGTCAGTCGACACTGATGTTGATTGATCCATCGCCTTCGCGAGCAAGCCCGCTCCCACAGTTTTTTGGCACATAACGGATATGTAATTTGCGCGCCACCGTTACGAAAGGTTCGGATTGTTACCTTGATCCCGTCAGCTACTAAACGAGGAATCAAACATGAAATTCGCACAAATCAGTGCCTTTGCAGCAGCGTTGGCGATGTCTTCTCTGGTCTTGGCCGAAGGCGGCGGTGATCGGACCTTCGCAAAAATGATGACCGCCAATGACCGCTCTGTAGAGCTGTTCGTCGCCAAGGAACAAGCTCGCGACCCCGTCGTCGTCAATGAAAAGAAAGACGGCAACACCAAAGACTTGTAAGCGCATCGCACTTGAACAAGCCCGTCATCGAGTCTCGATGCCGGGTTTTTTTATGAGCCAGGATTGGAAGGAAATGGATATGAAAGTGCTTAAGTCAATGACGTTCGCCAGCGTGCTGACGATGTCCCTGAATGTGTTCGCCGAGGGTGGTGGTGACCGGACGTTCGAGCGGGCGCTGAGTGCCAATACCAAAGCCATGCAGCAGTACGCGGCCAACCAGGGCAAACCGGCGCCGGTGGTCAAGGACTACGAATACGGAATGAAGCTGGACGTGGTGAAAGTGGTGAGCGTTGTGCGCCCGCCAGCTGCCTGCGCCGTAGTCCCCACGGCCATGACCTATGAAGACTCCAAGGGCCAGCTCAACACCATCAAATACACGGTGGCGGGGGATTGCCGCAATCGCGGCGGCTGACACCGTCTTGATGGCCAGGACCGGATTCCCCCATAGGAGCTACCGAATATTCGGCAGCTCCTATGGGTTTTATTCAGGCGCACATAAAAAAGGCGCCCCGAAGGACGCCAAAGATTCACCTCTTACCAAAGGAGCAAGGAGCTTCTAAAGGTGAATGTGTAGCAACCGCTCAATCAGAGAATCGCCAACGGGTACTCGACAATCACCCGCACTTCATCCAGATCCGATTCAAACGCCGTGGCGCGAGTCGTGGCCTGGCGCAAACGCAGCGACAAGTCTTTCATCGAACCGCTCTGCACCACGTATTTGACTTCGACATCACGCTCCCAGCGCTTCTGGTCGGTCAACGGATTGCCGTCAGCATCGCGGCGCATGTACACGGCGTTGGCGTTGGAGTAATCGGCGTCGGTGCCTCGGGCGTAACGAGTCATGAACGATAGCCCCGGCACACCGTAAGTGGTCATGTCGAGGTCGTAGCGCACCATCCACGAACGTTCCTTGGGCGAGTTGAAGTCGCTGTACTGGATGGAGTTGTCGAGGAAGATCGAGTCGGATTGACGCAGGTAATCGAAGTCGTCATTGCCGTTGTTGCGCTGGTGCGAAAGCGCAACGGAGTGCGCGCCGAGTTTCACGCCGACCCGGCCGCTCCAGATGTTGTTATCGAACTTGCCGAGCAATTGTTTGCCTTCGTCGACAGCCTTGTAATAGTTCAGGCCGCCAAACAGCGACAGGTCATCCGATAGCGGATAGGTCCAGGCAGTGCCGGCGTAGTACTGATTCCAGGCATCCTTGAGGCGGCTGGAGTACAGGCTGAAACTGAGGTTCTTGTTCAGTACATAGTCGCCGCCGCCGTAAGCGATCCACGGCGAATTGACCGGGCCGGCATAAAACGTGGCGAAGTTCTCGCGCATGTCGCTGGACACGGGTTGGCTCATCGCATGCAACCGACCGCCCTGAATCGACAGGCCTTCGATGCTGGTGTTGGTCGCCGTCACGCCGCGAAAGCTTTCCGGGAGCAAGCGCGAGTCACCGGCCGCCACCACCGGGTTGGCCGGGAACACGTCACCGACCTTGACCACCGTATCGAAGGCTCGCACTTTGGCGGCGCCACCCATCTTCGTGTACTCATTGCGCGCCTCGCCATCATTGTTGACTGGCAGCACATCAAACGAACTACGGCCACCGTTGCGCCCGTCACCGGTGTCGAGCCTCAAACCGATCATCGCAAACGCATCGACACCGACGCCGACGGTGCCTTGGGTAAACCCGGATTCGAACTTGCTGATCACCGCTTGGGCCCAGGCTTCGGAATAACCATTGCCGGTGGGGCTGGACTGGCCGTTGCGGTGATCACGGTTGAAGTAGAAGTTACGGTTGAGCACCGTCAGGCTGCTGCCCTCGATAAACCCTTCGGCTTTATCATCCGCCATCACCATGGACGGTCCGGAGCCGACCACCACCGCTAAAGCGGCCATCGACATTTTTGTATTGTTAACCATCAATCACTCCTTGGGTTCGGCAGAACGGGAACGTGCTTCGGCGTGGGTTTTTATTGTTCGGCGGAGAAGGCCCGCCGGCATGGTCGCCGGGTGACATCGTTGCAAGCTGCGGATAACGCCAAGGTGATGCGGGAATTACAATTTCGTTATGTGGGTGGAGTAAAAGCCCTAAGCATTCAGGTCAGGGTTGCGAGCTGATCGATCTCTGCCGAAGCAGTGATCAGCATCAGCTTTTGGTAGTTGAACCTTGCAATCAGTTAAGGAACAACACAATCCGAAGGCCCCGTTTTTTATTGCGTTGCCTAGGGACCAGCAGCCTCAAATCAAAATGGCCAACGATGTGTACTTGGCTACCATTGGATCCGCAGTAAGAAGTTTCATCGGTTCTGTCATTGCAGTGGCCACGATGAGGCGGTCGAACGGATCACGATGGTGAGGTTCCAGATCTTTCACCGCAATGGCGTGTTCGGATGAAACAGGTAGTTCAATAAATCCGCTTTGGATGCAGTATTGGCGGATTTCCTCCAGATCAACGCTTAGCTTTCCTAGACCGACCTTGATAGCCATTTCCCAGAAGGTCGCGGCGCTGACATAAACTTCAGTGGCGTTATTAATGAGTTGTCGGGCTTTGCCAGATAATTTCTGATCGTCGGCGAGTGTCCAGAGCAGTACATGGGTATCGAGCAACACCCTCATGGTTGCTGCCCTTCAAATGCATCCAGCAGGTCGTCTGGCAAAGCGGCGTCGAAGCCGTCGGTAAGGATGAGTTTGCCTTTCATCGCTCCAATTCGCTGTCCGCGCGGTCTTTCCACTGGAACCAGGCGGGCAAGGGGACGGCCGTGTTTGGCGATCGTGATGACTTGTCCGGCGGCTGCGTCATCGACGAGTTTGGATAAATTGTTTTTTGCTTCTGCTAACGGAACAATGATCATGATTCGCCCCTCCCTATATTCTGGACAAATATAGCCAGAATTTTGTGGAGCTGCAAAATTGCGCAAGACCTCAGCACAGACGAATGGCAAAAGGGTCGGTTTGATGTCGTAGCGCTCAGGTGAAGCTTCGTTCCGACGTCCAGTGGCCAAAGCGTCAGATCCGTCTACCAGTTCATAAAAGATGTCGCGTTTCATTGCTCGTCCTCGCTTCGGTTTGTCTGTCCGGCAGGCACTCAAGATAGAGGCACTACCCCAATTCTGGCTGTAGGACGAACCTGACGATTCCGCGAGAGCTTTCTGGGATTAGAGAAGGAGGGCAGGGCAGCAGTAACAAATCCCACAAACGCAAAAACGGCACCCGAAGGTGCCGTTTCTGTTTTCTACCAAGTGTCGCTTAAGCGATCAACCCGCCAACCCCGCCTGCTGAACCAGCACCAGCAACGGTTGCGGATACAGACCGAGGAAGAACGCCAGTGCGGCGATCGCCAGCAGCATCACGCCGCCTGCACGTTGTTCCCAGTGCAGTTGTGCATCGTGGCGACGCAGGTTCGGTTCGATCAGGTACAGGGTGACCATCACGCGCAGGTAGTAGAAGACGCCGATGGCGCTGCCCAGAACCAGGGAACCGACCAGCCACCATTGGTGCGACTCGACACCGGTAGCGATGATGTAGAACTTGCCGATGAAGCCCGCGGTCAGCGGGATACCGGCCAGGGACAGCATCATCACGGTCAGTACGGCGGTCAGGTACGGACGGCGCCAGAACAGGCCGCGGTATTCGTACAGCGCATCCGCGTCACGGCCGTTGTACGGCGAGGACATCAGGGTGATCACGCCGAACGCGCCGAGGCTGGTGATCACGTAGGTGACCAGGTACACGCCGATGGCTTCCACGGCCAGGCCTTTGCTCGCCACCAGGGCGATCAGCAGGTAACCGAAGTGAGCGATGGACGAGTAACCCAGCAGACGCTTGAGGTTGCTCTGGGTCAGTGCCAGCAGGTTACCGAACAGGATCGACGCGATGGCGATGATGGTCAGCACGTCGCTCAGTACACCGCTGCTTGCAGCCGGCGAGATCTGGAACAGACGCACCATCACTGCGAACACAGCGACTTTGGACGCGGTGGCCAGGAACGCGGCCACCGGTGCCGGAGCACCTTCGTAAACGTCCGGGGTCCAGAGGTGGAACGGTACCAGCGACAGCTTGAACGCCAGACCGATCAGCATCATGCCCAGGCCCAGTTGCGCCAGCGAGCTTGGCAGGCCGGTGGCTGCGAGGGCCTGGCCGATGCCAACGAAGCTCAGGCTGCCGGAGTCGGCATACAGCAGGGCCATGCCGAACAACAGGAACGCGGAACCGGCGGCCGACAGCACCATGTACTTGATACCGGCTTCCAGCGAACGCTTGTTGAAGAAGGCATACGCCACCAGACCGTAGACCGGTACCGAGAGCAGTTCCAGACCGATGAACAACCCGGCCAGGTGCTGCGCGCTGACCAGCACCAGGCCACCGGCGGCGGCCATCAGGATCAGCAGGTAAAGTTCTTCACGGTTGCCCGGGTAACCCGAACCGCCATCGCCGAGGTAGGCGTGGGCGAGGGTCACACAAGCGAGGGTGGCGACCAGGATCAGCGCCATGTACAGACAAGCGAAGGTGTCGATCTGCAGCAATGGCGTCACGGCCAGGGGCGCGACTTTCAGGGCTGGCAGGATCGACAGCAATGCCAGGTTCAGGCCCGCCACGGAAATCAGGAAGGTCTGCGAGTGGTTGCGGCGCCAGGCGATCGCCAGCATCACCACGATGATCGTGGCGCTGGTGATCAACAACGGCGCAAGCGCGATAAAGTGTTGAGTCGTGAATTCCATAGCGCTCTTACCGGGCCGAAGCGAGTTGAGTGAAGGCGGTACCGAGCCATTGCTGCACGCCATGCATCGTCGCAGCAGAGGTATCGAGGAACGGTTGCGGGTACACGCCGATGTAAATCAGCAGCGCCGCAAGCCCAACCACCATGATCAGTTCGCGAGCATCCATGCCATGCAGCACCGCATCCGACTTGGACGGGCCGAAGTAGGCACGGTGGATCATGATCAGCGAGTAGACCGAACCGAACACCAGGCCGGACGTCGCGATGATCGTGATCCATGGGGCGGCCGGGAACGTGCCGATCAGGATCAGGAACTCACCCACAAAGTTACCGGTACCCGGCAAGCCCAGCGACGCGGCTGCGAAGAACAGGCTGATGGCTGGCAGGTAAGCGATCTTCGACCACAGGCCGCCCATCTCACGCATGTCGCGGGTATGAGTGCGCTCGTACAGTTGACCACTGAGGATAAAGAGTGCCGCCGCCGACAGACCGTGCGCCAGCATCTGCATCACCGCGCCCTGCAGGGCCAGTTGGCTGCCGGAGTAGATGCCGATCAACACGAAACCCATGTGGGAAACGGAGGAGTAGGCGATCAGGCGCTTGATGTCGGTTTGGGCGAAGGCCAGGAACGCACCGTAGAAGATCCCGATCAGACCCAGGGTCATGGCGATCGGCGCAAACTCGGCCGAGGCATTCGGGAACAGCGGCAGGGCGAAACGCAGCAGACCGTAAGCAGCGGTTTTCAGCAAGATACCGGCCAGGTCGACCGAACCCGCTGTTGGCGCCTGGGCGTGAGCGTCAGGCAACCAGGAGTGGAACGGCACCACTGGCAGCTTCACCGCGAAGGCGATGAAGAAGCCGAGCATCAGGATGTACTCGGTGGTCAGCGACATCTTGGTTTTCAACAGGTCGGCGTAGTTGAAGGTAATCACGCCGGTTTCGTCGAAGTTGACCAGGACCAGGCCCAGGATCGCCACCAACATGATCAGGCCGGAAGCCTGGGTGAAGATGAAGAACTTGGTCGCCGCGTAGATCCGGGTTTTCTTGCCGTCCGAAGAACTGTGACCCCAGAGCGCGATGAGGAAGTACATCGGCACCAGCATCATTTCCCAGAAGAAGAAGAACATGAACAGGTCGAGGGCGAGGAACACGCCGACGACACCGCCCAGGATCCACATCAGGTTCAAGTGGAAGAAACCAACGTGACGCTGGATCTCTTTCCACGAGCAAAGTACCGAGAGGATACCCAGCAGGCCGGTCAGCAGGATCATCAACAGCGACAGGCCGTCGAGGGCCAGGTGCACGCTGATGCCGAAGCGCTCGATCCAGATGTGCTTGAACTCGAGCACCCAGGTCGGATCGGCGCCAGGCGCCGGAGCAAATGAATAATCACCGTGGGCCCACAGCCAGAGGCCGAGTGCGAGTTCCAGGGTCATGGTCAACAGCGCAATCCAGCGGGGGAGGGTAGCGCCGAAGCGCTCACCCATCCAGCACAGCAGGCCGCCGATGAAGGGGATCAGGATTAGCCAAGGCAGAATCATGACGGGCTCAATTCCTTTCGCAAGTTCGCAAGGTTCATATTCAGACCGCTACCAGCACGATGGCGCCGATGACCAGCACGGAGCCGGCTGCCATCGATGCCGCGTACCAACGCAGTTGACCGGTTTCGGTACGACTCAGGGCGGTGTGACCGCCTTTGGCCATACGCGGGATCAGACCGATGGTCTGGTCGAGCGGGTCTCTGCGCAGTGCGTGGCTGAGCGCAAGGTATGGCTTGACGAACAGTTTGTCGTAGATCCAGTCGAAGCCCCAGGCAGCGAACCACCAGGCCGAAAGGAAGCGGCCGATGCCGCTGTTGGCGATAGCAGTGACGAAACGACGCTTGCCGAGGAACAGCAAGGCGGCCAGCAGGATACCGGCCAGGGCGATAGCGCCCGAGGCGATTTCCAGGCTGTGCTTGGCGTCGCCGCCGGCATGGCCGACGCTTTCTGGCAGCACACCGTGCAGCGGCGGAACGATCATCGCGCCAATGGCGGTCGACAATACGATCAGCACCGACAGCGGCAGCCAGTGAGCGATGCCGTGACCGGCGTGCGCTTCGGTCTTCAATTCACCGTGGAACGCGATGAAGATCAGGCGGAAGGTGTACAGCGAGGTCATGAACGCGCCGACCAGACCTGCATAGAGCAGACCGTTGTTGCCGCTGGCGAACGCTTCCCAGAGGATTTCGTCCTTGGAGTAGAAGCCCGCGGTCACCAGTGGCAACGCCGCCAGAGCCGCGCCGCCGACGATGAAGCTGGCGTAGGCCAGTGGCAGTTTCTTCCACAGGCCGCCCATCTTGAAGATGTTCTGCTCGTGGTGGCAGGCAACGATCACCGCACCGGACGCAAGGAACAGCAGCGCCTTGAAGAAGGCGTGGGTCATCAGGTGGAAGATCGCGCCATCCCAGGCACCAACGCCCAATGCCAGGAACATGTAGCCGATCTGGCTCATGGTCGAGTAGGCGAGGATACGTTTGATATCGGTCTGGACCAGTGCGGCAAAACCGGCGAGTACCAGGGTCACACCGCCGACAACGCCAACCAGGTGCAGGATCTCCGGCGCCAGGGTGAACAGGCCGTGAGTACGGGCGATCAGGTAGACACCGGCAGTTACCATGGTCGCGGCGTGGATCAGTGCCGAAACCGGAGTAGGACCGGCCATCGCATCCGCCAGCCAGGTTTGCAGCGGCAGTTGCGCCGATTTACCGACAGCGCCGCCCAGCAGCATCAGGGTCGCCATGACCATCCAGAAGTCGCCGGCCTGGAATTTCTGCGGTGCCAGCACCAGCAGTTCCTGGATGTTCAGGGTGCCCAGTTGCGCGAACAGGATGAACAGGCCGATGGCCATGAACACGTCGCCGATCCGGGTCACGATGAAGGCTTTGAGTGCCGCGTTACCGTTGTTGCGGTTGCTGTAGTAGAAACCGATCAACAGGTACGAGCACAGGCCCACACCTTCCCAGCCGAAGTACAGGAACAACAGGTTATCGCCCAGGACCAGGAACAGCATGCTGGCGATAAACAGGTTGGTGTAGGCGAAGAAGCGCGAGTAACCGGCTTCACCGCGCATGTACCAGGACGCGAACAGGTGGATCAGGAAGCCGACGCCGACCACCACACCCAGCATGGTCAGGGACAGACCATCCAGGTACAGCGCGAAGTTAGGCGTAAAGCCTTCCACCGCCATCCACTGCCACAACACCATGGTGTAGTGACCGCCTTCAGGTGGCGCGACGTTGAATTGCCAGATCACATAAGCCGTGACGATGGCCGACAAGCCGATGGAACCGACGCCGATCAGCGCCGACAGGTTTTCCGAAAAACGGCCGCGTGAGAACGCCAGCAGCAGGAAACCTATGAGAGGGAATACGAAAGTCAGATAGAGAAGATTCATCCGCGCATCTCGCTGGCAGCGTCGATATCGAGAGTGTGGAAGCGGCGATACAGCTGCAACAGAATCGCCAGGCCAATACTGGCCTCGGCGGCTGCCAGGCTGATCACCAGGATGAACATGATCTGTCCATCCGGCTGCGCCCAGCGGCTACCGGCAACGATGAAGGCCAGTGCGGAGGCATTCATCATGACCTCCAGGCTCATCAGCACGAAAAGAATGTTGCGCCGGACCATCAGGCCGACCAGACCGAGGCAGAACAGGATGCCGGCGACCGCCAGACCATGCTCCATAGGGATAGCAGGCATCGTCATTGCTCCTTGGCTTCGTTGCGGCCCAAGTGGAACGCCGTGACGGCTGCGGCGAGCAGCAGCATCGAGGCGAGTTCGACCACCAGCAGATAAGGACCGAACAGGCTGATGCCCACGGCCTTGGCGTCTACGGTGGTGTGGCCGATGGCCTGGCCGCTGGCGTCGCTGAACAGCACGTACAGCAGTTCAACCAGCAGCAGGGTGCCGAGCGCGACCGGGCCGAGCCAGATGCCGGGCTTGAGCCAGACGCGCTCTTGCTGAACCGAGGCCGGGCCCAGGTTCAGCATCATCACCACGAACACGAACAGCACCATGATGGCGCCAGCGTAGGCGATCACTTCGAGCACACCGGCAAACGGTGCGCCGAGGGCGAAAAACGTCATCGCCACGGCAATCAGCGAAATGATCAGGTAGAGCAGGGCGTGCACGGGGTTGGTGTTGGTGATCACGCGAAGCGTGGACACAACAGCGATACCCGATGCGAAATAGAAAGCGAATTCCATCTTTCTTCCTTAAGGCAGCAAGCTCTTCACGTTGATCGGTTCGGCTTCATTTTGCGCGGAGCCTTTTGGCTTACCGGCAATCGCCATACCTGCAACACGATAGAAGTTGTAATCAGGGTTTTTGCCGGGGCCGGAGATCAGCAGATCTTCTTTCTCGTACACCAGGTCCTGACGTTTGAACTCGGCCATCTCGAAATCCGGTGTCAGCTGGATCGCGGTGGTCGGGCAGGCTTCCTCGCAGAGGCCGCAGAAAATGCAGCGCGAGAAGTTGATACGGAAAAACTCCGGGTACCAGCGACCGTCATCGGTTTCAGCTTTCTGCAGCGAGATGCAGCCAACCGGGCACGCCACGGCGCACAGGTTGCAGGCTACACAGCGCTCTTCGCCGTCGGGGTCGCGGGTCAGCACGATGCGGCCACGGAAGCGCGGCGGCAGGTAAACCGCCTCTTCCGGGTATTGCAGCGTGTCGCGCTTGCGGAAGGCGTGGCCGAAGATCATCACCAGGCTGCGAAGCTGGGTGAAGAAGCCATGCACGATGTCAAATATGTACTTCATGATTCTCTATCCTCACTGAGCCGCGACAGCGGGCGTGTTGAGCAACACGATCGCAGCGGTCACCAGCATGTTGACGAGGGTCAGCGGCAGGCAGAACTTCCAGCTGAAATCCATCACTTGGTCATACCGTGGGCGCGGAATCGAAGCGCGCAGCAGGATGAAGAACATGATGAAGAACGCGGTTTTCAGTGCGAACCAGATGAACGGGATCTGCGGCAGAATGCCGAACGGACCGTGCCAGCCACCGAAGAACAGGGTCACCAGCAGCGCCGAAATCAGCACGATGCCGATGTACTCACCGACGAAGAACATGCCCCATTTCATGCCGGCGTATTCAATGTGGTAACCGTCGGCCAGTTCCTGCTCCGCTTCCGGCTGGTCGAACGGGTGACGGTGAGTCACGGCGACGCCGGCAATGAAGAAGGTCAGGAAACCGAAGATCTGCGGAATGATGAACCACATGTTCTGCGCCTGGTATTCAACGATGTCGCGCATGTTGAACGAGCCGACCTGGATCACGATGCCCATCAGCGACAGGCCCATGAACACTTCGTACGACACGGTTTGTGCCGAGGCCCGCAAGCTGCCCAACAGGGCGAACTTGTTGTTGCTCGACCAGCCGGCGAACAGCACCGCGTAGACCGACAGACCAGCCATGGCGAAGAAGAACAGGATGCCGATGTTGATGTCCGCCACACCCCAGGTCGGGGTGATCGGGATGATCGCGAAGGCAATCAGCAAGGCGCTCATGGCCACGACCGGCGCCAAGGTGAAGATCACCTTGTCGGCGAACGGCGGGGTCCAGTCTTCCTTGAAGAACATCTTGATCATGTCGGCCGCAATCTGGAACGCGCCGAACGGGCCGACGCGGTTCGGACCGTAACGGTCCTGCCAGAGGGCGAGCAGACGACGCTCGACCCAGCTCAGCAGCGCGCCGCACACCACCACGGCGAGCAGAATCACGATGGCCTTGAGGACCGCGATGATCACGTCAATCACTTCAGGCGTGAACCAGGTCATTGAGCTGCCTCCTGCAGACCGTCAACGGATTTGCCAAAGATCGCTGGCGGAATGCCGGCGATACCGGCCGGCAATGCGACCAGGCCGGCACCCAGCTCTTCGTTGATGCGCAGTGGCAGACGCAGGGTCTGGCCAGCAACGCTCAAGCTCAGCAAGGCACCGTCATTGACACCCAGGCGGTCGGCTTCGGATTTGGCCAGCGACACGTAAGCGGCCGGGATGCGTTCCTGAACCGGCGCGGCTTTGGAAGAGTTCTCTTCGCTGCCGAACAGGTGGAAGAACGGCACGACCTGCCAGGTGCCCGGCGCCGGGTTGAACGCGCGAGGAACACTGGCGAACCAGTTCAGCGAATCACCGGTGCTTTCGATCAGGCGGGTGCCCGGGTCGCCAGCGCGGATATGACCACCGACTTCGTCCTGGAACTTGTTCCAGGCTTGCGGCGAGTTCCAGCCCGGAGACCAGGCGAATGGCACTTGCTGACGCGGTTCGGCCGAGCCCGAGTAACCTTCCATGGAGAACGAGAACGCGGTGTCGTTATCTTGGGAAGTGCGCGGTTCGTGCACGCTGATATCGGCGCGCATGGCAGTACGACCGGAGTAACGCAGCGGTTCGCGAGCCAGTTTCAGGCCTTTGATACGGAACGCGGCGGACGGTGCGGCGCTGACGATGCCGGCCAGTTGCGGAGTGCTTGCGGCACAGGCAGCGGTGACGTGGTCCAGTTGGGTCCAGTCGATCGGCTGGCTCAACAGGGTAGCGCGCAGGGCATGCAGCCAGCGCCAGCCTTCGTGAACCATGATGCTTGCGTCGAGGTAAGTCGGGTCGAAGACCTGGAAGAAGCGCTGGGCGCGGCCTTCCTGGCTGACCAGCGTACCGTCGCCTTCAGCGAAGCTGGCCGCTGGCAGAACCAGGTGCGCACGATCGCTGGTAGCGGTCTTCTGATGGTCCGCCACGATTACCACTTTCGCGGCGTTCAGGGCAGCATCGACACGGGCTTTGTCGGTACGGGTGTACAGATCGTTTTCCAGCACGACGATGGCGTCGGCCTTGCCGTCGATCACTGCTTGCAGCGCGGCATCGACCGAGTCGCCACCGAGCATGGCCAGGCCGAGGCTGTTGGCCTCCGGCACGATCAGGCTGATGGAACCGTTCTTCTCACGCAGCTTCAGGGCCTTGGCGATGTTCGCCGCGGCTTCGATCAGCGCCTTGGAACCCAACGAGGTGCCGGCAATGATCAGCGGACGCTTGGCGGCGAGCAGGGCGTCGGCAATGCGCTTGGCCAACTCGAGAGCTTCAGCGTCCAGGCCTTCTACGGCAGGCGCGCTGGCATCGAGGGCGTGAGCCACGGCGAAACCGATGCGGGCCAGGTCGTCTGGCGCAGCGTGAACGCATTCTTCAGCGATGTCGTCGAGCTTGGTTTCAGCCAGGCTGGCGATGAACAGCGGGTTCAGCGCGTTCTGACCGATGTTCTTCACGGCAGCGTCGAGCCAAGGCTGAACGCGCATGGCGTCGGCCATGTCTTCGGCTTTGCCTTTGACCGATTGACGCAGGGACAGGGCCATGCGCGCAGCGGTCTGGGTCAGGTCTTCGCCGAGGACGAAGATCGCGTCGTGGTCTTCGATGTCGCGCATGTTCGGGATCGGCAGCGGGCTGTCTTTGAGCACCTGCATGACCAGACGAATGCGTTCCAGCTCGCCGGCTTCGATACCGGAGTAGAAGTGCTCGGCGCCGACCAGTTCGCGCAACGCGTAGTTGCTTTCGAGGCTGGCACGCGGCGAACCGATACCGACGATGTTGCGACCGCGCAGCAGATCGGCGGCTTTATCCAGCGCTTCATCGAGGGTCAGCTTGGCGCCGTTGGCCAGCTTTGGCTGACGCGGGCGGTCTTCGCGGTTGACGTAGCCGTAGCCGAAACGGCCACGGTCGCACAGGAAGTACTGGTTTACCGAACCGTTGAAACGGTTTTCGATACGACGCAGTTCACCGTAGCGCTCGCCCGGGGAAATGTTGCAACCGCTGGAGCAGCCATGACAGATGCTCGGCGAGAACTGCATGTCCCACTTGCGGTTGTAGCGTTCGGAGTGAGTCTTGTCGGTGAACACACCGGTCGGGCAGACCTCGGTGAGGTTGCCGGAGAACTCGCTTTCGAGGGTGCCGTCTTCAACGCGACCGAAGTACACGTTGTCGTGGGCGCCGAATACGCCGAGGTCGGTGCCGCCAGCGTAGTCTTTATAGAAGCGCACGCAGCGGTAGCAAGCGATGCAGCGGTTCATTTCGTGGGAAATGAACGGGCCCAGTTGCTGGTTCTGGTGAGTACGCTTGGTGAAGCGATAACGGCGTTCGTTGTGGCCGGTCATCACTGTCATGTCTTGCAGATGGCAGTGACCGCCTTCCTCACAGACCGGGCAGTCGTGAGGGTGGTTGGTCATCAGCCATTCAACGACGCTGGCGCGAAACACTTTCGCTTCTTCGTCATCGATGGAGATCCAGCTGCCGTCGGTGGCGGGGGTCATGCACGACATGACGATCCGACCACGCTTGTCGTTTTCGTCGGTGTACTGCTTGACCGCGCACTGGCGGCAAGCGCCAACGCTGCCAAGGGCTGGGTGCCAGCAGAAATAAGGGATATCGAGGCCTAGCGACAGACATGCCTGTAACAGGTTGTCTGCCCCATCGACTTCGAGCTCTTTGCCGTCTACGTGGATAGTGGCCATGGTTCAAAGTTCTTCGTTGGCCCGGTGTCAGCGGGCGTGGCTAATGGAATCTTGTTGTTCGCGTGAATCAACACAGCCGTTCAAGGCGTCATCACACGACAAAGCGAAGGGCACGGACCCTTCGCTTCTTTAAGCGTTTACGCGCCGACTACGATCGGCCTTGCCAGAGGCGGGACGACGGCGCTGGTAGGCGCGATGCCGGCTTCGAACTCATGGCGGAAGTATTTGATTGCGCTGCCCAACGGCTCCACGGCGCCCGGTGCGTGAGCACAGAAGGTCTTGCCTGGGCCGAGGAAACCGACCAGACCCAGCAGGGTCTCGATATCGCCGGCTTGCCCTTCACCGTTCTCGATCGCGCGCAGCAGCTTGACGCTCCACGGCAAACCGTCACGGCATGGGGTGCAGAAACCGCAGGATTCGCGGGAGAAGAACTCTTCCATGTTGCGCAGCAGGGAAACCATGTTGACGCTGTCGTCCACCGCCATGGCCAGGCCGGTACCCATACGGGTGCCCACTTTGGCGATGCCGCCGGCGTACATTTGCGCGTCCAGGTGTTCCGGCAACAGGAAACCGGTACCGGCGCCACCAGGCTGCCAGCACTTGAGCTTGTAACCGTCGCGCATGCCGCCGGCGTAGTCTTCGAACAACTCGCGACCGGTGACGCCGAACGGCAATTCCCACAGGCCCGGGTTCTTGACCTTGCCGGAGAAGCCCATGAGCTTGGTGCCCATGTCTTCACTGCCTTCGCGGGCCAACGATTTGTACCAGTCCACGCCGTCGGCAATGATCGCCGGCACGTTGCACAGGGTTTCAACGTTGTTCACGCAAGTCGGCTTGCCCCACACGCCCACGGCGGCAGGGAAGGGCGGCTTGGAGCGCGGGTTGGCGCGGCGGCCTTCGAGGGAGTTGATCAGTGCGGTTTCTTCACCGCAGATGTAACGCCCGGCGCCGGTGTGGACGAACAGCTCGAAATCGAAGCCGCTGCCCAGGATGTTCTTGCCCAGCAGGCCCGCTGCCTTGGCTTCTTCGACGGCACGGTTCAGGTGCTTGGCGGCGGTGGTGTATTCGCCACGCAGGAAGATGTAGCCACGGTAGGTTTTCAGCGCGCGAGCACTGATCAGCATGCCTTCGATCAGCAGATGGGGCAGTTGCTCCATCAGCATGCGGTCTTTCCAGGTGTTCGGTTCCATCTCGTCCGCGTTGCACAGCAGGTAGCGGATGTTGATGGATTCGTCCTTGGGCATCAGGCCCCACTTCACGCCTGTGGGGAAGCCTGCACCGCCGCGACCTTTAAGACCGGAGTCCTTCACGGTCTGGACGATGTCGTCCTGAGCCATGTCGGCGAAGGCCTTGCGCGCAGCCGCGTAACCGTTCTTGGCCTGGTACTCGTCGAGCCAAACGGCTTCGCCGTCGTCACGCAGACGCCAGGTGAGCGGGTGAGTCTCGGCCGACCGCTTGATGCGGTTGGCTGGACCGAAGGAAGTCAGGGTCATACGTAGCCCTCGAGCAATTTGGCAACGCCGGCAGGCTGCACATCACCGAATGTGTCGTCGTCGATCATCAACGCCGGCGCCTTGTCGCAGTTGCCGAGGCAGCAGACCGGCAGCAGGGTGAAACGACCGTCGGCGGTGGTCTGACCCAAGCCGATGCCCAGATTGCTCTGGATTTCGCTGACTACCGATTCATGGCCGCCGATGTAGCAGACCATGCTGTCGCAGACGCGAATGATGTGACGGCCGACCGGCTGACGGAAGATCTGGCTATAGAACGTCGCCACGCCTTCAACGTCGCTGGCCGGGATGCCGAGGATCTCGCCGATGGCGTAGAGCGCGCCATCAGGCACCCAGCCACGTTCCTTCTGGACGATCTTCAAGGCTTCGATCGACGCCGCGCGCGGGTCTTCGTAGTGATGCAGCTCGTGCTCGATGGCCGAGCGCTCGGTTTCGCTCAGGGCGAAACGGTCTGTCTGGATAAGCGTGCTGTTCATGCTTAGCGGTCCACGTCGGCCATAACGAAATCGATACTACCCAGGTACGCAATCAAGTCCGCGACCATGCTGCCTTTGATCACCGAAGGGATCTGCTGCAGGTGCGGGAAGCTTGGGGTGCGAATCCGGGTGCGGTAGCTCATGGTGCCGCCATCGCTCGTCAGGTAATAACTGTTGATGCCCTTGGTCGCTTCAATCATCTGGAAGGATTCGTTGGCCGGCATGACCGGGCCCCACGAAACTTGCAGGAAGTGCGTGATCAGGGTCTCGATGTGCTGCAGGGTGCGCTCTTTCGGTGGCGGCGTGGTCAGCGGGTGATCCGCCTTGTACGGGCCTTCCGGCATGTTGCGCATGCACTGCTCGATGATCTTCAGGCTCTGGCGCATTTCTTCGACACGCACGATGCAGCGGTCGTAGGCATCGCCATTGGCCGCCAGCGGCACTTCGAATTCGAAGTTCTCGTAACCGGAGTACGGGCGAGCCTTGCGCAGGTCGAAATCGCAACCGGTCGAACGCAGGCCGGAACCGGTGACGCCCCATTCCAGGGCTTCTTTGGTGTTGTAGGCGGCGACGCCGATGGTCCGGCCACGCAGGATGCTGTTGTCCAGTGCGGCTTTCTGGTATTCGTCCAGACGCTTTGGCATCCAGTCGATGAAGTCTTTCACCAGTTTTTCCCAGCCACGCGGCAGGTCGTGAGCGACGCCACCGATGCGGTACCAGGCCGGGTGCAGACGGAAACCGGTAATGGCTTCGATCACCGTGTACGCCTTCTGACGGTCGGTGAACGTGAAGAACACCGGGGTCATGGCGCCGACGTCCTGGATGTAAGTCCCCAGGAACAGCAGGTGGCTGGTGATCCGGAAGAACTCGGCCATCATGATGCGGATGACGTCGACCTTCTCGGGCACCTTGATGCCGGCCAGCTTCTCGACCGAGAGCACGTACGGCAGGTTGTTCATCACGCCGCCGAGGTAGTCGATACGGTCGGTGTACGGAATGAAGCTGTGCCAGGACTGACGCTCGGCCATCTTCTCGGCACCACGGTGGTGGTAACCGACGTCCGGCACGCAGTCGACGATCTCTTCACCGTCCAGCTGCAGAATGATGCGGAACGCACCGTGCGCGGAAGGGTGGTTAGGACCGAGGTTGAGGAACATGTAGTCCTCGTTCGCACCGGAACGCTTCATGCCCCAGTCTTCAGGCTTGAAGCGCGCAGCTTCTTCCTCAAGCTGTTGCTTGGCCAGGGTCAGGCTGAACGGGTCGAACTCGGTGGCGCGGGCCGGGAAGTCCTTGCGCAACGGGTGACCTTCCCAGGTCGGCGGCATCATGATGCGGGTCAGGTGCGGGTGACCGGCAAAGTTGATGCCGTACATGTCCCACACTTCACGCTCGTACCAGTTTGCGTTCGGCCAGATGCCGGTCACGGTCGGCACGCTGAGGTCGCTCTCGGACAAGGCGACCTTGATCATTACGTCACTATTACGTTCGATCGACATCAAGTGATAGAACACAGTGAAGTCGGCGCCGCTTGGCAGCCCTTGACGCTTGGTGCGCAGACGCTCGTCCACGCCGTGCAGGTCATAAAGCATGACGTACGGCTTGGGCAGGTTGCGCAGGAAGGTCAGGACTTCGACGAGTTTGGCGCGGGCAACC
The DNA here is from genome assembly GCF_900105495.1 of Pseudomonas frederiksbergensis. Lineage (NCBI taxonomy): Bacteria > Pseudomonadati > Pseudomonadota > Gammaproteobacteria > Pseudomonadales > Pseudomonadaceae > Pseudomonas > Pseudomonas frederiksbergensis. Next base: position 5,092,509 of record NZ_FNTF01000002.1, on the reverse strand, counting down.
CAAAGCACCGGCATGCCGGTGCGAGTAGGCTGGGCGGTGAACGCCTCGGGGCCAAAACGGTTGTTCAGTTCGACGACCACATCCTGGTCGTCTGCCTTATAAGGCGGGATGTACAGAGCACTGCCTGTAGTCATGGTTATTTATCGCTTTCGGTCAACGTAAAGAATGAAGCCAGGTTCTCGTTCTATAAAAGAAGCAGGTCTGGATCAGACTTCGTCGGGGCTGCGCAGGTTGGTGACTGCGATTCGCTGTTCGCGGCGCTGTTCCTTTTGCGAAGGCATCTCGGCGCGGTACACGCCTTGATCGCCGACGACCCAGGAAAGCGGACGACGCTCCTGTCCAATCGACTCCTGCAAGAGCATCAAGCCTTGCAAAAAAGCTTCTGGGCGGGGCGGGCAGCCAGGCACGTAGACGTCCACGGGCAGGAACTTGTCCACCCCTTGAACGACGGAGTAGATGTCGTACATGCCACCGGAGTTGGCGCACGAACCCATGGAGATAACCCATTTAGGTTCGAGCATTTGCTCGTAGAGACGCTGGATGATCGGCGCCATCTTGATGAAGCAGGTACCGGCGATAACCATGAAATCCGCCTGACGCGGCGATGCCCGGATAACCTCGGCGCCAAAGCGCGCGATGTCGTGGGGCGCCGTGAAGGCGGTGGTCATTTCCACGTAGCAGCACGAAAGACCGAAGTTGTACGGCCACAGGGAGTTCTTGCGCCCCCAGTTGATCGTGCCGTTAAGCACGTCTTCGAGCTTGCCCATGAAAATGTTTTTGTGGACTTGATCTTCTAACGGATCGGAAACGGTTTCCCGTTCGCCAATCGGATACTGCTCGTTAGGAGCATCGGGGTCGATCCTGGTGAGATTGTATTGCATTGCCAAAGCCTCATTGTTTCAGCTTCGCTTGCCGCTTAAGACGAGCTGCCGGAGCCCAGTCAAGGGCGCCCACTCGAAATAGGTAGACAAGACCTGCCAACAGAATTGCTATGAAAACGAGAGCTTCGACGAATCCGGTCCAGCCGCTTTCGCGGACGGACACAGACCAGGCAAAGAGAAAAAGGGCTTCGATATCGAAGATCACGAAGAGCATCGCGACCAGATAGAATTTTGCAGAGAGCCGCAGACGGGCGCCACCTGTAGGCAGCATGCCGGATTCGAACGGTTCGTTTTTGCTGCGGCCCCAGGCTTTTGACCCGAGGAGGCTGGAAACGCCGAGCATGAAGGCACAAAGGCCGACAACGCCCAGAAGGAAAATGGCAAAGCCCCAGTTGTGGGCCATGAGTCCTGTCGCTTCGGGCATGCTGGTAATCCTTAACAGAGAGCAAAGGTCTCTGAGCTTGAAAAGAAATAAAGCAGTGACGATATGTCGCAGCAATCAATCCCGCTGATTTTATGGCACAACACCGTGCAAGTAAAATTCAGATAGCGAAATTATTTACAGGAATAAGGACATAGCGTACCTCCAAAGCTCCGCAGCCCATGCGGTTCGGGCATTAGCCGGAATTTCATCAATATTGTTTTGTTGGGAATGTAACGAATATAGCGACAGCTAAATGATAATCAATACTGTTTGTGCCGGTTTTCAAACTGTCTAATGGGGTGAGGGTCGGAAAGTTGTCTTATATGCGCGTTACTACAAGTAGTGGCCGGGGTCGTTTTACCTTCTTTTCCTGATCGAGAAAATGCTCCGGATCAAGGTTTTCCGCACCGTTTGCGGCTTCTCGCATTCCCTGTGGCAGCCGGCGGTGCGGCGATCAGCGTGCCCCGCGACTTTCCGGGTTCTTTATGTGCAGCTGTGTCCCCCATCGATTACCAGATCCGCACCGGTCATCCAAGATGACTCATCAGATGCCAGCAGGATGGCAGCGCCTGCCATATCTGCAGGCATTCCAGCACGCTGCATGGGAATCTCCTTTTTCCTGTTTTGCCAAATCTCTGGGGAGTCCCGCCACTGATTGGCGTTACCACTGGTCGCGGTCAGCCCCGGTGAAATCGTGTTGACTCTGATGCCATAGGGTGCCAGTTCTACCGCGCAGCTTCGAGTAAGCATCGACAGTGCTGCTTTGCTTGCCTGATAAGCTGACATTCGACTGACCGCCTTGAAGGCACTGACCGATGAAATGTTAATGATGCTGCCGCCCTGTTTGCGAGCGATGCAGTCTTTTGCAAAGCGTTGAGCCATAAAAAATGGAAAGCGGAGGTTGACCGCAAGGGTGCGTTCGTACTCGTCTTCGCTCAGCTCAAGAAACGGAGTACGGGTTATGAATGCCGGATTGTTGACGAGTATATCCAAGGGACCAACGGCTGCTTGCGCTTCTTCAAAGAGTGCATCAATGCTGGTGCTTGCGGCATCCATAAGGGTGAAGCCGGCCCGCTGGCCAACTTGTTCAGCTAATGCAATTACTGCACGAGCCCCAGCCTCGTCAGTGCGGGCGGTAATGAAAACATCGGCGCCCTGGGCAATGTAGGTTTCGGCTATAGCTCTTCCAATGCCTGCCGATGCACCTGTTATAAGCGCTCGCTTGCCTCTTAGTCTTCCATTCATGATGAGTTAATACTCCGCAGAGAGTTTGCTGGTCGTGTGCATAACGTATGAATATGGCGTGATACTTGAATGTAGACGGTGCGTCGCTTTTTGCTAGCGTGAATTCTAATAGTAGTGTCTTCGTTTGTTGCCTCGTGTTGCGGTTCTGGGTTGGGGTTTTTATTCCAAGTTTGTGGGGGTCGGACGCGGTTATCTGTTGTGTTTTGAATATGAGCGGAAATTCTCAGAAAATTCCTACGGATCATTCACTTTTCAATGAGCGAACTTTCCTAAGCATTGGTGGAATTTGATTTTATGAGATTGATAGTACGCTGCCATTAGGTAAATTAGATGGCTAGATAGATGGCATTGAAATCAGTATTAGTCTGACTCTTAAGTCCATAGAGAGAGGTCATGTATGTCTGAGCAAATAAATAAGTTTATAAACACCGCCAGGTCGGTAGAGATCGGTAATCCCTCTTGGGCGCTTGCGCAAAATTCGGGGCTGACCGATTTGAGTATCAAGCATGCTCAGCAGGGACGTATGCAGGACCAGAATGGTCATTTATTCATGAATATGTGCTCGTGTTCATATTTGGGTCTTGAAGTCGATGAGCGTCTGGCTCGACGTGCCGCAGATTATGTGTTGAGTTGCGGTACTGTGAATTTGCCCACCTCACGTATCAGAATAAGGCTGAAAGAACTCGATGAACTTGAAGAAGCCTTATCGGCACATTTTGCTTGTCGAGCGTTCACCGCGACTTCCTGCAGCGCGGGCATTGTCGCGTCTTTACCCTTACTGGCAGCCGGGATGTTTACTGATGGCCAGCGCCCTGTTTTGATTTTTGATAAGCATGCCCACTTTGCTCTGAATCAGGTAAAGGCCATCTGTGGTGATGAAACGCAAGTTGTCACTTGCAATCATAATGATGTCGACTTTATTGAGGATATGTGTAAGCGCCATCCTTTGGTCGCGTATGTTGCTGACGGTGCTTACAGTATGGGGGGAAGTGCGCCTGTTGAGCGACTGTTGGCTTTGCAGGACAAATATGGGCTATTTCTATACTTCGATGATTCTCATTCATTAAGTGCCTATGGCGAGAAGGGAGAGGGCTATATTCGTACTTTCATGCCTGAGCTTAATCCGCGAACCATACTGGTTTATTCATTGGCCAAGGCGTTTGGTGCCAATGGTGGCGGTATATATATGTCGGAAAAGTCCAATTATCACGAGGTTTTCCGCCGTTTTGGCGGGCCGATGTCCTATTCGCAATATGTAAACCCCGCCACTGTTGGCGCGGCCATGGCTTCCCTGGATATTCACAAGACCAGTGAACTGGCCGTTTTGCAGGAGAAACTCAATTCCAATATCCGCCTGTTCGACAGCTTGTTTGTGACGGAACACGCGGGATCGGGTTTGCCTATTCGGGTTATTCCCTTGGACAGTCCGGATATGGCGATTGGCGTTTCCGAGGGGGTATTCAAGCGTGGGTATTACACCTCGGCAGTCTTCTTCCCGATTGTGGCCAGGAATAAATCCGGTTTGCGCGTGATGATGCGTGCAGACATGTCCCAAGGCGATGTTCTGGGGTTCTGCTCCGCAGTTAAGGCGGAGATCGAAAGGGTTCGTCTGAGCTTGAAACCAGCCCAGTATTGAGAGGACATGATGATCAATCCCACACCAAGAAGCTTACTGTACTGCTCTGCTTTGTACCCCGGGCAATACGCTAAGAATAATCTGACTGATGTAATGGTGATTGACCTGGAGGATGGCGTGCCACTCCCACAGAAGGTTCAAGCACGGTTGTGTGTCGAGCAGTTCTACCGTGGCCATGTCTCGCAGCGCACGGCGCTGCGAATTAACCCTCTGCGCGATAATCAGGGATTGCTTGATCTGCTGCTGGTGCAATCGCTTGATCAGCGACCCGAGTTCATCGTCATGGCGATGACCGAGGCGGCTGCTGAAATAGATATTGTACGAGCCAATTTGAGCCGCGACGGAGAGAGTCCAAAGATTCTGGTTACGGTTGAGACGCCAGCCTGTCTACGTGATATTCACACCATCGCGTCCAGTGCTGATGGACTGATCTTCGGCTCCGCCGACTATGCGGCCAGCCTGGGTGTCACTATCGGAGGTTGGGCCAATATGCTGCATGCTCGCGCGAGCATCGTCTCGGCTGGCAGTGCGGCGAGGATCCCTGTGTTCGACACCGCCTACTTCAAACTCGATGATGAGATGGGACTTCTGCAAGAGTGCCGTGACGTCCGGGAGTTGGGTTTCAGTGGCAAGACGGCCATTCATCCAAAGCAAATATCCACTATCAATGAAGTCTTCACTCCGTCCGTTGCTGAATATGAGCATGCATTGGCAATTGTGCAGGCTTCGGAAAACAGCGGCGAAAAAATTACGAAATTGAAGAACCTGATGGTGGGCCCTCCGTTTGTAAAACAAGCAAGAAAATTGATCCAGCGCGCTCAAGAGTTGGGTCGGTGAGGAAAAGGCAATGGAACCGATGATTCTGGCCCACGAGCGGATCGGTGAAAATCGATATCGCGAGTCCTATGGCCTGCATTACGAACAGTTTGTGGTGGGTGATATTTTCGAGCACCGGCCCGGCCGTACCGTAACGGAGTTGGATAATATCTGGCAGTCATTAATCAATATGAATAACCATCCTGCGCATATCGATCTTGCGTATGCACAGCAAACCGAATTCAAGAAGTTGTTGGTCAACAGTTCGGTGACACTGTCCATTGTCAGCGGAATGACAGTGGCAACCATGAGTGCGCGTGCGATCGCAAATCTGGGCTGGGACGAGATTCGATTGCCGAACCCGGTCTATGTTGGTGACACCTTGTACGCTGAGAGTGAGGTGGTTTCCAAGCGCGAATCCCGGTCGCGTCCAGGGCAAGGCATCGTCACCATCAAGGTCATTGGACGCAAGCAGGGTGGAACACCGGTGATCACTTACTTGCGTACATTTCTAGTTCCCCGGAACGGTATGTCGCAGGACTACCCCGTCGGATAAGGCAGCGCCATTCCGAGATTCTGGTCGCAGACCTGGCTGGCGGTGATCAACCGCAGCTCCAGGAATGACAGGCCCTTTCGAACAGCATCAATGGAACAAGGAATTGCCATGCTGCTTCTGAACAGTGAAGACATTGAGCGCTGTATCAATTTTCCAAGGCTTGTCCAGGCACTGGAGGAGGCTCATAGAGGGTTTGCGTTGGCGTCCCCGGTGGTCCCACAACGTTTGATCATTACACATGAGCGACAAAGAGCTTTCTCACTGTTCATGCCGGCATTTATACCCCAGAGCCAGACACTGGGGATTAAGGTGTCGTCATTTCATCCAGGCAACGCAGAGCGGGGGTTATCGTCAGTCAATGGCGCGGTTTTGTTGATGGATATCGAAACCGGGCAGTTACTGGCGATACTCGACGGGGCGACCCTTACTGCCCTCCGTACCAGTGCCATGAGTGCCTTGGCGACGGACAAGCTTTGCCCGCATGAGCGGCTTAATTTGGCCGTCATCGGTGCCGGTACCCAAGCTGCGGCGCATATAAGAGCGATGACCACCATCCGGGAGTTGGGGTGGATCAAGGTGTTTTCGCGTCGATTTAATCAAAGTGTCGCTTTGGCCGAACGTCTTTCCAATGAACTGTCGCTGCCGATCACTGCGGTGCGAAGTATGGATGAGGCGCTGGCCGATGCTGACATCGTCTGCACGACAACGTCCCATGATCGTGCGCAACCGCTGATTATGGCGCACCAACTGAAACCATCCGCCCATGTAAACGCCATTGGCGGCAGTTCGCTGCTGGCGTGTGAGATCGACCCTGCAATGTTGGCTGATGCTCAGGTTCATGTTGACCATCTGGGTTGCGCTCGATGTGAGTCGGGAGAAATTTCTCAGGCTTTAGCGTTATCGATAATCGGCGAAAAGGACATCCGTGAGATGAGTGCATTGGTTGCCGATCATTCTCCGCCGGCAATGCTGAAGCGTGGTCTGAGTTACTTCCGCAGCGTCGGGCATGCCAGTCAAGATATGGTGACTGCTACCTGTATCTATGCCTTGGCCAAGGAAAAGCACATCGGCATGAACTGCAACTATCTAAGTACTTGAGGGTAGTTAACCGGGACGTTTGAAACAGCAATCAATGTTGCCGACAGGGAAAGAGGAGCATTCATGAATATTCTGATGATCGATTCGTTGCGAGTGAATTATGTCGAGCCGGGGGAGTACTGCTGTGGGCCAGAGCAGCAGCCGTATGCAGTTGAGGTGACGTCCAATCCATCGGATGAGCAACTCGCCCGGGCCGACGGCATTATTGCCTTTCATTCGGTCGTCATCGATGAGCCGTTAGTTGCCAAAATGCATCGTTGCCGGGCGTTGGTGAAGGCGACCATCGGTCTTGATGATGTCGATGTCGAGGCCTTGAGCACGAAGGGCATTCTGCTCTCCAATATTGGTTCGGTGGGGGTAGAGGAAGTCGCGGAGCACGCCATGGCGCTCATATTGTCCGCCCAGCGAAAGCTTCTCGATTACGCCGCGCATACCAGGCGAGGCGGTTGGAGTTGGAGAGCGCATTCCGGTGAAGTTAAAGCGTGCCGCGACACGGTTCTGGGGCTGATCGGCTATGGGGCAACGGGGCAGGCATTGGCGCGCAGGGCGGCTGCCATGGGTTATCAGATCTGCTATTACGATCCTTGCGTTGAGAAATGTGTTGAAGGCATTGCAGAGGGCGGGTCACTGGAGTCTTTGTTCGCTAGGGCAGATGTCATATCGCTGCATCTGCCCCTCACCCCCGATACGCGACACCTGCTGAACGACCGGTGTTTTTCACGCATGAAGCGGGGTGCAACTCTGGTCAATACTGCGCGGGGCGCAATTGTCGATACCGACGCGTTGCAGCGGGCCTTGCAGTCCGGGCTTGTGTCCATGGCATTCCTGGACGTGCTGCAGGAAGAACCGGCCCCCCCACAGGCGTTAATCGATCATGAACGTGTATTGCTGACACCCCATGCCGCGTTTTACAGCGAGCGATCGCTGGGTCAGTTGAAGGCCCGTGCTTTGGGAGCGATGCTGAGTTTGCTGCGAGGGGAAAGGGTGGACACCGTCATCAATCCTGATTGCGCACGGATGGAGGCGAAGGGATATGCCTGAGTTGAAACTTGCAGGTCCTGAGGCTTCGAAGCCTGGATTGCCGACCTGGTTCGACCTGGCGATCGGCAACAGTATTCTTCAATACGGTCAGCGGTTGGCGGCGCGGCAATTACTGGTCAATACCTTGGGTAATATTGCGATACGCAACCATTGCCCGTACTGGCGGCGAGAAGTGATCTACACCAAGCACCGAGGCGTGTCGCTGGAAGAGTGCGGTCTTGAGCATCTGGCGGTGCTGGATATGCAATCCAATGAGCTGCTGCATGGTCGTTTTCGCCCTAGTGCAGGACATCAAATGCACCGGGAAATCATGCGGTGTCGCTCTGACGTTAATGCCACCGTGCATCTTCATCCCAATGAAGTCATTTCTTTTTTTGCTGTCATGCAGTGGCGTGAGATGGCGTATGTGTCCAATGACACCGCGCTGGTGATGGGCAAGCCACCGTGCATTCTTCGCGAAGGTGTGAACATCGAACTGGACGTCAGCGCCATTGGACAATGCGCGCATGACACCAACTGTATTGTCATGCCCGGTCATGGCATCACCAGTTTCGGCCGTGACCTGTCTGAGGCGTTTCATCGTGCTGTGGCATTCACTGCGGAAATCAGTCGGCTGATCACCAGCCAGTGTTTGTCGGCAGCCACTGGCAAGTCGGTCGTGTACGCGAGCGATGAACAGGTGCAGCACATGTACGAATCGGGTGAGCAGGTGATCTACGGGGGTATGCACAGATGAAGGTTCATGAGCATATCAAGCGTTCCGGGTTATGGAAGGTACCTGAACGCGACCTCTCGTCGGTGTTGCTGGATTTGAACGAAAATCAGTTTTTAAACGATTTTCTGCTGAGATTCATTGCCACCGAGTTACAGGCCCGGGATCTGTTTACCTACCCTAACTATCAGCCGCTGCTGGCCGAGCTGGCAAACTACTGCAAGGTTTCGACCGACAGCCTGCTGCTGACCAATGGTGCGGATCAGGCAATCGACTTGGTAGTGCGCTTGCTGTTTTCACCAGGGGATCGGGTGGTCATTCCGTCTCCGGTATTTTCTTTCTATTACCAGATGCTCAGTGTGAATGGTGTAGAACCGGTGATTGTGGGATTCGAGAAGCAAACACAGCATTTCATTCTCCCGACCAAAGCCATCCTCGAAGCCTTGCAGGCGAGCCACGGGCTGATTCTGTGCAATCCCAATAATCCGTTGGGCGCGCGAATCGACGCTGAACAATTGAAGGTTCTGGTCGAGGCTTGTGTGAGACTGAACAAGCCAGTAATTGTTGATGAGAGCTACTTTGAATATTTGCAGCAGACCTGCCTGGACGCGTTCAGCTCAGTCAGGCAATTGTTCGTCATTCGCTCATTCTCCAAGTATTTCGGCCTTGCCGGATTGCGTTTGGGGTATGTCGTCACGCATCCGGAATCAATTCGCGAGTTGTTGAAGGTGCGAGGGCCTTGGGATATCAACCACGTAGCGGTGAAAGCTGCCCTGTTCTGTTTGAATAACCGTAAAGCACTAGAGCAAGCCCACCATGAACTGGCGCAGGTCAAAAACGAGATAATCGAGTTTTGCCGGGTTTACGGAATCGTCGTTTTCGATAGCGAAACGAACTTTCTACTATTGGAAGACCATAGCGACGGCCGTTTGGCCAAGGCGTTCGCACGGGCAAACATTCGCGTAAGCGACTGTTCCCAATATCCTCACAGTTTCGGGTTACTTGAAAACATTCTGCGTGTAGTCGTGCCGGCGTCTTCGGATCTGAAAACATTCCTGATGGCGGTAATGCAGGGAAGCGGCAATGAGGGCAGCAAGAGCGATGTGAAGGAAGCAGTTCAGTAGTGAAGCCATTGCTGATAATGAGCGGTTTGGGCACTGGGATGCGCAATATCGTGCTGCTCCGATTGCTGTTCGTCATGACGAATGCCTTGGGTCCCTTCGCCGCTTTGTTTTTCCAGCGTCATTACCGGCTCGATAGTGCCGGGGTGGCATTGGTGATTACGCTGATGTCGGCGTTTTTTCTCGTGGGTAACGTGTTGGGAGGAGCGTTGGTCGGACGCTATACGTTCAGGACACTGTTGGTCTGCTCTTCTGTATGTTCATTTGTATGCTTGTTGTTCGGGATTTTGTTCAGTGCGCCGGTCGCATCCATTGCCATGGTTTTGCTGTTCATGTTCTGCGCGGGGCTGGTCACACCTGTGTTCAGTATCTTGACGTCCTTGACGGCTAACGATAGTAACCGCGTCGCCTTTTTTGGCTATTTGCATCTGGCCAGCAATCTGGGAGCGGCTCTGTTGTTTGTCATTGGCGGATATTTACTGGCCCTCGATAGCGTCTACCTAATGTTTTTTGCGCTAGTCACCAGTGTGTTGTGCCTGTTCTCAAGTGCCTGTCTGTCTCTGCCGGAAAGCCACGGCAGCAAACCTGCAACAAGGGAAACTTCAATTGGCATGATGGCTGGCATACCGCATGTCGTGATTGCTGCGGGCGTCATGTTCTTTGCGTTGGCGGTGCTGGATGCACAGCGTGAGTACCATCTGCCGTTGTGGCTTGATGTGGTAACGGCAGGGAAGGCTGCCAGCCTGTTCGGTGCAGTAGGAATCGTCAATGCGCTGCTGGTGATACTGTTGACGCAGTCGCTGATTGCATTGACGTCGCGTTTCGAGCCGCTCACCAATTTGGCTTTTGCCGCGATTTTCTACAGTGTTGGATTCGGCGCCTATGCCTTTTTCGAACATACGGCGCTGATTCTGTTTTTTGTTTTTTTCTGGACGCTAGGTGAGATTCTCAGCGTTACCTACGTCACCGCGCTCATCTCGCAAAAAGCTCCATTGCAAACGCAACCTACGCTCTTTTCTCTTGTTCCTGTCGTACTGGCGGGGGCGAGGATGGTGTCCGTGGGGCTGGGAGCCTGGCTGATCGCTGGCGTTGGTTTCCCGTTGAGTTGGAGCCTCTATGGGGTTCTGGGCATCGCATTTGGAGGCATCTGTTTTTTTGTCGGACACAGGGCAGTTGTATTACCCCGCACCACATCGCTCGACTAAGGGCTGCATCCGAAACACCGATCGAGAACTAACAAAGGAATTGTGGGTTGATCGAGTCTTGTCGCTCAGCTCCAGCACAGGTGAGGAACACTCTATGCGAGCACAGTACGACGCGGCCTCTGTTGAAAGTACGGCTCAGGCCCAATGGCTTGAAAATGATGTATTCAGGGCGATTGAAGATACTTGCCGGCCTAAATTCTATGCCTGCTCGATGCTTCCCTATCCATCGGGAAAGTTGCACATGGGGCATGTACGCAACTATACGATCAACGACATGTTGGCTCGCCATATGCGCATGAAAGGATTCAATGTCCTGATGCCTATGGGATGGGATGCCTTTGGCTTGCCTGCAGAAAACGCAGCTATGAAATCGGGTGTTTCGCCAGCGCAGTGGACGCTATTGAATATCGCGGACATGAAATCGCAAATGCAGCCTTTGGGGCTTGCCTTCGATTGGTCCCGGGAGATTGCCACTTGCGACCCTGAATACTACAAGTGGAGTCAGTGGTTTTTCCTCAAATTGCTGGAAAAGGGCGTGGCCTACAAGAAAACCCAGGTAGTCAATTGGGACCCTGTCGATCAAACGGTGCTGGCCAATGAGCAAGTGATCGACGGTCGAGGTTGGCGTTCGGGGGCTCTCGTCGAAAGGCGGCAGATACCGGGTTACTACCTGCGTATAACCCAGTATGCCGAGGAATTGCTCTCGGCAATCGACACTCTGGATGGTTGGCCGGATAGGGTCCGCACCATGCAGCGCAACTGGATAGGGAAGGTCGCAGGAGTGCGTTTGGCATTTGCCCACCGAATTCAGGACGCTGCTGGACAAGTGATCGACGAAGGCAAACTCTGGGTATTTACCACCCGTATCGATACGCTCATGGGCGTCACCTTCTGTGCCATATCCCCTGAACATACACTGGCCAAGTATGCCCTGGAGCTCAACCCTGGGTTGGAGCCACAGGTGCAAACCTGCCGACAAACGGCGGATTCCGGCCCGTCCGGCAGTCAGAGCAAGTTTGGCGTCCACTGTGGCTTGCATGTGGAGCATCCGTTGACCGGTGAGCCTGTTGAGCTGTGGATAACCAATTATGTGCTCGGCGAGTATGGTGACGGAGCCCTGATGGGGGTGCCTGCGCACGATGAGCGCGACTTTGAATTTGCCAATCAATATGGCTTGGCCGTCCGCCCAGTCATCGCCTGGGACGATCACGTATTCGACCCGAAGTTCTGGTCCGACAACTGCACTCGTCGAGAGGGGCACCTCATCAACTCAGGTGTCTACGATGGCCTCTCTGTTGCAGAGGCGGCCCAAGCGATAACCGCTGCGCTGATTGATCGCCGAATGGGAGAGAAGACTACGACTTGGCGCCTGCGCGACTGGGGGATCTCACGGCAACGTTACTGGGGGACGCCGATTCCTGTCATCCAGTGTGAGCAATGTGGTGACGTGCCGGTGCCTTATTCGGACTTGCCGGTCGTATTGCCTACTGATTGCGTGCCGGATGGAAGCGGCAACCCGTTGCTGGCGCATAAGTCGTTTCGCCATGTGGATTGCCCACGCTGCGGAGCGGCAGCGCAGAGAGAAACAGACACCATGGATACCTTCGTCGATTCGAGCTGGTATTTCATGCGTTATTGCGATCCTGATAGCGATACCTCGATGGTTGGCTCCGGCAGTCGTTACTGGATGCCAATCGATCAATACATCGGTGGTATCGAGCATGCGGTGTTGCATTTGCTCTATGCGAGGTTCTGGGCACGAGCCATGCGTGACGAAGGGCTGGTGGATTTCAGCGAGCCGTTCAAGAACCTGTTTACCCAAGGCATGCTCTTGCGTGAAAGCTATTTCCGAAAAGCCGACGACGGTAGCCTGCAGTGGTTTTACCCCGCGCAGGTGGTGGTCGAATATGACGAAAAAAACCGTCCTTTGAGGGCTACGGCGCTTGAGGACGGTTTGCCCGTCATCATCGGTGGCGTGGAAAAAATGTCCAAATCGAAGAATAACGTCGTCGAGCCGAAAGACATCATTAACAAGTTCGGCGCTGACACCGCCCGACTTTTCACGATCTTTGCAGGGCCTCCTGATCAGGACACGATCTGGAGCGATAGCGGCGTTGAAGGAGCCTATCGCTTTCTGCGCCGGCTCTGGAGTTTCTTCCACGACGAGCAGTCTCGGTGCTGGGCAGATGATCGGGTTGAAGACACGGCTGAATCGAAACGCGTGCGCTTTGAGACGCATCGTTTGCTGCAGCAGATCAACAACGATTACGAACGATTGCAATACAACACCGTCGTTTCGGGCGCAATGAAAATGCTCAAGGTGCTGGAGGGGGACAGGGGGGCCAGTCAGCCGATTCGCCGCGAGGCCATGGTCTTCCTGTTACAGGTTTTGCACCCAGTGACGCCGCACATCACTCAGGTCCTTTGGACGGAGGTTGGGTTCGAGGGGGATATTTACGACAGTCCGTGGCCCATGCCGGACAGCGAAGCCTTGAAACAGGACGAAGTAAAAATGATGGTGCAGATAAATGGCAAGTTGCGCGGGCACATTATGATCGAGGCTGATGCCGAGCATGACGCCATTCGGTGCAGGGCGTCATCCGACGCAGGGTTGCGCAACCACCTGAAAGGGGCTGGCAGGATGATTGTGGTGCCCAACCGGCTGGTGAACTTCATCGTCTGAACTATTGAACTGGCGAACCGGAAACAAAGCGCGGTTACCGAGGAGGTGACGGTCGACAGCTTTCACGAGCGAGTCCGCTCGCTAGATCCGAGGCAAAAAAAACGCCCCGAACCAGTCGGGGCGTCAGATGTGCGACGTTGCAGTTAGCTTTCTATTCGGTCTGCAACGGCCGTTTGCTCAGGTGAAGCAGATCAGTGGAACTGTTCTTCTTCAGTCGAACCGGTCAGCGCGGTTACCGAAGACGAGCCACCTTGAATCACAGTGGTCATGTCGTCGAAGTAGCCGGTGCCCACTTCCTGCTGGTGAGCCACGAAGGTGTAACCCTTGGCAGCGTCAGCGAACTCTTGCTCTTGCAGCTTCACGTAGGCAGTCATGTCGTTACGGGCGTAGTCGTGCGCCAGGTTGAACATGCTGTGCCACATGTTGTGAATGCCGGCCAGGGTGATGAACTGATGCTTGTAACCCATGGCAGACAGTTCGCGCTGGAACTTGGCGATGGTCGCGTCGTCCAGGTTTTTCTTCCAGTTGAAGGAAGGCGAGCAGTTGTACGACAGCAGTTGGTCCGGGTATTCCTTTTTGATCGCTTCGGCAAAGCGACGAGCTTCGTCCAGATCCGGCTTGGCGGTTTCGCACCAGATCAGGTCGGCGTACGGAGCGTAAGCCAGGCCGCGAGCGATGGCCTGGTCGAGACCGGCGCGCACTTTGTAGAAGCCTTCCTGGGTACGTTCGCCAGTTACGAACGGCTGGTCGTACGGATCGCAGTCGGAAGTCAGCAGGTCAGCCGCGTTAGCGTCGGTACGAGCCAGGATGATGGTCGGAGTACCAGCAACGTCAGCCGCCAGACGGGCAGCGGTCAGCTTCTGTACAGCTTCCTGGGTAGGAACCAGTACCTTGCCGCCCATGTGGCCGCATTTTTTCACGGAAGCCAGTTGGTCTTCGAAGTGAACGCCAGCGGCGCCTGCTTCGATCATGCTCTTCATCAGCTCGTAAGCGTTCAGTACGCCGCCGAAACCGGCTTCAGCATCAGCCACGATCGGCGCGAAGTAGTCGATGTAGCCTTCGTCGCCCGGGCCTTTGCCGGCTTTCCACTGGATCTGGTCAGCACGACGGAACGAGTTGTTGATGCGCTTGACCACGGTTGGAACCGAATCCACCGGGTACAGCGACTGATCCGGGTACATCGATTCGGCGGAGTTGTTGTCCGCAGCGACTTGCCAGCCCGACAGGTAGATCGCCTGGATACCGGCTTTAACTTGTTGTACAGCCTGGCCGCCGGTCAGGGCGCCCATGCAGTTGACGAAATCTTTCTCAGGGCGGAAGGACGGCTTGGCGCCCTGGGTTACCAGGTTCCAAAGCTTCTCGGCGCCCAATTTTGCAAAGGTGTGCTCAGGTTGAACCGAGCCACGCAGGCGGACGACGTCAGCAGCGGAGTAAGCGCGTGTCACGCCTTTCCAGCGTGGGTTTTCAGCCCAATCTTTTTCGAGGGCTGCAATTTGCTGTTCGCGTGTCAGTGCCATGGAGATAAACCTCGTCGCATAGGTCTGGGTGGAAAATTCCTGCTCCTGCCAAGTACGCAATTAGAGGGGCGTAAAAGGCTGCTCGCTGACCAGAAGCTTAGGTATTCAAGTCGGATTCGGCGGGGATGGCGACGGGATGAACGATGGGCTCGAGGGGAAGTGAGCAGGTAAGGGCGAACTGGCGAGCGCATTCGGGCGTCGTGGGCCTTGGTGCGAACTTCAGTGTGGAGCCGGGTTACCTAATTACGCTTCCGTCCCTCGGGACAACTTCGTTCCAGTCGGCAACCTCGTCAAACACACCTTGTGGGCGGTACAGACACGAAGCGGCTCGCGGGGTAGGTGCGAACGGCGCTTCGAAGGCCCTTGCCAGGGCCCCTGATTAGCGGGAGCGAGGCCATCATGCCTTTGCTTTTTTGTATCGTCAAACGTTTTGTAGTGCTTTTTTTATGGCACTACATCTTTGGTCTAATACGACTAATCAGTCAGTTTTCGGTGAATTAGTCCAAAGTATCGACTTTCACCCGCAGGGTCATGTCATCCCGGCCCTGAGTCGAGTAGCTGCGGGTCTGACCCTGTTTATCGGCTTGAGTCTGGCGGTTCACACCGGCCAGGGTGATCCATTCACCTAGTCGTCCCGTGACAGTGGTGTCGGTACTTTGCACATTCACTACATCGGGACGTTCCTGGCTCATTCGGTCACGATTGGTGCTGATCGCCAGGTGAACGATGTCGCCGGTGACGCTGGCAGTGACATAGAAACCTTGAGTGACGTTGCGGTATTCGGTCTGGCTGCGCAGATCGCCGTAGGAATCGGTCTGTGTGCTGGTGAGCGGAACGCTCTGGCCGGCCTGGATCAGTGCCGGCGTCCCTTCGCTGGCCTGGACCTGCTGAATCCCGCCGTCACGGCTGTCGGTACTGTGATTGATGATGCGAGTCTGGCTCGGTTTGGCGCCATTGACCGAGTAACCCTGATCGCCCTGGAAGTTGTTTTCGTTGGTGTCGACAGTGATCAGCAGGCGCTTGGGTTGGGTGTCGAGTTGGGCGATAAGGGCTTTAAGTTCGTCGATCTTGCGCTGATCGGCATTGACGATCAGTTGGTTGCCGTAGGCGCTGACCTGGCCTTCCTTGCCAATGAAATCCTGGGCCATCGGCAGCATGTCGGCACTGGTGCGGTAGTTCAGTGGCACGATCTCGGTGGCCGCCATGGCCGAAAAACTGCAGGCCATCAGCAGCGTGGTGAGCAGGGTGCGTAGGGACATATCCGTTATCTCCGACATCTTGAAGTGGTGATATTGCCAGTTTGTCGGCCTGGAGTGGGGCAAGTTGAATCGTAGACAGCAAAACGCCCCGGCATCCGAGAATGACGGGGCGTGATCGTTCCCACGCGGAGCGTGGGAACGATCGGTGGCAGGGTGTCAGACCGAATGCCGCACCATGTCCACATGCGGAATCCCGGCTTCCAGGAATTCCTCACTGACCAGGCTGAAGCCCAGGCGCTCATAGAACGCCGTGGCCTGTACCTGTGCGCTCAACATTTGCTGCTTCAGTCCGCGCTTTTCGGCTTCACCGATCACCGCTTGCATCAGCGCATCGCCGACTTTCAAGCCGCGCCAGTCTTTCAGCACCGACACCCGGCCGACGTGGCCGTCAGGCAGGAGGCGGGCGGTGCCAATCGGGAAATCGCCTTCAAATGCCAGAAAATGCACAGCTGTTGCGTCATCAGCATCCCATTCCAGCTCGGGTGGAACGGATTGCTCGGCGATGAACACCGTCTCACGAATGCGCCGGATCTCGGCGTTGTCCTTTTGCCAGTCTGCGACACGTACGTGAATTTTATTCATCAGCAAACCCCAGGCTTCCTTGCTTGACCAGCTCGCACAGCAGGCCGCGGCCGTCTTCGTCGCTCAGCCAGTCACCGAGGTTATCGGTGTGCAGGGCGTCGGCAGCGCAGATCAATTTCAGCAGTTCGCGCAGTTTGCCCGGCAGGTAACGGCTCTGGCCGCTGGCGAACAGCAGCAGGTCGTCATCGACTTCGGACCAGGCCATGCGCGCGCTCGGGTTGCGGATCAGCACAGCGCCTTGTTCCAGGCTGGCGATAAAGTCTTCTTCTTCGACTTCTTCCGGGCCGACGATCAGTTCCGGGTAGCGCGGCTCGGTCATGTACTGGCCGAACCAGGTCAGCAGCAGGCGCTCGTCGCTCATGTGCTCGGCCAGCAAAGCTTTCAGGCGATCAAGGGCGTCGTGCTGAATCTGGTGTGGATCGACCGCCGGCAGGGCGTCGGCATCGGTGTAGCGCTCTTCATCGGTCAGGAACTGGCTGAGGAAGTCGGTGAAGTGAGTCAGCACTTCAGAGGCGCTCGGGGCGCGGAAGCCGACCGAGTAGGTCATGCAGTCATCCACCGCAACGCCGCAATGGGCCAGGCGCGGCGGCAGGTAGAGCATGTCGCCCGGCTCCAGAACCCACTCATCGGTGGCTTCGAAGTCGGCGAGGATGCGCAGGTCTGCGTGTGGCAGCAGCTTGCTCTCGGAGTCGCACATCTGGCCGATCTTCCAGTTGCGCTTGCCGTGACCTTGCAGCAGGAACACATCGTAGTTATCGAAATGCGGACCGACGCTGCCACCCGGGGCGGCGAAGCTGATCATCACGTCGTCGACGCGCCAGCTCGGCAGGAAGCGAAAGTTTTCCAGCAGCTCGCTGACTTCTGGCACGAATTGGTCGACTGCTTGCACCAGCAGGGTCCACTCGGTTTCCGGCAACTTGCTGAATTCGTCTTCGGCAAACGGGCCGCGACGCATTTCCCAAGGACGCTCGCCGTGTTCGATCACCAGGCGCGATTCAACTTCTTCTTCCAGCGCCAGGCCGGCCAGTTCGTCTGGGTCGATCGGGCTTTCGAAATCAGGGATCGCCTGGCGGATCAGCAGCGGTTTTTTCTGCCAGTAGTCGCGCAGGAATTCGCGCGCCGTGATGCCGCCCAGAAGTTGAAGAGGAATATCAGGATTCATGTGTAACCTATTGAAAAAATGCACTTTTCAGACGGGAATAAAAACGCCCGGCGCTGCCGGGCGTCTCAAAAGGGTAAAGCGGTCGATCAGATGCGTTTGGCTTGCTCTACAGCGTTGCCGATGTAGTTCGCCGGGGTGAGCAATTTCAGCTCGGCCTTGGCGGCGGCTGGCATGTCCAGGCCGTCGATGAAAGTTTGCAGTGCTTCAGGGCTGATGCCCTTGCCACGGGTCAACTCTTTCAGCTTTTCGTACGGGTTTTCGATGTTGTAGCGACGCATCACGGTCTGGATTGGCTCGGCCAATACTTCCCAGCACGCGTCCAGGTCGGCAGCAATCTTCTGAGCGTTGAGCTCGAGCTTGCTGATGCCCTTGAGGCTGGCTTCGTACGCGATCACGCTGTGGGCGAAGCCGACACCGAGGTTGCGCAGTACGGTGGAGTCGGTCAGGTCGCGCTGCCAGCGGGAGATCGGCAGCTTGCTCGCCAGGTGCTGGAACAGTGCGTTGGCGATGCCCAGGTTGCCTTCGGAGTTTTCGAAGTCGATCGGGTTGACCTTGTGCGGCATGGTCGACGAACCGATTTCGCCAGCGATGGTGCGCTGCTTGAAATAACCCAGGGAGATGTAGCCCCAGATGTCGCGGTCGAAGTCGATCAGGATGGTGTTGAAGCGCGCGATCGCGTCGAACAGCTCGGCAATGTAGTCGTGCGGTTCGATCTGCGTGGTGTACGGGTTGAATCCCAGGCCCAGCTCGTCTTCGATGAAGGCGCGGGCGTTCTCTTCCCAGTCGATCTCCGGGTAGGCCGACAGGTGAGCGTTGTAGTTGCCGACAGCGCCGTTGATCTTGCCCAGCAGCGGAACGGCCGCGACTTGAGCGATTTGACGCTCCAGGCGGTAAACCACGTTCGCCAGCTCTTTGCCCAGGGTGGTCGGCGAGGCCGGTTGACCGTGGGTGCGCGACAGCATTGGCACGTCAGCAAAACGGATCGCCAGTTCGCGGATGGCTTCGGCAGTCTGGCGCATCAGCGGCAGCATCACGTCATCACGGCCTTCGCGCAGCATCAGGGCGTGGGACAGGTTGTTGATGTCCTCGCTGGTGCAGGCAAAGTGGATGAATTCGCTGACCTTGGCCAGTTCCGGCAACTTGGCCGCTTGCTCTTTGAGCAGGTACTCAATGGCTTTGACGTCGTGGTTGGTGGTGCGCTCGATCTCTTTGACACGCTCGGCGTGCTCCAGAGCGAAGTTTTCCGCCAAGGTGTTCAGCACAGCGTTGGCTTCGGCGGAGAACGCCGGCACTTCGCTGATGCCTGGGTGAGCGGCCAGGCGCTGGAGCCAGCGCACTTCAACCAGAACGCGAGCACGGATCAGGCCGTATTCGCTGAAAATTGGGCGCAGGGCCTGGGTTTTGCCGGCGTAGCGGCCGTCAACAGGGGAAACCGCAGTGAGCGAAGAAAGCTGCATGGGGTGTTCTCGGACAGTCGGGCAACGAAATGGGGCGCGTATCATACATGAAAAAATCCGCCGGTCCGTTGCCAACTGACCAGCGTCTTACGCGTTACAAATTACAAAAGGTCTTGCGGGCGCGGTTCAGCTGTTGCGCATCAGCGGGTAAAGCTCTTTCAGCAACTTGCGACGGCTGATCACCAGCTGCCAGCGATGACCGCCCAACTGCCGCCACAGGCGCGCCGATCGAATCCCGGCCAGCAACAGGGCGCGGATTTTCGAAGCGTTGCTCGGTTGCTGCAGGTTACGCATGTCGCCGTGGACCTGAATGCGTTGGCGCAAGGTGCTCAGGGTGTCCTGATACAGGGCGCCGCACGCTGCGATGACGTTTTCGTGAGCCGGGCCGAAATGCTCGACCTGGGATTGAATCTGCGGCAGACGCTTGCCGATCTCGTCCAGCATGTCGTTGCGCTTGGCCAGCTGACGCTCCAGGCCGAGCATCGCCAGCGCATAGCGCAGCGGTTCGCGCTGAAGGGTGCTCGGGTCGCGTTCCAGCGCACCAATCAATGCGCGGTAACCTTCACGCAGATTGATGTCGTCGCCGCCATAGACTTCCAGGGTGTCCTTGGGGTCGCGAATCAGCAGGCTGCCGAGCATGCAGGTCAGGCCGGCTTCGGTGGTCTGGCCGGTCTTGGCGATCTTGTCGACCAGCACCGCAGCGAGGAACACGCCGCCCAGTGCCGTCAGTTGCTCCTGAGTCGGGCTCATTGCTGCTCGCCTTGAGGAGTGTCTTTGCTGGTCCACGGCTCCGCGATTTCGATCACGCCGCCGCCGAGGCAGATTTCACCGTCGTAGAACACCACGGACTGGCCTGGGGTGACCGCGCGTTGCGGGTCATCGAAGGTCGCGCGGTAGCCGGTGGCGGTTTTTTCCAGCGTGCACGGCTGGTCGCTTTGGCGATAGCGGACTTTGGCGGTCAAGCGGCGCGGTTCGCTCAGGTCGATCGGGTTGACCCAATAGATGTCCGAGGCGAGCAGGGCGCGGGAGAACAAGTACGGGTGATCATTGCCTTGGCCGACGATCAGCTCGTTGTGCTCCAGGTCTTTGATCAGCACGTACCACGGCTCGTCACTGGCGTCTTTCAAACCGCCAATGCCCAAGCCCTGACGCTGGCCGATGGTGTGGTACATCAAGCCGTGGTGACGGCCGATAACTTCACCTTCGGTGGTCTTGATCTCGCCCGGCTGGGCCGGCAGGTATTGCTTGAGGAAATCGCTGAAGCGACGTTCGCCGATAAAGCAGATCCCGGTGGAATCCTTTTTCTTCGCGGTGGCGAGTTCGTGCTTCTCGGCAATCGCGCGCACTTCGGGTTTTTCCAGCTCGCCGACCGGGAACAGGGTCTTGGCGATCTGTTCGCCGCCCACGGCGTGCAGGAAGTAGCTCTGGTCCTTGTTCGGGTCCAGGCCCTTGAGCAGCTCGGTACGGCCATCGATATCGCGGCGTCGCACGTAGTGACCGGTGGCGATCAGGTCGGCACCGAGCATCATGGCGTAGTCGAGGAACGCCTTGAACTTGATCTCGCGGTTGCACAGGATGTCCGGGTTCGGCGTGCGGCCGGCCTTGTATTCGGCCAGGAAGTGCTCGAACACGTTGTCCCAGTACTCGGCGGCGAAGTTGGCGGTGTGCAGCTTGATGCCAATCTTGTCGCACACGGCCTGAGCGTCCGCCAGGTCATCCATGGCGGTGCAGTATTCCGTTCCATCGTCTTCTTCCCAGTTCTTCATGAACAGGCCTTCCACCTCATAACCCTGCTCGATCAGCAGGAGAGCGGAAACGGAAGAGTCCACGCCGCCGGACATGCCGACAATGACGCGCTTCTTTTGTGTGTCAGAAGGGGCTGGATCACGCATAGGGATTCAATGAGTGTCTTGAAAAAGGACGCGATTCTAACAGGCCGAAGCCCGCAAGGCTAAAGAGAAGGGCGGATCAGTTCGAGACCGAAGTGTTGGCCGTCCAGATAATCATCGATACAGCGGATGATCAGCTCACTGCGCCAGTTTGCGCGCTGTGCCAGCAGTTCGTCACGCGTCAGCCATTTTGCACCGACGATTCCGTCGTCCAGCTGATAGTCGGGGTGATGTTTGAGCGGTTTTGCGGTGAAGCAGACCCGCTGATAAGTCACGCCGTTGCTCGGAGCGGTGTAGAGGTAAATGCCCACTACGCCAGTCGGCTCGACGTCCCAGCCGGTTTCCTCGAGGGTTTCGCGCACGGCGGCTTCGATCAGGGTTTCGTCCGGGTCGAGGTGGCCGGCGGGCTGGTTGAGCACCGTTCGTCCGTGCTTGGATTCTTCGACCATCAGGAAGCGGCCGTTGTCTTCGACGATGGTGGCGACGGTGATGTGGGGTAGCCAATCCATAAGACTTCCTCAATTTGAATGTTGAAACTCGATCCTGTGGGAGCTGGCTTGCCTGCGATGGCGGTGGGTCAGTCGACATCAATGTTGAATGATAAGCCGCTATCGCAGGCAAGCCAGCTCCCACAGGGGCGGGTTCTGACAGATAAATATGTATGAACGCCACAAACACAAACCCCGGCACGAGGCCGGGGTTTGTGATGTTCCCTTACAACCTTAAACCAGCGCAGCGATCGCGGCGTTGAAAGTGTTGCTCGGACGCATGGCCTTGCTGATCAGCTCGGCATTGGCGTGGTAGTAACCGCCGATGTCCACTGGCTTGCCCTGGACGGCGTTGAGCTCGGCAACGATGGTTGCTTCGTTCTCGGTCAGGGTCTTGGCCAATTCGCCGAACTGCGCTTGCAGTGCAGTGTCTTCGGTTTGGGCGGCCAGGGCTTGTGCCCAGTACAGCGCCAGGTAGAAGTGGCTGCCGCGGTTGTCGATGTTGCCGACTTTGCGCGATGGCGACTTGTTGTTGTCCAGGAACTGGCCGGTGGCCTGGTCCAGGGTCTTGGCCAGCACCAGCGCTTTAGGGTTGTTGTAGGTAACACCCAGGTGCTCAAGGGAAGCGGCCAGGGCCAGGAACTCACCCAGGGAATCCCAGCGCAGGAAGTTCTCTTCCAGCAGCTGCTGAACGTGCTTCGGTGCCGAACCGCCGGCGCCGGTTTCGAACAGGCCACCGCCGTTCATCAGCGGAACGATCGACAGCATCTTGGCGCTGGTGCCCAGTTCCATGATCGGGAACAGGTCAGTCAGGTAGTCGCGCAATACGTTGCCGGTCACCGAGATGGTGTCCTTGCCTTCGCGAGTGCGGTCCAGGGTGAACTTCATCGCGTCGACTGGCGACATGATGCGGATGTCCAGGCCCGAGGTGTCGTGATCCTTCAGGTAGGCCTGAACTTTCTCGATCACTACACCGTCGTGGGCGCGCATCGGGTCCAGCCAGAAGATCGCTGGAGTGGCGCTTGCGCGAGCACGGTTGACGGCCAGTTTGACCCAGTCCTGGATCGGCGCGTCTTTGGTCTGGCACATGCGGAAGATGTCGCCGGCTTCAACCGGTTGCTCCAGCAGCAGGCCACCTTTGCTGTCGGTCACGCGGACAACACCGTCGGCCTTGATCTGGAAAGTCTTGTCGTGCGAGCCGTACTCTTCGGCTTTTTTCGCCATCAGACCAACGTTTGGCACGCTGCCCATGGTGGTTGGATCGAAAGCGCCGTGCAGCTTGCAGTCTTCGATTACCGCCTGGTAGATGGTGGCGTAGCAGCGATCCGGGATCACAGCCTTGGTGTCGTGCAGTTGGCCGTCGGTGCCCCACATTTTGCCGGAGTCACGGATCATCGCTGGCATCGAGGCGTCGACGATCACGTCGCTCGGCACGTGCAAGTTGGTGATGCCTTTGTCGGAGTTGACCATGGCCAACGACGGACGAACGGCGTAGACCGCCTGGATGTCCGCTTCGATCTGCGCTTGTTGCTCGGCAGGCAAAGCCTTGATACGAGCGTACAGGTCGCCGATGCCGTTGTTCAGGTTGAAGCCGATCTGCGCCAGCACGTCAGCGTGCTTGGCCAGTGCGTCTTTATAGAACTCGGCAACGATCTGGCCGAACATGATTGGGTCGGAGACCTTCATCATGGTGGCTTTCAGGTGAGCCGACAGCAGCACGCCTTTGGCTTTGGCGTCTTCGATCTCGGCTGCGATGAAGCTGCGCAGCGCTTTTTTGCTCAGAACGGCACAATCGAGGATCTCACCGGCTTGCACGGTGGTTTTTTCTTTCAGGACGGTGGTGGTGCCGTCTTGAGCGATCAGTTCGATTTTGACGGCATCAGCGGCGTCGATCAGGGCAGCTTTTTCGCTACCGTAGAAATCGCCGGTGCTCATGTGCGCGACGTGGGACTTGGAGTCTTTGGCCCATGCGCCCATTTTGTGCGGGTGCTTGCGCGCGTAGTTCTTGACCGACAGCGGTGCACGACGATCGGAGTTGCCTTCGCGCAGAACCGGGTTCACGGCGCTGCCCTTGATCTTGTCGTAACGCGACTTGGCGAGCTTGTCGGCGTCGCTGGTCACGGTTTCCGGGTAGTCAGGCAGTGCGAAGCCCTGGGCTTGCAGTTCCTTGATCGCGGCTTGCAGTTGCGGAACCGAGGCGCTGATGTTCGGCAGCTTGATGATGTTGGCTTCAGGCGTAACGGCCAGGTCGCCCAGTTCGGCGAGGTGGTCGGCTACGGCTTTGTCACCCAGTTGCTCGGGGAAGCTGGCCAGGATGCGCCCTGCAAGAGAGATATCGCGGGTTTCCACGGCGATATCAGCGGAGGCGGTGAAGGCCTCTACGATAGGCAACAGTGAATAGGTGGCGAGGGCGGGAGCTTCGTCGGTGAAGGTATAGATGATCTTCGAGCGGGTGGGCATATTCGGATTAACTCTCTCTTCTTTGCTAAAGCGTGCGCAGAAAAACTCGAGGGGCGCCGGGTAAGCGCGTTCGTTCAAAGTCATCCATGAGCCGAATGTCGAGATTTCTTCGCGGTGATGTTGGGTGCATCAGTCGAGCGTCAAGCGGGTGGACTGCGGTAACAGTCCTGCTTTTTCGGGCCGTGGGTCTCGTCGTAGAGCAGTCGGCCGTCGTGACTCTGTGGTCAGCGGGCGGCATTATACATAGGTAGCTGGCAATCTGCCGATGGTTCATAGGTAACGATTATCGTCCATTGGTCTAAAGGTCGCAGGGGCGAGGGGGGCGTAGAGTCTCGCACCGTGCTTGAGTTTGGCGCTTTTCCCTTTGCTTTCAGACTTGTACGTCGCGAACTGTGCAGCTTTGCGGCAGATGGTTGGAACATAGGGTTTGCGTGCCGATTTAACTGGGGTACGCTCGAACGAAGCCAGATGTTCAATCCAAACAATGGAGTTCAGCATGGGATACAAGAAGATTCAGGTTCCAGCAGTCGGCGACAAAATCACCGTCAACGCAGACCATTCTCTCAATGTTCCTAACAACCCGATCATCCCCTTCATCGAAGGCGATGGTATTGGCGTTGATATCAGCCCGGTAATGATCAAGGTTGTCGATGCTGCTGTTAAGAAGGCTTACGGCGGCGAGCGCAAAATTTCCTGGATGGAAGTCTACGCCGGGGAGAAAGCGACTCAGGTTTACGATCAGGACACCTGGCTGCCCCAGGAAACCCTGGACGCAGTCAAAGATTACGTGGTTTCCATCAAGGGCCCTCTGACCACCCCGGTCGGTGGCGGCATCCGTTCCCTGAACGTGGCCCTGCGTCAGCAACTCGACCTTTATGTCTGCCTGCGCCCAGTGCGCTGGTTCGAAGGCGTGCCTAGCCCGGTCAAGAAGCCAGGCGACGTCGACATGACGATCTTCCGTGAGAACTCGGAAGACATCTACGCCGGTATCGAGTGGAAAGCCGGTTCGCCGGAAGCGACCAAAGTCATCAAGTTCCTTAAAGATGAAATGGGCGTCACCAAGATCCGTTTCGACGAAAACTGCGGTATCGGCATCAAGCCGGTCTCGCTGCAAGGCACCAAGCGTCTGGCACGCAAGGCCCTGCAGTATGTGGTCGACAATGACCGCGACTCGCTGACCATCGTGCACAAAGGCAACATCATGAAGTTCACCGAAGGTGCCTTCAAGGAATGGGCCTACGAAGTGGCGGCTGAAGAGTTCGGCGCGACCCTGCTCGATGGCGGTCCGTGGATGCAGTTCAAAAACCCGAAAACCGGCAAGAACGTCATCGTCAAGGATGCCATCGCCGACGCCATGCTCCAGCAGATCCTGCTGCGTCCGGCCGAATACGATGTGATCGCGACCCTGAACCTGAACGGCGACTACCTCTCCGACGCCCTGGCGGCGGAAGTGGGCGGTATCGGTATCGCACCGGGCGCCAACCTGTCTGACACCATTGCGATGTTCGAAGCGACCCACGGTACTGCGCCGAAGTACGCTGGCAAGGACCAGGTCAACCCGGGTTCCCTGATCCTGTCCGCAGAGATGATGCTGCGTCACATGGGCTGGACCGAAGCGGCTGATCTGATCATCAAGGGCACCAACGGCGCGATCTCTGCCAAGACCGTGACCTATGACTTCGAACGACTGATGGAAGGCGCGAAACTGCTGTCTTCGTCCGCGTTTGGTGATGCGCTGATTTCGCACATGTAAGCGAATAGGTATAAAAAAACCGCCTTCGGGCGGTTTTTTTTATGACTGGATGACGGTTTGTATTAACTCGATACAGTTTCTTGCTGGAGGGCAGGGGCGGCCTGCTCGTTCTCGGTCGTGACGGACATAATCTTCACGGCATGCAACCCTTTGGGGCCCTGGACAATCTCGAAACTTACAGCTTGCCCAGCCTTGAGCGTCTTGTACCCGTTCATCTCAATGGCCGAGTAGTGGGCAAAGAAATCAATAAGATGACCGTCTTCGTCACGACCTTCTCTGGCATCGGTGTTAATGAAACCGAACCCCTTGGCATTGTTGAACCATTTCACCTTGCCGACTGACATACCCATATCCCTCTGCAACAGACTCCATCACTGGAGTATCATCCAGTTCATCCGCAGTCATTTCCTGGAAATAAGATTGACTCCGCGGACCTTTTTTACCCACTGTGGGCTCTATTGGTTGTAACACCGTTTTGCCGATAGTCAAGGTGACCGGGCAGTCGGAGTTGAAATCGTCCATAGCCGCCCCCACCACTGTATTTGAACAACAGACGAACCTTTCTTTCCATGCATGCAATCAGCCAGATTCGACTAACATTCAATCAGGATCGCCCGGCTCTCCAAAAAGATCACCCGGGGACTCACGACGACGATTCCGCAGGCATTGCTGTTCAGGAGGCAAAGCCTGCTTTACAGGCGCCGCCGATGTACAAGGTGGTTTTGTTCAATGATGACTACACACCGATGGATTTCGTCGTCGAAGTGCTCGAGGTGTTTTTTAACCTGAATCGGGAGCTGGCGACCAAGGTCATGCTGGCCGTCCACACAGAAGGACGGGCAGTATGTGGAGTGTTTACCCGCGACATCGCCGAGACTAAGGCCATGCAGGTCAACCAGTACGCCAGGGAAAGCCAGCATCCGCTACTCTGTGAAATCGAGAAGGACGGTTAATCGCCGACCACTTGGGTATGAGGTGAAGCTATGTTAAACCGCGAGCTCGAAGTCACCCTCAATCTTGCCTTCAAGGAGGCACGTTCGAAGCGTCATGAATTCATGACCGTCGAACACCTCCTGCTGGCCCTATTGGACAATGAGGCTGCCGCCACCGTTTTGCGTGCCTGCGGCGCAAACCTCGACAAACTCAAGCACGATCTGCAGGAGTTCATCGACTCCACCACGCCATTGATCCCCGTTCATGACGAGGATCGTGAGACCCAGCCAACCCTGGGCTTCCAGCGTGTTCTGCAACGTGCTGTCTTTCACGTACAGAGCTCGGGCAAACGCGAAGTGACTGGCGCAAACGTACTGGTCGCGATCTTCAGTGAGCAAGAGAGTCAGGCAGTGTTCCTGCTGAAACAGCAGAGCGTTGCGCGCATCGATGTCGTCAACTACATCGCACACGGCATTTCCAAAGTGCCGGGGCATGGCGATCACTCTGAAGGTGAGCAAGATATGCAGGACGACGAGGGCGGTGAGTCTTCTTCTTCAGGCAATCCTCTGGATGCTTATGCCAGCAACCTCAACGAACTCGCGCGCCAGGGTCGAATCGATCCATTGGTAGGCCGCGAGCTGGAAGTCGAGCGCGTCGCGCAGATCCTGGCGCGTCGTCGCAAAAACAATCCGCTGCTGGTGGGCGAGGCGGGCGTGGGTAAAACCGCGATTGCCGAAGGCCTGGCCAAACGCATTGTCGACAACCAGGTGCCAGACCTGCTGGCCAACAGCGTGGTGTATTCCCTCGATCTGGGGGCCTTGCTGGCCGGCACCAAATACCGCGGCGATTTCGAGAAGCGCTTCAAGGCGTTGCTCAATGAGCTGAAAAAACGTCCTCAGGCGATCCTGTTCATCGACGAAATCCACACCATCATTGGTGCGGGTGCCGCGTCCGGTGGGGTCATGGATGCCTCGAACCTGCTCAAGCCGCTGCTGTCGTCGGGTGATATCCGTTGCATCGGCTCGACCACGTTCCAGGAATTCCGCGGGATCTTCGAGAAGGACCGTGCGTTGGCCCGGCGCTTCCAGAAGGTCGACGTGTCGGAACCTTCGGTGGAAGACACCATTGGTATCCTGCGCGGCCTGAAAGGTCGTTTCGAAGCGCATCACAACATCGAATACAGCGATGAAGCGTTGCGTGCGGCGGCGGAACTGGCCTCACGCTATATCAATGACCGGCACATGCCGGACAAGGCCATCGACGTCATCGACGAGGCGGGCGCCTACCAGCGCCTGCAGCCAATCGAGAAACGAGTGAAGCGCATCGAAGTGCCTCAGGTCGAGGACATCGTCGCGAAAATCGCGCGGATTCCGCCTAAGCACGTCACCAGCTCCGACAAAGAGCTGCTGCGTAACCTTGAGCGTGACCTGAAGCTGACCGTATTTGGCCAGGATGCCGCAATCGACTCACTGTCGACCGCGATCAAACTGTCCCGTGCCGGCCTCAAGTCGCCTGACAAGCCTGTCGGTTCGTTCCTGTTCGCAGGGCCTACCGGTGTCGGTAAAACCGAAGCGGCGCGTCAGTTGGCCAAGGCATTGGGCATCGAGTTGGTTCGCTTCGACATGTCCGAGTACATGGAACGCCACACCGTATCGCGTCTGATCGGTGCGCCTCCAGGCTATGTCGGGTTCGATCAGGGCGGTCTGTTGACTGAAGCCATCACCAAGCAGCCTCACTGTGTGCTGTTGCTCGATGAGATCGAGAAGGCGCATCCGGAAGTCTTCAACCTGCTGCTGCAGGTCATGGATCACGGTACGCTGACCGATAACAACGGGCGCAAGGCGGACTTCCGTAACGTGATCGTCATCATGACGACCAACGCCGGTGCCGAAACCGCGGCTCGCGCTTCGATCGGTTTCACCCATCAGGACCACTCGTCCGATGCGATGGAAGTGATCAAGAAGAGCTTCACGCCAGAGTTCCGTAACCGTCTGGACACCATTATCCAGTTTGGTCGCCTCAGCCATGAGGTCATCAAAAGCGTGGTGGACAAGTTCCTTACCGAGCTTCAGGCGCAGCTGGAAGACAAGCGCGTACAGCTGGAAGTGACGGACGCGGCGCGCAGCTGGCTGGCAGCGGGTGGCTACGACTCGGCAATGGGTGCTCGACCAATGGCGCGTTTGATTCAGGACAAGATCAAGCGTCCACTGGCGGAAGAGATCCTCTTTGGCGAACTGGCCGACCATGGTGGTGTGGTTCACATCGATCTCAAGGACGGCGAGCTGACCTTCGACTTCGAGACCACGGCTGAAATGGCCTGACGTTAACCGCAACAAAGCAAAAGGCGCCGAAAAGGCGCCTTTTTGCTGTCTGCTGATACTGCGCCACTCCCACATTGACTATGTGTGGGGCGTTAAATCGCAGGCACACAAAAACGCCCGGCATAAACCGGGCGTTTTGTATTGACTTGATTAGCGAGCGCGGTAAGTGATGCGCCCTTTGCTCAAGTCATAGGGCGTCAGCTCGACGCGCACTTTGTCGCCGGTAAGAATACGAATGTAATTCTTGCGCATCTTGCCGGAGATATGCGCGGTTACGACGTGCCCATTTTCCAACTCCACACGAAACATGGTGTTGGGCAGGGTGTCGACGACAGTGCCTTCCATTTCGAAGCTGTCTTCTTTCGACATGCAGTAAAGCCCTCGGTGTCCAATGAATGGCCCGGTGCAACTGCGCCAGGCAAAAGCGGCGTGCATTGTGCCCGAAAAATGGGGTTTACGCCAAGGGGTTTACGGCTTGCTCTAGTTCAGGATGACCCAGCGCTGATTAATCAGCAGTTCGATAGGGCGATATTGAGTCTTGTAGCTCATCTTTTTGCAGTTTTTGATCCAATAACCCAGGTAGACCGCTTCCAGCCCCAGTCGTCGGGCCTCGGCGATTTGCCAGAGAATCGCATAACGCCCCAGGCTGCGGCGTTCTTCGGCGGGCTCGTAGAAGGTGTAGACCGCCGAGAGACCATTCGGAAGCAAGTCGGTGACGGCCACCGCTACCAGTCGTCCTTCGAGGCGGAATTCGTAGAATCGCGAAAACGGCAGGTCTCGTACCAGGAACGTTGCAAACTGATCGCGACTCGGCGGGTACATATCGCCATCGGCGTGACGCTGCTCGATATACCGCTGATACAGGTCGAAATACTCTTCGCTGAACTGCGGCCTGGCAGGGCGCACCTGCAGGTCGACGTTGCGTTTGAAGATGCGTTTTTGCTGGCGGTTGGGCGAAAACTGCGCCACAGGGATGCGCGCCGGTACGCATGCATTGCAATTCTGGCAATGAGGCCGGTAAAGATGATCGCCGCTACGACGGAAACCCATTTCAGACAGGTCTGCATAGACATGCACATCCATGGGCTGACTAGGGTCGAGGAACAGAGTCGTGGCCTGCTCCTCGGGCAGATAACTGCAAGAGTGGGGCTGAGTGGCATAGAACTTCAAACGCGCCAACTCGGTCATGATCAACCCTCGGAATAAGGTTTTGAATTAAGTGTAAGCCACACGCGCAAAAGTCGCTCAGCAAACCCAGGTTGCGCGGCTGGGTTGGTCCAGGTGCCGCGCAAGGTAGTCGGCAAACTCGCGGCGGGGAATCGCTCGGGCGCCGAGGCTGTGCAGATGGTCGGTCGGCATCTGACAGTCGATCAGTACAAAGCCTGAGTCTTTCAGATGTCGGACCAGCGTGGCAAAGCCATATTTCGAGGCGTTGTCGGCACGGCTGAACATGGACTCGCCGAAAAACAGCTGACCCATCGCCAGGCCGTAGAGCCCGCCGACCAGTTCGTCCTGGTCCCAGACTTCCACCGAATGGGCGTAGCCGCGCCTGTGCAGCTCGAGGTAGGCGTTCTGCATGGCTTCTGTGATCCATGTTCCATCGGCGTAATCCCGAGGCGCGGCGCAAGCGCGGATCACTGCGGCAAAATCCTGATCAAAGGTCACTTGATAGCGTTGCTGGCGCAACAATTTATTCAGGCTGCGCGAGACATGCAGTTCGTCGGGAAACAGTACGGTGCGCGGATCCGGCGACCACCAGAGAATCGGCTGGCCTTCCGAGAACCACGGAAAACAGCCGTGGCGATAGGCCTGAATCAGACGATCGGCGGACAGATCCCCGCCCGCAGCCAATAGCCCGTTGGGATCGCGCATGGCTTTTTCCAGGGGCGGGAAGGTCAGGGTGTTGCGTTGTAACCAAGTCAGCATGGCATCCGGGCTTGCAGAAGGGGAGGGCAGTGGTGGGCGGGTGGGCCCACCGTCAAGTGTGCCGTCAAACGACTGGAATGTCGTCGAGATACTTCTCGGCGTCCAGCGCGGCCATGCAACCGGCCCCGGCAGACGTCACGGCCTGGCGGTAAACGTGATCGGCCACGTCACCGGCGGCAAATACCCCCGGAATTTCGGTGCTGGTAGCATCGCCTTCGCTGCCGCCCTTGACCAGCAGGTAGCCGTTACGCATTTTCAGCTGGCCTTCGAACAGGTCGGTGTTGGGTTTGTGGCCAATAGCGATGAACACGCCGGTCAGCGGTAATTCACTGGTTTCGTTAGTGTGGCTGTCCCGCAGGCGCGCGCCGGTCACCCCGCTGGCATCGCCCAGCACTTCATCCAGATTCTGGTTCCAGTGCAGACGGATGTTGCCTTTGGCGGCTTTTTCGAAGAGCTTGTCCTGAAGGATTTTCTCCGAGCGCAGCTTGTCGCGGCGGTGAATCAGGTGAACTTCCTTGGCGATGTTTGACAGGTACAGCGCTTCTTCAACTGCCGTGTTGCCGCCGCCAACGACTGCGACCACCTGATTGCGGTAGAAGAAACCGTCGCACGTCGCACAGGCCGAGACCCCTTTGCCGGCAAATGTCTCTTCAGATGGCAACCCCAGGTATTGCGCCGAGGCGCCGGTGGCGATAATCAGCGCGTCACAGGTGTAAGTGCCGCTGTCGCCGATGAGTTCGAACGGGCGCTGCTGCAACTTGGCCGTGTGGATGTGGTCGTAGACGATCTCTGTGTGAAAACGCTCGGCGTGTTTTTGCATGCGTTCCATCAGTACCGGGCCGGTGAGGCCTTCGACATCACCGGGCCAGTTGTCGACTTCGACGGTGGTGGTGAGCTGGCCACCTGCCTGTATGCCGGTAATGACAACGGGATTGAGGTTGGCGCGGGCGGCATAAACGGCAGCGCTGTAACCGGCGGGGCCCGAACCCAGAATGATCAGGCGGGAATGCTTCGCTTCGCTCATAAAAACACCTCATAAGCCTTTGTCACAAAAGAGAATGCATGCTCAAATTGAACCGCGCGATCTGTGCTGTTGGCTATGCTACACCTTGGGTTTCAAGCATGGCATCGGACGAACAAACCCGTACAATGCCGGCCTGTAACAGCGTTTGTAATAAAATATGCGTTGCGCGCCGTGTTTATAAAAACCGGAGCGTAGTGTTAAAAGTAGTCCCAGTTACGCCTGTTAACTTTTTTACCTGCCTGGATTGGGCAGTTTTTTATAGTCATTCAACAGATGGACGCGCCATAGGCGCAGGAAAAGAAGCGTTTTGAAGAAATCCACCGCAGCACCAAAAACAGTCGTTCCGCTCTGGCGCCAGCAATTGCACTACCGGCTCAAGGAAGGTGCATTGATCGCCATCGGCGGCTTGTGCCTGTTCCTGATGATGGCCTTGTTGACCTACGGCAAGGACGATCCGGGCTGGAGCCATAACAGCAAGATCGACGATGTGCAGAACTTCGGCGGGCCGGTCGGCTCCTACAGCGCCGACATCCTGTTCATGGTGTTGGGTTATTTCGCCTACATCTTCCCGCTGTTGCTGGCGATCAAGGCCTATCAAATCTTCCGTCAACGCCACGAGCAGTGGGAGTGGAGCGGCTGGCTGTTTTCCTGGCGCCTGATCGGCCTGGTGTTTCTGGTGCTCTCGGGTGCGGCCCTGGCCCATATCCATTTTCACGCCGCGACCGGTCTGCCGGCCGGCGCTGGCGGTGCTTTGGGCGAAAGCCTCGGTGATCTGGCCAGGAACGCCCTGAACATCCAGGGCAGTACGCTGTTGTTCATCGCATTGTTCCTGTTTGGCCTGACGGTGTTCACCGACCTGTCGTGGTTCAAAG
Source organism: Pseudomonas frederiksbergensis (assembly GCF_900105495.1). Lineage (NCBI taxonomy): Bacteria > Pseudomonadati > Pseudomonadota > Gammaproteobacteria > Pseudomonadales > Pseudomonadaceae > Pseudomonas > Pseudomonas frederiksbergensis. Next base: position 5,059,448 of record NZ_FNTF01000002.1, on the reverse strand, counting down.
TGATGGACCTCACCGGCAAGATTACCCTCGACCTGTTCGAACTGTTTCAGGGCGCGGCCAACCGCTGGTGGGCGGCCCGTGTCGAGCGCAAACAATTGGTTGCACAGCTGCGTGAAGTCGATGAGCGCGTGCATGACGTGGTCGCGCCGACCGTCACGGACAAACGCGAGCAAGCCAAGGTCAAGGAGCGCCTGATCGAACGTGAGCAGGCCCTGAGCAAACACATGTCCGACCGTGAGAAGCAGGTGCCGCCGGTGATTGCCCCTGCGCCGCCCAAGCCAGCGGCGCCGAGCAAACGCGTGGAAAAAGAGAAACAGGCGCATTTGTTCGTCGACAGTGCCGTCGAAGGCACCTTGCCGCCGATCTCGATTCTCGACCCGGCAGAAAAGAAACAACTCAATTATTCGCCTGAATCCCTGGCTGCGGTTGGCCACTTGCTGGAAATCAAGCTCAAGGAATTCGGCGTCGAAGTGTCGGTGGATTCGATTCACCCCGGCCCGGTGATTACCCGTTACGAAATCCAGCCGGCGGCCGGCGTCAAGGTCAGCCGCATCTCCAACCTGGCAAAAGACCTCGCGCGTTCTCTGGCCGTGACCAGCGTGCGTGTGGTGGAAGTGATTCCGGGCAAGACCACCGTCGGTATCGAGATTCCTAACGAAGACCGCCAGATCGTGCGTTTCTCCGAAGTGCTGTCGACCCCCGAGTACGACAACTTCAAGTCGCCGGTCACTTTGGCCCTGGGTCACGACATCGGTGGCAAACCGGTCATCACCGACCTGGCGAAAATGCCTCACTTGCTGGTAGCCGGTACCACCGGTTCCGGTAAATCGGTGGGCGTGAACGCGATGATCCTGTCGATCCTGTTCAAGTCCGGTCCGGAAGACGCCAAGCTGATCATGATCGACCCAAAAATGCTTGAGCTGTCGATCTACGAAGGCATCCCGCACCTGTTGTGCCCGGTCGTGACCGACATGAAGGACGCTGCCAACGCCCTGCGCTGGAGCGTGGCGGAGATGGAACGCCGCTACAAACTGATGGCGAAGATGGGCGTGCGCAACCTGTCGGGCTTCAATGCCAAGGTCAAGGAAGCCCAGGACGCCGGTGAGCCGTTGACCGATCCGTTGTACAAGCGCGAAAGCATTCACGACGAAGCGCCACTGCTGACCAAGCTGCCGACCATCGTCGTGGTGGTGGACGAATTCGCCGACATGATGATGATCGTCGGCAAGAAGGTTGAAGAACTGATCGCCCGTATCGCCCAGAAGGCCCGTGCCGCCGGTATCCACTTGATCCTCGCGACCCAGCGTCCGTCGGTTGACGTGATCACCGGTCTGATCAAGGCCAACATTCCGACCCGTATGGCGTTCCAGGTGTCGAGCAAGATCGATTCGCGCACCATCATCGACCAGGGCGGCGCCGAGCAACTGTTGGGTCACGGTGACATGCTCTACATGCCACCGGGCACCAGTCTGCCGATTCGTGTTCACGGCGCTTTCGTCTCCGATGACGAGGTTCACCGGGTGGTCGAAGCCTGGAAACTGCGCGGTGCGCCGGAATACAACGACGAGATTCTCGCCGGTGTCGAAGAGCCGGGTAGTGGCTTTGAAGGCAGCAGCGGTGGCGACGACGACAGTGAATCCGACGCGCTCTACGACGAAGCGGTGCAGTTCGTTCTGGAAAGCCGTCGTGCGTCCATCTCTGCGGTTCAGCGCAAGCTGAAAATCGGCTACAACCGCGCCGCGCGCATGATCGAAGCCATGGAAATGGCTGGGGTCGTGACGTCCATGAATACCAACGGTTCGCGTGAAGTCCTGGCCCCGGGCCCGGTACGCGACTGAATTGATTGAAACGCGGTGGCGTAATGACGCGCCATCGCACCCCCACGAATGTTATGAGGACTCCCATGCGTCTTATCCGCATGCTGTTGCTGCCGGTTTTGGCTTTGACCACGCTCTCGGCCCACGCCGATGACAAGGACGTGGCGCGTCTGACCCAATTGCTGGAAAAATCCCAGACCCTGACCGCGCGTTTCTCCCAGCTGACCCTCGACGGCAGCGGTACCCAATTGCAGGAAACCGCGGGTGAAATGTCCTTGCAGCGTCCGGGCTTGTTTTACTGGCACACCAACGCGCCGGCCGAACAGACCATGGTCTCCGACGGCAAGAAGGTGACGTTGTGGGATCCGGACCTGGAACAGGCCACCATCAAGAACCTCGATCAGCGCCTGACCCAGACCCCGGCGTTGCTGCTGTCCGGTGACGTGTCCAAGATCAGCCAGAGCTTCGACATCAGCGCCAAGGAAGCCGGTGGCGTGATCGACTTCACCTTGAAGCCGAAAACCAAGGACACCCTGTTCGACAGCCTGCGCCTGTCGTTCCGCAATGGCCTGGTCAATGACATGCAGATGATCGACAGCGTCGGTCAGCGCACCAACATCCTGTTCACCGGGGTGAAAGCCAACGAGCCGATCCCGGCGTCCAAATTCAAGTTCGACATCCCTAAAGGGGCGGACGTGATTCAAGAGTAAGACGCAAAACCTGTGGGAGCGAGCCTGCTCGCGATAGCGTCGGGTCAGTCAACTTTGATGTTGAATGTAATGCCGCCATCGCGAGCAGGCTCGCTCCCACAGGGGCCGGCGGCGTTCAAGTGATTGGCTGATAGTTAGTGAGGTTTCATAAGTAGTGATGGACCTGTTTCGCAGTGCCCCGATAGCTCAACCTTTGGCAGCACGCCTGCGTGCGGCCAATCTGGACGAGTACGTCGGTCAGGAACACCTGCTCGCTCGCGGCAAGCCTTTGCGCGAGGCGCTGGAGCAGGGTGCCTTGCACTCGATGATTTTCTGGGGCCCGCCGGGTGTGGGCAAGACCACCCTGGCGCGTCTGCTGGCGGAAGTCTCGGATGCGCACTTTGAAACGGTTTCGGCGGTACTGGCCGGCGTGAAGGAAATCCGTCAGGCGGTGGAAGTCGCCAAGCAGCAGGCTGGGCAGTACGGCAAGCGAACCATCCTGTTCGTCGATGAAGTGCACCGCTTCAACAAGTCCCAGCAGGACGCTTTCCTGCCGTACGTTGAAGACGGCACGCTGATTTTTATCGGCGCCACCACGGAAAACCCCTCATTCGAACTCAACAACGCGTTGCTCTCCCGGGCGCGCGTCTACGTGCTCAAAAGTCTCGACGAAGCGGCCCTGCGCAAGCTGGTGCATCGCGCGCTGACGGAAGAGCGTGGCCTGGGCAAGCGGCAACTGACCCTCAGCGATGAAGGCTTCCAGATGCTGCTGTCGGCCGCCGATGGCGATGGCCGGCGTCTGCTCAACCTGCTGGAAAACGCCTCGGACCTGGCTGAAGACAACAGCGAGATCGGTGTCGACCTGCTGCAAAGCCTGCTCGGTGATACCCGTCGACGTTTCGACAAGGGCGGTGAAGCGTTTTACGACCAGATTTCCGCGCTGCACAAATCAGTGCGCGGCTCCAATCCAGACGGTGCACTGTACTGGTTCGCCCGAATGATCGACGGCGGTTGCGATCCGCTGTACCTGGCCCGGCGCGTGGTGCGCATGGCCAGCGAAGACATCGGCAACGCCGATCCCCGCGCCCTGAGCCTGTGTCTGGCGGCGTGGGAAGTGCAGGAGCGCCTCGGCAGTCCCGAAGGCGAGTTGGCGGTGGCCCAGGCCATTACTTATCTGGCCTGTGCGCCGAAAAGCAACGCGGTGTACATGGGCTTCAAAGCCGCAATGCGCAGCGCCACCGAACACGGTTCGCTGGAAGTACCGCTGCACCTGCGCAACGCACCGACCAAGCTGATGAAACAACTGGGTTATGGCGACGAATACCGTTACGCCCACGATGAGCCGGACGCTTACGCCGCTGGCGAAGACTATTTCCCGGAAGAGCTCGAGCCGCAACCGTTCTATCAGCCAGTGCCGCGTGGCCTGGAGCTGAAGATCGGCGAGAAGCTCAATCACCTTGCGCAACTTGACCGTCTCAGCCCCCGGCAGCGGAGAAAATAGTGATCCCTTTGATCGTTGCTGTTTCTGTGGGCGGTATCGCCGGAACGCTTTTGCGCTTTGCCACGGGTAACTGGATCAACGCTAATTGGCCGCGGCACTTCTATACCGCGACGCTGGCCGTTAATATCGTCGGCTGTTTGCTGATCGGCGTTCTATACGGTCTGTTTTTAATACGCCCGGAGGTGCCGATTGAGGTGCGCGCCGGGTTGATGGTCGGCTTCCTCGGGGGGCTGACGACTTTTTCATCTTTTTCACTGGACACGGTGCGCCTGCTGGAAACCGGGCAAATGCCGCTCGCTATTGTCTATGCTGCCATCAGCGTATTCGGTGGGCTGCTCGCTACCTGGGCTGGCCTGTCCTTGACCAAACTTTGATAACGAGAGACCGACATGCTCGATTCCAAACTGTTACGTAGCAACCTTCAGGACGTAGCGGACCGCCTGGCATCCCGTGGTTACACGCTGGATGTTGCGCGCATCGAAGCGCTGGAAGAACAGCGCAAGACCGTCCAGACCCGCACCGAAGCACTGCAGGCTGACCGTAATGCGCGCTCCAAATCCATCGGCCAGGCCAAGCAGCGCGGCGAAGACATCGCGCCGCTGATGGCGGACGTCGAGCGCATGGCGAATGAATTGAGCGCCGGTAAAGTCGAGCTGGACGCGATCCAGACCGATCTGGATTCGATCCTGCTCGGCATCCCGAACCTGCCGCACGAATCCGTACCGATCGGTGATGACGAAGACGGCAACGTCGAAGTGCGCCGTTGGGGCACCCCGACCGCGTTCGATTTCCCGGTTCAGGACCACGTCGCCCTGGGCGAGAAATTCGGCTGGCTGGACTTCGAAACCGCCGCCAAGCTGTCCGGCGCCCGTTTCGCCCTGTTACGCGGCCCGATTGCGCGTATGCACCGCGCCCTGGCGCAGTTCATGATCAACCTGCACACCAGCGAACACGGTTACGAAGAGGCCTACACGCCTTATCTGGTTCAAGCGCCGGCGTTGCAAGGCACGGGTCAGTTGCCGAAGTTCGAAGAAGACCTGTTCAAGATCACTCGCGAAGGCGAAGCCGATCTGTACCTGATTCCGACCGCCGAAGTGTCGCTGACCAATATCGTCGCTGGCGAAATCGTCGATTCGAAACGGCTGCCGATCAAGTTCGTCGCCCACACCCCATGCTTTCGCAGTGAAGCCGGTGCCTCGGGTCGCGATACGCGCGGCATGATCCGTCAGCACCAGTTCGACAAGGTTGAAATGGTCCAGATCGTTGAGCCGTCGACCTCGATGGAAGCGCTGGAAGGCCTGACCGCCAACGCCGAAAAAGTCCTGCAATTGCTCGAACTGCCTTATCGCACTATTGCGCTGTGCACCGGCGACATGGGCTTCAGCGCGGTCAAGACCTACGACCTGGAAGTGTGGATCCCGAGCCAGGACAAATACCGCGAGATTTCGTCGTGCTCCAACTGCGGTGATTTCCAGGCCCGTCGCATGCAAGCGCGTTTCCGCAACCCGGAAACCGGCAAGCCTGAACTGGTTCACACCCTGAACGGTTCCGGCCTGGCGGTCGGTCGTACCCTGGTGGCGGTGCTGGAAAACTATCAGCAAGCCGACGGTTCGATCCGTGTGCCGGACGTGCTGAAACCGTACATGGGTGGCCTCGAGGTCATCGGCTAAATGGACTATCTGCCGCTGTTCCATAACCTTCGCGGCAGTCGTGTCTTGGTCGTCGGCGGGGGGGAGATTGCCTTGCGCAAGTCCCGTCTGCTGGCCGAAGCCGGTGCGCTGCTGCGGGTGGTCGCACCTGAAATCGAACCGCAACTGCGCGAACTGGTTGCCGGTAGCGGTGGCGAATGTCTGGTGCGAGGCTACGTTGAATCGGACCTGGACGGTTGCGGGCTGATCATCGCCGCCACCGACGACGAACCGCTGAACGCGCAAGTCTCCGCCGATGCCCATCGGCGTTGCGTGCCGGTCAACGTGGTGGACGCGCCAGCCTTGTGCAGCGTGATCTTCCCGGCGATCGTCGACCGGTCTCCTTTGATCGTAGCGGTCTCCAGCGGCGGCGATGCGCCGGTGCTGGCGCGGTTGATCCGCGCCAAACTGGAAACCTGGATTCCTTCCACCTACGGTCAACTGGCCGGCCTGGCCGCGCGTTTTCGCAGCCAGGTCAAACACCTGTTCCCGGATGTGCAGCAGCGTCGGGCGTTCTGGGAAGATGTGTTCCAGGGCCCGATTGCCGACCGGCAACTGGCCGGGCAGGGCGCCGAAGCCGAGCGCTTGATGCTGGCGAAAATTGCCGGTGAAGCACCGGATGCCACGGGCGAAGTCTATTTGGTGGGCGCCGGCCCGGGTGATCCCGACCTGCTGACCTTCCGTGCCTTGCGTCTGATGCAGCAAGCCGATGTGGTGCTGTATGACCGCTTGGTGGCGCCAGCGATTCTGGATTTGTGCCGTCGCGATGCCGAGCGGGTTTACGTCGGCAAGCGTCGCGCCGATCACGCCGTACCTCAGGATCAGATCAATCAGCAATTGGTGGATTTGGCCAAGCAAGGCAAGCGGGTGGTGAGGCTGAAGGGCGGTGATCCGTTCATCTTCGGTCGCGGCGGTGAAGAAATCGAAGAACTGGCGGCCCATGGCATCCCGTTCCAGGTGGTGCCGGGTATCACCGCGGCCAGCGGTTGCGCGGCGTATGCCGGAATTCCGCTGACGCACCGTGATTACGCGCAGTCTGTGCGTTTCGTCACCGGGCACCTGAAGGACGGTTCCACCGATTTGCCGTGGGCCGACCTGGTCGCGCCGGCGCAAACCCTGGTGTTTTACATGGGGTTGGTGGGGTTGCCGATCATTTGCGAACAGTTGATCAAGCATGGTCGCGCGGCGGATACGCCAGCGGCGTTGATCCAGCAGGGCACCACCGTTAATCAGCGGGTGTTTACCGGCACCTTGGCCGATTTGCCAAGTCTGGTGGCGGAGCATGAAGTGCATGCGCCGACGCTGGTGATCGTTGGGGAAGTGGTGCAGTTGCGCGAAAAACTGGCGTGGTTCGAGGGCGCTCAGGCGCAGGTCTGAACATCCTGTAACTGATCGTTCCCACGCTCTGCGTGGGAATGCATCCCGTGACGCTCTGCGTCACATCCGAAGCGGAACGCGGAGCGTCCCTGGCGGCATTCCCACGCGGAGCGTGGGAACGATCGTCTGTCAGGCTCTGCGCCAAACCCCTTTCCCGCTCAACCGCTCGCGATCATGCGTTGCTGTGAAATCCTGCGCCGGCCCTTTCGGCACGATCCCCGTCGGATTGATGGTCTTGTGGCTGCCGTAGTAGTGATTCTTGATGTGCTCGAAGTTCACCGTCTCGGCAATCCCCGGCCACTGATAAATCTCCCGCAGCCAGTTCGACAGATTCGGATAATCGGCAATCCGCCGCAGGTTGCACTTGAAGTGCCCGTAATACACCGCGTCAAAGCGAATCAACGTGGTGAACAGCCGAATATCCGCTTCGGTCAGGTACTCACCCGCCAAATAGCGATTGGCACCCAACAGCTGTTCCAGCCGATCAAGCTCCTCGAACAACCCGTCGAACGCTTCTTCATAAGCCTTCTGCGCTGTGGCAAATCCTGCGCGATACACGCCATTGTTCACCGTCGGATAAATCCGTTCGTTCAGCGCATCGATTTCGCCCCGCAGCGGCGCCGGGTAGAAATCCAGGTCATTACCCGTCAAATCATCGAAGGCGCCATTGAACATGCGGATGATCTCCGCCGATTCATTGTTGACGATGCGATTCTGCTGTTTGTCCCAGAGCACCGGCACGGTGACGCGGCCGGTGTAGTCGACGGTATCGGCGGTGTAGCGCTGGTGCATGAAATTGAAATGATCGAGCTTGTCCCCGGTCGATCCGAGGTTCTGGTCGAAGGTCCAGCCGTTTTCCAGCATCAACCAACTGACCACCGAGACGTCGATAAGGCTTTCGAGGCCTTTGAGTTTGCGCAGGATCAGCGTGCGGTGAGCCCATGGACAGGCGAGGGACACGTAGAGGTGATAACGACCGGCCTCGGCCGCAAAGCCACCAACACCTGTCGGGCCAGGTTTGCCATCGGTGGTCAGCCAGTTACGACGCTGCGCTTGTTCACGCTGGAACGCGCCATCCTTGCTGCTTTCGTACCACTGGTCGTGCCAGCGGCCTTCAACTAACAAACCCATGTCCAAGACTCCTCAACCAATAAGCGTTGGAGAGGAGTCTATTCGCATAGGTTCGATTAAAAAGCGCAAAGGTTGGGCGCTTATGATCGGTTATATCGATTTGTCCCGCGCATCCCAATACTGCTGGGCGGTTTCGAAGGCCTGCTCACGGGGTTGGCCGAGGCCGCGCAAGGCCAGAGCCATGGTCGAGATCAATGCCATTTGCGGATAGCTGTCGACTACGTCGCCACGCCACACGGCTTTCAAATGCTCGGGATCGAGGCTGGCCGGTTTGACGTGGCGTTGTGCCGACAACTGCGGCCATTCCTCGTCCCAGCTTTCGCCACCCGTGGTGCCGTACAAGTGACTATCGGCGTCCGGGTTGATCTCGATTTCGCCGCCGTCGCCTTTCACCACGATCGCGGTGTCGCCGAGCAAACCGCTGGCATCGCGATGCACCGCCTGGTAGCCGGGGTGGAAAATGCTTTGCAGGCCACAGCGGGCACTCAACGGGTTGAGAATCCGCGTCAGGGAATGGATCGGCGAGCGCAGGCCCAAGGTGTTGCGCAGGTCGATCATTCGTTGCAGCTGCGGTGCCCAATCCACCAGCGGCATGAAGGCCAGGCTGCCGTTATCCAGTGCGTCGCCGACCTGCTGCCAGTCGCGGCACAACGGGATCTTCAACTCATCCAGCAGTTGCTCGCTGTAGAGCCGACCGGCCGTGTGCGCGCCGCCGCCATGCATGAAAATCCGCACGCCATTCTGTGCCAGACACTTGGCGGCCAGCAGGTACCAAGGCAGATGGCGTTTCTTGCCGGCATATGTCGGCCAGTCCAGATCGACGGCCAGTGCCGGCGGATTCAACCGTTCACGCAAGGCTTCGGTAAACCCGGCCATTTCCTCGGCGCTTTCTTCCTTGTGCCGCAACAGCATCAGGAACGCGCCAAGCTGGGTGTCTTCGACCTTGTGGTCGAGCACCATGCCCATGGCTTCGCGGGCTTCCTCGCGGGTCAAGTCGCGGGCGCCGCGTTTGCCCTTGCCGAGAATGCGCACAAACTGGGCGAACGGGTGTTCGGCGGGTGTTTCGAGGGTCAGCGCAGGGTAGTCGGTCATAAGCAATTCGTCGGTTTGGGCAGGCCCGCCAGTTTCGCGGCGAGTTTGGCAGGGGTGCCTTTGAACAGTCGGTTCAGGTGCAGGCTGTTGCCCTTTTCCGGGCCCAGCTTCGTTGCTGTGTATTTGATCAGCGGACGGGTGGCCGGCGACAGCTGGAATTCGGCGTAGAAGCTGCGCAGCAGTTCGAGGATTTCCCAGTGTTCGGGGCTCAACTCGATGTCTTCGGCGGCGGCCAGGGCGCTTGCTACCTCGCAGGACCAGTCGCTCAGTTCGACCAGGAAACCGTCCTTGTCCAGCTCGATGGCGCGTGCGCCGACCGTCAGGGATTTCATAGCCAACTGTTGACCTTGTCGTAGTGAATCGACAGCTCGACGAAGGCCGGGTAATCGATGGCCTTGGCCGTGTCAGGAATCTCCAGCGCGCGAGCCTGGGCGTCTTCGGCCAGCACGAACAGTTTCGGGTGGCGGGCGTTCAGCGCTTTGAACGGCGCGGTGCCTGGTTGCAGCGCATAAACCGCGTCGCCAGTCAGCAGCAGCGCATCGTCAGCGCCCATCAAGCGCAGGCAACTGGTCAGGCGATCGTCGCCGAACGGGGAATGAGACAACACATGCAAAGTCGACATCAGAGGGTGATCACCTGGTCGTAACGGTCAATAAGTGCGGTGATTTCGTGGGCGGCCAGCACCTGCGCTTCTTCCAGCGCCAAACCAGTCGGGTTCAGACCCCGTTCCGCAACGCTGTCGGCACAGACAAACAGTTCGTCGACACCGAACATTGGCAAGGCTTGCAGATTGGCACTGAGGTCCTTCTGCTGGAGGGCCTTGGCGTCCTGTTTCGCGGCGAGCTGGAACACCCCGTCATCAAGAAACAGCAGGCCGATCGGCAGATCGAAGGCGCCGCCGGCCAGCACGATGTCCAGCGCTTCCCGCGCACTCGGCCCGGACCAGGGCGCCTGACGGCTGATAATCAGCAAGGACTTAGCCATCTCACGCGCCTCCGAAACAGATCAGGCGTTCAGCATCCTGCACCGCATCATGCAACTGGCCCAGGCCGGACAATTCCCACGGCGCGCCCACTGCAACGGCTTCACGCTGATAGCGCCCGGCTTCTTCTTCATTCAGCACGCCACGACGCAGGGCCGCCGCGATACACACGACGCCGTCCAGTTGATGCTCGGTGACGAAGTTGCGCCATTGCTTGGGCAAGTCCTGCTCATCCTGCGGCGTGACCACGCTGCCGGAGGCGTTGTAGACGCCGTCCTGGTAGAAAAACAGCCGGACAATCTCATGCCCACCGGCCAGCGCAGCCTGAGCAAACAGCAGGGCGCGGCGCGAGGAGGGCGCATGGGCGGCGGAAAACAGCGCGATGGCGAATTTCATGACGGACTCGATCAGCAAAACTGCGGCCATGATAAAGCTTTATCGCCGGGGCGGCGAAGGGCTTTGCCGCGAGATGGTGTGTCAGGTGCACCCAATTCGATCGTTCCCACGCTCTGCGTGGGAATGCCTCACCGGACGCTCCGCGTCCGCTTGGGACGCGGAGCGTCCCGGGCTGCATTCCCACGCAGAGCGTGGGAACGATCAACTGCCGATCAGCGCGGCATGTAACCCAACTGCCAGCGCTGCGGGATTTTCAGCGACAGCAACCCGACTGCGCCGGCCAGCAGACCACTGACAAACAAAGCCTTGAGCCCCAGGTGATGTTCCAGCACGGCGCCGATTACCGCGCCAGCAAACATCCCGGTCCAGGGAATCAGTTGCACGCGCCAGCCGTTACGCCGTTCGCCGAGCATCCAGCGCCCCAGACCACGGCCGAAGCGCGACAGGGCGCCGGTGACGTAGGTCAGGCCGACCGGCAGTCCATTCACTTCTTCCACGGCGGCATTGAGCATGCCCATGGCGATGATCGTCGCCAGAAGCGCCGGCAATTGTTCGTCGTAGGGCCAGGCAGCGGCGCCGCAGAGCAGCGTGGCGATGCACAGCAGCAAGGGCAGCGCCCGACGGCCGCCGAGGCGACTGACGACAATGCCCAAGGCGTTGCCGACGACGAAGGTGCCGACGAGGATCATCAGGCGCAACATGAGGCCCAGGTCGCCATCGCTGATGGCGACGGCGAGGCGGGTGGTGTTGCCGCTCATGAACGAGACGAAATCACCGCTGGCCATGAAGCCGATGGCGTCGGTCATACCCGCGAGTACCGAGAGGCTGGCCACCAGCGACATGCCAATGCGTCCACGCCATTTGCGGGTATGCAGGTGGCCCGGGCTGGCGCGGTCAGTTGAGAGGGATGGCAACATCAGCGAAGGTCGTCCTCAGGCAGCGACTGGAATAGTCACTTACTCAATCCATATAACTCGCAATACTCCCGCCAGTCCATGCCGGCCATCTCGGCCACTTCCTTGTGCACTTCCAGGCGCTGTGCCTGATAGTCCTCGGGCGTCGCGGCGGTCAGTTGCAGCGTCAGCTCCCAGGCAAACAATCCCAGACGCTCGGCCTCGGCTTCGAAGGCTTCATGCAAGCGTTCGTCGCGGTACTGCGCCGCGGTCTCGCCCTTGGCCTGAGCCATCAGCGGGTTGAGGTTGTCGAGTTCGACGCGCAGTTCAGGGCGCTCATCGAGAAACTTCTTCAGCGCTTGCTCGTGTTGCTGTTCGGTTGCCGCCATGGTCGCTCCTTGAGGCTGGATTACGAAGACTGCTTCTTGCTGGCCTTGGCCGCTGCTGCCAGGCACTCGAGGGCAAACTGCTCGGGGTACGTCATCTGGATTGGCGTGGTTTCACCCTTGACGGTTCTTTCGCCGTCGAGAATGTAACGAATTCGCTTGTCGGTAACGCCAATCCGCTTGGCAATCCAGGACGGCGTCTGACCGATCTGGCTGATCAGTTTGTCGGCATATTCAGCGGTCGGTTTGTAATATTCGGCGTTGGGTGTCATGACCTTTCCAGAAAATAAGCCCGGAAAAACGGGCGATGCGGTGTTTATGGCGCGACAGGGTGCGCGAATCGTCACTCGGTGTCGCGGTATAAATGAAGTAAAGCAGAACGATACGCCGTGCCGCGGTGATACAGTCCGCTTTTTCTTGATGAGCGAACGCAATGCGAATTCTGATGGTGGCGCTGGCCGTAACGTTGCTGGCCGGATGCGCGGGCTCGGCGATGAACGACGCCCGCACTGGAACCCCGTACAAAACCCTGACGTCGGACAAACCGGAAAAAATCGTCGCCCAATGTGTGCAGTTTTCCTGGCAGGACGAGGCGGTGTTCGGTGTCGATGCTGGCGCGTATTTGCAGCCTGGCGAGAAGGGCGGCACCACCGTTTACACGCGCTCGGCAGAGTCCTTTGTGGACGTGAAGACTGACGCTTCCGCCACCGTGCTGAATTATTACGCTCAGCGTGACGACTTTGTGGCCAAGCGCCGACTGGCGGCGTTGGCGACCTGCCTCTGATTCTTTGGATTGACGCATACCCCTGTGGGAGCGGGCTTGCTCGCGAAGAGGCCGGTACATTCAACATCTCTGTTGACTGACACACCGCCTTCGCGAGCAAGCCCGCTCCCACAGTTGTTCTGTGTTGATTATGAAAATGGGGTTTGCTCCCGCCGGGTCAGGTTTCGTTTTTCAGGCGCTTCTGGAAAAAGAAGCGCTTGTGGCCCGGCGGGTAGTCGGCGATCTGGCCGAGTTCGCTGTAGCCGAGCTTGCGGTAGAACTCCGGCGCCTGGAAGTCGAAGGTGTCGAGCCAGATTCCGATGCATTCCTTTTCCCGTGCCAGGTCTTCAGCCATTTGCATCAGCTGCGTGCCCATGCCCTGTCCGCGAGCCTGTTCAGGCACCGACAACAGGTCGATGTACAACCATTGGTAAAACACCCGACCGTGAAGCCCGCCGAGAATCTCGCCGCTTTCGTCACGCACCAGCAAGGCAACGGGCTCCTGAGTCGAGACACCGGCCTTTGCGGCGTTATAGGCGCGCAACGGCAGCAGGATTGCCTGGCGTTCTTCATCCGTGGGGTTTTGCGATCGTTCGATTCGCAGGGTCATCAGCTATTTCCTTATGGCCAGAGTGGTAAACATTTCCAAGACTATCGCGGCTCCTGGTCGTTGTTCCAGTCTTCAGGTGGAACCGTCGTTCGTGCGCAGGTGTCTAGGCTAAACAGCGTCATTCCTGAACGCGGCCCATGAGGACACTCCGTGAATATTTTCGAAGCCTTGCGCGAAAGCCACGACCGCCAACGTATCTACGCCGATGCGCTGATCCAGACCAGCGGCGACACCCCCGAACGGGTCGAGGCTTACAAGCAGCTCAAGTCCGAGCTTCAGGCCCACGAAACCGCTGAAGAGCGGCATTTCTACATCCCGCTGATGGAGTTCGATAACGGCGTCGACCTCAGCCGTCATGCCATTTCAGAACATCACGAGATGGACGAAATGATGGAAGCACTCGACGAAACCGAGATGTCCAGCCCGGCCTGGCTGGTCGCCGCGAAGAAGCTCGCCGAGAAGGTCAATCACCACCTGGAAGAGGAGGAGCAGAAGTTCTTCCAGATGGCCGGCAAGCTACTCGACGACAAACAGAAAGTGACGCTCGCGGGTCAGTATGAGAAGGAATACAAGGCTCAGCTGTCTTAGCGTCGGCCTTTCGTTTTCGCCTAAGATGTGCCTCTTCTGACGAAAAAAGGGATGCATTGTCATGTCGAACACAGCCGAGCGGGTCAACCTCATCGAGTCCCAGGTGTTGTCCCACGACTGGTACCTGCTCAAGAAAATTACCTTCGATTACCAGCGCAACAACGGTGAATGGCAACGCCAGACCCGCGAGGTCTACGACCGCGGCAATGGCGCGGCGATCCTGCTGTTCAACCGCGAAAAGAAAACCGTGGTGTTGGCCCGGCAATTCCGCTTGCCGGTGTTCGTCAACGGCCACGATGGGTTGCTGATCGAAGTGGCGGCGGGGCTGCTAGAAGGTGCGGCGCCTGAAGAGCGCATCCGCGAAGAAGCCGAGGAAGAAACCGGTTATCGCGTGCATCATGTGCACAAGGTGTTCGAGGCCTACATGAGCCCCGGGTCGGTGACTGAGAAACTGCACTTCTTCATCGCCGAGTACGACGCTGCTGCCAAGGTCAGCGAGGGCGGCGGGCTGGAGGAGGAGACCGAGGAACTGGAAGTGCTGGAGTGGAAATTCGACGACGCACTTGATGCGTTTTATCGCGGGGAAATCTGCGATGCGAAGACCATCATGCTGTTGCAGTATGCGGCGATGAAAAACATCTTCACCACCGCCTGATCAACGTAGCAGCTGCCGAGCCTGCGAGGCTGCGTCCGGCTGCGAAGCAGTCGTAAACTCAAGCGCCACGTTTTATCTGGAACAGCGCGGCGAATGGTTTTACGACTGCTTCGCAGCCGGACGCAGCCTGGCGGGCTCGGCAGCTGCTACAGGTTGCGTTTGGGCTGATCAGAACAAATCGCCTGTCCTGCCGGCCCCAGACCATTGGCAACCTTCCAGCGTCAGCAACTGCTCCTTCGCTTCAAGCCCTCCGGCAAACCCCGTCAACTTTCCCGAAGCGCCAATCACCCGATGACACGGCGCAACAATCGAAATCGGGTTCTTGCCGTTCGCGGCGCCCACTGCCCGAACTGCACTGGGATTGCCGATCTGCCGGGCTATCTCGCTATAGCTGCGGGTCTCGCCAAACGGAATGGTCAGCAGCGCTGCCCAGACCTTCTTCTGAAATTCCGTCCCGGCAAAATCCAGTTCCAGGTCGAAACGATTGCGCGTGCCTGCAAAGTATTCCCGCAGCTGCTGAGCCGTGCGCATCAGGATCGGGTTATCCGGCACCTCGCGCATCGGTCCAAGCCGCACCCGGTCGGGTTTGTCATTTTCCCAGAGGATGGCTGCCAGTCGTGAGCCGTTCGCGACCAGCTTCAACTCGCCCACCGGTGTGGCGAGGGTGATGAAGGTGTAACTCATGCCGGTGGACTCCGTAAAAGTGCTGAACCGAGGCCAAGCATACTGCCTCGACGGGGAGGCGCAATACGCAATCCCAGCCATACTTGCCTCTGCTCTTGAAGCCTTCCCCTCTGTTTTTTTACAGAGCCTAAAAACAAAAAGAGACCGACTCATGAAGTTCGAACCTTTTGCCAAATCGCTGATTGCGACCTCATTGGTGCTCAGCTGCCTCAGTGCTTACGCGGCTTCCGTGGCGCCGGTCGCGGCCGAAAACGGCATGGTCGTCACCGCCCAGCATCTGGCCAGTCACGTGGGCGTCGATGTGCTCAAGAACGGCGGTAACGCCGTCGACGCTGCGGTAGCGGTCGGCTATGCGCTGGCGGTGGTTTATCCCGCGGCGGGTAACCTGGGCGGCGGCGGTTTCATGACCATTCAGTTGGCGGACGGGCGCAAGACCTTCCTCGACTTCCGCGAAAAAGCCCCGCTGGCCGCCACCGCCGACATGTACCTCGACAAGGAGGGCAACGTTGTCCCCGACCTGAGCACCCGTGGACATCTGGCCGTTGGCGTGCCCGGCACCGTGTCGGGCATGGAACTGGCGCTGCAGAAATACGGCACCAAACCGCGCAAGGAAGTGATCGCCCCGGCCATCAAGCTCGCCGAAGACGGTTTTGTGCTGGAGCAGGGCGATGTCGAGTTGCTGGAATACGCCACTGACGTGTTCAAGAAGGACATCAAGGATTCCGGTGCGATTTTCCTGAGCAACGGCGAGCCGATGCAAGTCGGTCAGAAACTGGTGCAAAAAGACCTCGGCAAAACCCTGCGGGAAATCTCCGAGAACGGCGCCGACGGCTTCTATAAAGGCTGGGTGGCCGATGCCATCGTCACCTCCAGCCAGGCCAACAAAGGCATCATCACTCAGGCCGACCTCGACAAATACAAGACCCGCGAACTGGCCCCGATCGAATGCGATTACCGCGGCTACCATGTGGTCTCGGCACCGCCGCCCAGCTCTGGCGGCGTGGTGATTTGCGAGATCATGAACATTCTCGAAGGCTATCCGATGAAAGACCTGGGCTATCACTCGGCCCAGAGCATGCACTACCAGATCGAAGCGATGCGTCACGCTTATGTGGACCGCAACAGCTACCTGGGCGACCCGGACTTTGTGAAAAATCCGATCGCCCATCTGCTGGATAAAAACTACGCAACGAAAATCCGCGAAGCCATCAATCCGCAAAAGGCCGCGGTGTCCCGCGAGCTCAAACCCGGCGTAGCACCACACGAAGGCAGCAACACCACCCATTACTCCATCGTCGATAAATGGGGCAATGCGGTCTCGGTGACCTACACCTTGAACGACTGGTTCGGCGCCGGCGTCATGGCCAGCAAAACCGGGGTGATCCTCAACGACGAAATGGACGATTTCACCTCGAAAATCGGCGTGCCGAACATGTACGGTCTGGTGCAAGGGGAGGCCAACGCCATCGCACCCGGCAAGGCACCGCTGTCGTCCATGAGCCCGACCATCGTCACCAAGGACGGCAAAGTGGTGATGGTCGTCGGCACCCCCGGCGGCAGTCGCATCATCACTGCAACCTTGTTGACTATGCTCAACGTGATCGACTACGGCATGAACATCCAGGAGGCGGTCGATGCACCGCGTTTCCACCAGCAGTGGTTACCGGAAGAGACCAACCTTGAGACCTTCACCACCAGCCCTGATACGGTGAAGATGCTCGAAAGCTGGGGGCACAAGTTTGCCGGGCCGCAGGACGCCAACCATGTGGCGGCGATTCTGGTCGGCGCACCGTCGCTGGAAGGCAAGCCGGTGGGCAAAAACCGCTTTTATGGGGCGAACGATCCACGTCGTAACACCGGGTTGTCGCTCGGTTATTGAGGGGTGTTTTTCAAAGGGGGACGGATCTATTTTTCGTCCCCTGATCCACTGATTCTTTTCAAGGACGGGACCATGGCTACCGCACTGCTGATCATCGATGTCCAGCGCGCCCTGTGCACTGGCGAGTACGAATGTTTTGAGATCAAGCGTGTTATCGAGAACATCAACGACCTCAGTGCCAAGGCTCGCGGAGCAGGCATCCCGGTCATCCTCATCCAGCACGAAGAAAGGGGCGACCAGTTGCAATACGGTTCCGAAGGCTGGCAACTGGCCGAAAGCCTGAAGACTTCGCCGCAAGACATTCGCGTGCGAAAAACCAATCGAGACTCGTTCTACCGGACCCACTTGCAAGCGCAATTGCAGGATATGGACGCCGACCGCCTGATCGTCTGCGGACTGCAAACCGACTATTGCGTCAACGCCACTGTCCGCCAGGCCCTGAACCTGGGCTATGACGTAGTGCTCGCCGCCGATGCGCATTCCACCGTCGACAACGGCAACCTCGCCGCCGAAGACATCATCACCGAGCACAACGCAGACCTGGCGCACTTGACGGGGCCCGTGGCGCGGATCGACGTTATGCCGACCAGCGAAATCCGGATCTGAAAACGGGTGAGGGGCTTGCTCCTATTGACGTTTGCACGGCCCCGAAAATACCGATCAACTCAGTCAAAAAAGCACTGAGCACATCCCGCTGACGCGCCGAATGCCTGACCGCAGCATGAAAGCCGCCCTCATAGCACAACCACTCAGAATTCGGGTCGAACCATGGCTCTGGTCGCATAAATTTGAAATGCACGGCGTTGCTCGACAGAATCGCGTCCCGATCCGGCCAAAGGTGCCGGACATTCGTGGTGAAAAGGAACTGCAGTTGAACGAACAGACATTGTCCCAGCGCCTGGAGCGCGTGGCGGCGCATGTACCAGCAGACGCACGCCTGGCCGATATCGGCTCGGATCACGGCTACCTGCCGGTGGCGTTGATGCGCCGTGGCGCCATTGCGGCGGCGGTGGCCGGGGAGGTGGCGTTGACGCCGTTCCATTCGGCCGAACGCACCGTGCGCGAGAGCGGTCTGGACCAGCGGATCAGCGTGCGCCTGGCCAGTGGTCTGGCAGCGATCGGACCGGGTGACGGGATCACGGCGATCACAATCTGCGGCATGGGCGGCGAGACGATCCGCGACATCCTCGACAGCGGCAAGGCGCGTCTGAGTGGCCAGGAGCGCCTGATTCTGCAACCCAACGGCGGCGAGCAGCCACTGCGCCAGTGGCTGATGGAAAATGGCTACCGCATCCTCTGCGAGGAACTGCTGCGGGAAAATCGTTTCGACTACGAAATCATCGTCGCCGAGCGCGCCGGGCCGGTGATGTACACCGCCGAGGAGCTTTATTTTGGCCCACTGCAGATGCAGGCACGCAGCCCGGCGTTCCTGATCAAGTGGCAGCGCATCCTGCGCGAGAAGCAGAAGACCCTGACCCACTTCGCCCATGCGCGACAGGCCTTGCCCGAAGAAAAAGTGCAAGACATCGCCCGGCAGGCCCGGTGGATCACCGAGTTGCTGGCTTGAGGCCGGTCCAGGGTTTGTACGAAAAAGTCGATGCGCTCGGCTATCGGTTCAGCAGAGGCGCCAGCAGTGCATGCATGCTGCGCCAGTGCGAACCCTCCCAGTAAATCCGTTGGCAGGCATCGCAGCGCAAGAAGTGCGAATAGAGGGCACCAACCCGTGGCGGCACCTGCAGCCGGGCCAGTTCCGGGCTGATCTCGTGCAGCGGCAGGTTGCAATGAAGGCACAGGCTGAATGGCCGCGCGTTACGCGCCAGGTCGAGGCGTTCGTACATTTCGCGCAGCTGTAGCGACGGTTTGAGGGCATGCACGTAACAGCCGTGGCTGATGATCCGCCGCTTGAGCAGTTCGCGGTCACGGGTCAGCACGATGCGTCCTTGCTGCGCAGCGATCTCGGCGATCTCGCCATCCTCGAAGCCATTGTCGTAGAGGGTGTCGAAACCGCTCATGCGCAGCAGGTTGGCCAGCCCGCCAAGATGTGCATCAGCAATGAAGCGCAGCACCCGTAAAGGTTGCGCACGAACCTTGAGCAACGGGCTGATGTCCAGCGCTTCGAACTTGGGATACACCGCCAGCCGGTCACCGTCGAAGATCGTCCGCTCCAGGCCCACCGACTCGCCGTTGAGCAGCACCAACTCAACCTCCGTGTGCGGTATCCCGAGCGCCTCGATCATGTGCTTGACCGTCGCCCCTCGCGCGCACTCGCAGGTGAATGACTGCCGGCGCCGTTCGGCCGGCAGGAAATCGTTGAGCTCCTCGTAGAAGCGGAAAGTTGCACGAGTCATGTTGAACAGTATGGCAGGGCTGCGGGATGAGCGAGTCTGGTCCGCACGCCTGCTCTGGCAGGCCTAGCGACGATAGTAGCGGCGATCGTCCTCGTAGCGGTGCCGCATGGCCCGATCCTGGTGGCGCTCCCAATCACGACGATCAGCTTCTCGGCGGGCTTGCTCTCGACGCCACTTATCTCTACGCCAGTCGTCTCGGCGCCAATTGTCCCTGCGATCATGCCAACGGCCGTCATGCCAGTATCGGTCGTCATGGGCAAGCAACGCCCCCGGCTGCGTGGCGGCCATACTGGCCAGGGTCGGCCAAGGGTTGCCGGCGGCCTGGACAGGCGCCTGAACGGCGGTGACTTCAGTTGCGACAACAGGGGTTGGGGTCTTCATCGGTGTTGCGCAGGCCGAGCCCACTGCCGCGAACGCAAACAGGCCGAAGAGCACCATCCGTGGGTCATGGAATTTCATGAGAGAAGGCAACCTCTGATTGACAATCGGACGTATGGCCATCTTGCTGCGGGAAGCCTTGGGGGTTCGCGCTTACCGAGCGGATGTGCCTATCCACATAGACAGATTAATAGGGAAAAGTTCTAGGGGACCCCCTGCTTAAATAGCCAACGTTGTACGTCCAGAACTTTGCTACAGCAGCGCGCCCTTCGGTGATCGACGGGTGCGCTGTGCCGATGATCTGTTTGAGTATTCAGGCGCCGTAACAAGCGGCTATCACAATGAGTGCGAGAAAACAGACCAACTGCACGCAAAAGAAGGTAAACCGAACCGCCACGAACGTATCGGTTTGCACATGGGAGACGTGAACCAGCGACTGGCACACACGAGCGGTCAGGACGAATATGGACAGGTAGTTCACTGCGGGGCCGTCGATACCAAGGGCTGAAATCACGAACACGATGGCGCCAAAGACAGGCAGATTTTCCACACAGTTCGCGTGTGCCCTTGTCCCACGCCGATACCAATCCTCGCCTTCGAGCTGATCGCTTCGGAAAGAAGCAATCGGAATATTCGAGAACAGGATTCTGACCCAGCGATACACTCCGACGGTTGCCATCAACAACAGTAAAGTCCAGGTCGCAAATCCAAGCAGCATCCACATCGGAATCGTCATGGCTGCCATCCTCAATCAATCATTTTCGGCATGTCATCCCACCGTCGTGCGACCGACGCGCGGTCGGTCGCCCCTGTCGATCAATGGCTCATGATGGGTGCCAGTGCGGTCTGAATCCTGGACATCTGTGCTGGCGTTGTCATGCGCGTAAGCAGCCGGCCAAAGTGTGGATGTTGCACGCCCGAGATAATGTATTGCCAGCGGTAGGCGCTCAGCACGCAGGCGTTGATTTGCGCTGTCTGATCGACACTGAACGATCGTGAAGCATTTCGAATGAAGTAGTCGGCATCGGATGCCGATTGTGCCTGCAGGATTGCGTCGACAGCCGCCACCAGCGCAATCAGATCGTTCACTGCCTGGTCGCGCTTGGCCGGGGAGAGTTTTGCGTGCTCAGCCTCCCACTCCAATTCATCGAGTACGACGTGCCGACTTTCATCCTTCCAATGAAACTTGAAGACATCCTTGAAGAGCGGGCATATCTCCTCGCGCGGGGCGATGCTTTGCACGTAGTGCGTCTGAACAAACAGTTCGATATGACAGGTCAGCGCCAGTACCGACCAGGTACTGGCCGCCAGTACCGCGCGCGCTACATCGTTTGGGTCGGCAACCTGACGATACCCCGCTGGCAATTGCTTACCCATCATCGTCTCAATGCGTCGGAACAGCTCCTGATGCTTGATCTCGTCGTTGGAAAAGCGCACCAGCGCTTCCAGTGCGAGCTGATCGTCAAATACATGGGCCCGACCTTGATCGAGCATTTTGGCACTGATAAAACGCTCGACGAGGCCAAAGATATACGCATAGGTCCGGCCCTGAATCTGACTGAGCAGACGCGCCTCGTCCGCGGCGAGAAAGGTCAGGCAGTCGATCCGCGATAGCCCGTCCGGCAAAAATTTGCGCGAGAAGTCGAAGCTACGGTCCTGTAGCAAATCGCGATCGATTTGCCATTCCGCTTTCTTCGATGATTTGACGATTTGAGCAAAACGGGCGGCGTTGCCTGAATCTGAGCGGGGTAGGGTAGCTGCGGTGTTCATATCGATCTCCGGCTTGCGTGGTCGAGTTGGAGTGGGCCAATTACGGTCAACGCGGGAGTCAATGACCATCGGTGAAGCGTCCGGGGGAGCGCCTCGATCATTGAGTCCACGTTGGTGCTAATCTAGGCCTCGCAGTTCAGGCGGCGAATGACCAGTGCGCCTGATTACATGCTCCGGACTCCGGAAAGGAGGGCTGGCAATTGTTGGATGCTCTATCTGATGTCTTGCGTGTGATTCGGCTGTCTGGTGGGGTCTTTCTCGAGGCGGAGCTCAGTGCGCCCTGGTGCATCAGCGGAAGAATCTCTGCAGACGACTGCAAACCGTTCCTGGCGGCACCTCGACATATCATTGCGTCGCATTTTGTCGCGGCGGGGCACATGCAATTACGTATCGACGATGGCGCCACCCTCGACGTGCGGGCAGGCGAACTCATTCTGCTTCCTCGCAATGACGTTCATACCTTTGGCAGTGATCTAAGCATTGCGCCCATGTCGGCGCGCGAAGTTATCCAGCCGCCGGAAATCGGTGGAATTTCACGAATCAAGTACGGCGGGGGCGGCGAGGCCACACAGTTATTGTGCGGATTCCTCGGCTCTGAAACACCGTTCAGCCCGTTGCTTTCGTCGCTGCCATCCTTATTGAAACTAGACGTCCGCGCGACGGCTTCGGGAGCCTGGATTGAAAGCTCATTCCGTTTCGCTGTCAGTGAGATCGCGACGGGGCGCGTCGGCTCGACAACAGTCATCGCCAAGCTATCCGAATTGCTGTTCGTCGAAGCCGTCAGCCAGTATGTCGCCAACCTCCCCACTGAGCGGCGCGGGTGGCTGGCGGGTTTGCGAGATCCGCATATCGGGCGCGCACTGGCGCTGCTCCATGCTCGTCCAACCGAGGGCTGGACGGCAGAAGCCCTGGCGCTTGAGGTGGGCATGTCGCGCTCGGTATTCGCGGAGCGATTCACGGCATTGGTCGGACAGCCACCGATGCAATACCTGACGCTCTGGCGAATGCACGTGGCGGCTCAACACCTGCGCGAAGGGCGCGGGAATGTGGCGCAAATCGGCTTTGCAGTGGGCTACGAGTCCGAAGCAGCGTTCAGTCGCGCATTCAAACGCCAGTTCGGCACATCACCCGGCACTTGGCGCAGACAATCCGCATGAGAAGGTCTGGTGCCGATGGCCTGTTGCAGCGGGAACTTCAGGGTACTGGCCAGGTCAACAGGGGCCCTGTATCGGCGATGCCGAGCAGCGCTGGTGGCCTGTTTTACGACAGTGCCGTCCTCGATCAGCCGAGTCCGCCCCCTGATGCCAACCAAGAGTTTTCTGCCGGGTCTCATCCTGGCGTTCTGCGCTGTCGCGTCGCTTTGTTCGGTTGCTGCCGAACGAAGACCGCTCTCGCAAAGTAACAGCGCATCAACCACGCTAATCGAAACCGCCTCGCGGCAATATGAAAATGGCCAGTTGGACCAAGCCGCTGCCACGCTGGAGCGTGCCCTGCATATCCAGCCGAACAATCCCGCGACGCTGCATTACCTTGGTGTGTTGCGTCTTCAGCAGGGGCAGTACCAGCAGGCAGAAACGTTGGCGGCGCGCTCGAACATGCGGGTTGGTCGCAACGTCGAGTTACGCAACCGCAACTTCCAATTGATCCAGGCGGCGCAGCAGGCCAAGGCTTCGAGTACCTCACCCAACGCCAAAGAGGACCAGGTCGCAGTACAGCAGGGGCTCAAAGAGGAGGTCCAAAAGCGTCGCGAAGCAGAAATGGCCGCTGTTGAACAAGCCAACGCTGGCAACTTCGCTAACGCACAGGCAGAGAGGGTATCGGATTCGCCGACGGCTGGCAGGCCTCGGCGCGAAGGAGAAGTGCCCGTGGCTTTCGTCGAGCCACAGCGGCCTGCGTACGATGAGGTTGAGATCCCCAGCGGCCATTGGCCGCCTCCGGGTAAGTGCCGAATCTGGTTTCCTGATCGCCCGCCCGGGCATCAGCCCAAACCCGGAAAATGCAAGAAGCTGCGAGATCGGGTTCCGTCAGGAGCCTACCTGGTGCGCGGTTGAGTTTCTGCGTGTCCTTTTGGCCGGTTAAGTCAAAGGCTCGGAGCGTGCTGTAGATAGCCAAGTGCGACTACGCAGTGCGGGTGGCATCTGTCTATGCCAAACAAATGCAGATGCGCTACAACTCATAGAACTCCGGGGTCCTCACAGAAGCGAGCGAAAGTGGATGAAACACAATCTCTGTGTCATCAGGCTGGTTCGTTTCGCATCCGCTTCGGTCATCATGCTCGCCACCGGCGCAGTGGCAGAAGATCTCGAACCCAGGTCCTACGCTAATACACCGGTCGGTATCAATTTCCTGCTCATCGGCTACAGCGATCTCCATGGCAATGTGACGGCCAACCCCTCGATCCCACTCGAAGATGCCAGGCTCAATATCAAGACGGTCGTGTTTGCCTTTGCCAGATCCCTGGACGTCTGGGGCCGCTCGGGGAAGTTCGATATCGTCGTGCCCGAGGCAAAACTGACCGGCTCAGCCCTGCTTGCCGGCGAACCCAGGGAGCGTCATGTCTCTGGGCTGATCGACCCAAGATTTCGCTTCTCGGTCAACTTGTATGGCGCCCCGGCGATGTCCCTGGCCGAGTTCCCCAGCTACCAACAGGATGTGATTATCGGCGCCAGCCTGGCGATCACGGCGCCACTGGGCCAATACGACGACAGCAGGCTGATCAATCTGGGCAATAATCGCTGGTCATTCAAGCCTGAACTCGGGGTTTCCAAACGTGTGGGGCCAGTGACCCTGGAATTATCCGGCGCAGGAACCTTTTTCACCGACAATGACGAGTTACTCGGCGACCACGTGCTTTCCCAGGATCCGATTTACCAAATACAGGGGCATCTTATCTACGCCTTCAACTATGGGGTCTGGGGTTCGCTGGATGCGACCTACTTCGCTGGCGGCAGCAGCTCAGTGGATGGGGTCAGTAACCGTGATTTTCAGGAAAGCACCCGCTACGGCTGCACCCTTTCGCTGCCGTTGAACCGCAACCATTCGATAAAGCTGAATGCGAGCTATGGCGGACATTCCCGCACGGGCAGCGAATACGATGCTGTCGGCATGGTCTGGCAGTATCGTTTCGGTGCAGGACTTTGAAAGACAGGATTTACGCTACGTCCCATTCACGCGTTGGTGGGACATTTGTCCGACCCTGCTTGCTTACCCCCCGGAGGTGGCTCAGGCAAATCGACAGTTACCTGACCTGATTCGACGGATAAAGACCGGCAAGCCGCGCAATCACAACACCAACGTAAAAGACGCCGGAAAATTCTTCGACCATCACAAGTGAGCGGGCGTGGTTGGTCAGCGGGATAACGTCACCGTAGCCGGTGGTGGTGAGCGTCGTGAGGCTGAAATAGATCAGTTTGAAGAAGGTCCCGGGCTGTGCGAAGTCGAGTTGGCCAGGGCCGAATGAGCCTGCGGCGGATATCTCGACCAGGGCAAAGATGAAGGACCAAACGAAGGCCAGCATGATGTAACCCGCCAGCGCGCCATGCAGTTTGTCAGCTGTAATTGGCCCGCGCATGAGGATATAGCGAAGCACTCCGCTAAACGAAACCGCAAGAGACGCCGCATAGGAAATCCCGGCAAGCTTAAGAATCGCGATACTCCCAGCCCCCAAGGCCGCCCATTGAAGGCCAACCCCAAGCAGCGCCAGACACAGCTTGAGGATGAACCCTCGCCGAGTCTGCCTGGTGGCGAAAGCGCCCACGAGCAGCACCGTTGAAAACAGAATGCCGAGCGACAAGCGAGGCATTAAACCCTCCTCAAGGAAGGGAAACAGAAGGATCAATCCTAGTAAGAGCAGCAATAGATAGGTGCAGGGCCCTCGTCCTATCACCATCTGAGCTAAATCCGCGTCGGACTCGGCTTTATCTTGCGGATTTGTCATACCGGTTTCCCTGAGGACGAAGTCACCTGACGTTGCACGCCTGAATTCTGATCTTGTTTCAGGATAGTTGGCAGTGAAACTCTAGACGCGAATACTTGTAAGAGGATTCAAACTGACAGGCAGCGATGGCTCGTATAGCGACCATCACTTGTTGTGACTGGTCGTTGTGGCAGATTTCATTGAAAAAAGTCGGTCTTTCCAGACGGCCCGCATACTGACCGCTGAAAACGCCTCCTTAGCGCGCAGCTAAGCGAAATCAGAGCCCGACATCCTCTGTTCAAAGTAAATATTTCAATCTCAAGCGCCTATTTTCTGCCGTGGGCCCCATGGCCGACTTCAAATTTTTTGAACCACGGTTAATCTTCTCTCCTTCGACTATGACGCAAGGACAGCTGATGACCCTCACCAGTAAAATCTCGCCCTATGATCCTCAATGGCCGCTACTTTTTACTACCGAAAAACGACGAATAGCGAAGGGCTTTGGAGCTGAGCTGATCGAAACTCATCATGTCGGTAGTACCGCTGTTCCTGGGCTTTGCGCCAAACCAGAAATCGACATTTTGGTTGTGGTGTCGGAGCACGTAAATGAAGCGGCTCGTGGCGAGTTCATGCATACATTGGGCTATGTACGGGGAACAGATCTTTCGATCGACCATCACTTTTACCGTCGCGATGTCGATGGGGTGAGAACTCATAAAATACACGTGTGCATCGCTGGTCATGGACAGATTGCGCGAATGCTACGCTTCCGAGACCTTTTGAGAGAAAACGGCAGCATCCGGCAGCAGTATCAGGATTTGAAGCTACGGCTCGAAGCCAACAACCGGGAAGGCATTGCCGAATATCTCGCGCACAAGGCACCCTACATCGATGCTTTGATGGATACGCAACTAGAGGAATAAATACGTCTCCCCCTGTTAATCGCTGCTAGCTGCCGGATTGCGTGCCATGACGATCCACGCCGCGCCGTCGATCATCACCGACCGCTCGCCGGGGAGGCCCGCCAAGGCGGCACGAACCGCGGCCCAGGCGTGGGCGCGGATGTCGTCGGGCTGATCCGCGAGCACAAGCGACAGCGGGCCGCCCTCGAACGCCATCTTCACCGCGTCGTCGATCGCCGCGTCCCGCGTCCCGCCCTCGCCGAACGGGATGGAAGCATCGAAGGGCGTGATAGTGACATCGGTGAAACCGGCTGCTGTCAGGATGCGCATCACCCGCCCCCGGTCGCCGAACGAGAAGGGGCCGGGCGCTTCGGGATCGGGCGGTGCGGTCGGCGGGACGATGCCCTTGATCGCGCCCATCGGCAGGCGCACCCAATCGTTCTCGGCCACGCCGCGCCAGCAGACGAAAGCGACCCGCCCGCCCGGCCGGAGCGCGCGTCGCATATGGGCGAACGCCCCTGTCGGATCGTCGAAGAACATCACTCCGAAACGCGAGAACAGGATGTCGAACGCGCGCTCGGGCAGCTCGGCGCTGCTGGCGTCGGCTACCCGGAACTGGGCCGGCGTATCCTGTGGCGCAAGCGCGCACGCTCGGCCGATCAGCGGTTCGGATATGTCCACGCCCAGCACATGGCCGCCCGCGCCGACGCGGGCGGCCAGAGCCAGACTCGACGCGCCCGCGCCGCAGCCGACGTCCAGCACGTGCTCACCCGTTGCGGGCGCGGCGGCTTCTATCGCGGCCTGGCCGAACACCGCAAACATGGCGTCGAGCCGGGCCTGGTTGGCGACCCAGTACTCTCCGCTTTGGCCATTCCAGTCGGCGACCTGATAGGCATTTTGCTCGGTCATGACATTTCCTCGTTTTGATTCGCTCTAACTAGGCCGTGCAAAAGCCGGGGACGGCGACCTTCTGGAACAGGTGCGGGCGTGAAGAGGTTGATGAGCACGACTGGCGCGGCCGCGATGCCGAGTTGGCGCTGAAGCGGGAATTTATCGTCTAGCGGTTTGAATTTATGGTCTAGCGGCTTTAGGTCGGTCATGGTGGCGCTCCCGTCTATTGTGAAATTGAAACTGGCGTGATCGATGCTGCTTCGAAGCAACCTTCAGAAGCCTGCGACAACCGAAGAAGGGAATCTGTGCTCTCAAACCAGCATCGACTGCTGGGCGGAGATACCCGCCGTCGCGCCTTGCCATGATGCCGTGGTGACCGAGGGCATGAGGAGATTGGCGAGGTCGCCGGCGGCGTAGACGCCGGGCATGCTGGTTTCGCGGCGCTCGTCGACCTTGAGGGCGATGCCCAGGGGCGTATCGACCGTGGCGAGGCCCAGCGATTCATGCAGGCTTGCGGACGGCTTGTTGCGCGGATGCGCGAACAGAATGTCGACCGCGACAGGGGGGCCGGCGTCTAGCTTGACGGTGGTGTTATGGCTCTCGTCATGGTCGATTTCGGTGATCCTGCCATCGACGACAGGGATGCCGCGGCGCGCCAGATCGGCCCGGATGTCGGGTGGAATGTCGTGACCATTGGCGAAGACCGTCAATGTGTCGGTCCAGTCGTGGTATAGCCTGACGTAGTTGTGCGACGGCGGGCCGGACCAGACGAGGCCCCAATGCCGGCCGGCAACTTCAAAGCCGTCGCAATAGGGGCAGGGAACGATGGAGGTGCCCCAGCCTTCGGCAAAGCCGGGAACTTCAGGCATCTGGTCGGCGACGCCATAGCTCAGGATCAGGCGGCGCGCCTTGAGGCTTTCGCCATCGCCAGTGAGTACGGAGAAATCGTCGATGGCGCCGGAGATACTCTCGGCCCGCGCAGTGACGAGCCTGACCGTGGGATAGCGCGCCAACTGCTGCCGCGCCTCGGCCAGGATCTCCAGCGGTGGCTTGTGGTCGTGGCCGAGCAGGCCATGCGAGTGGTCGGCGAAGCGATTGCGCGGCAGGCCGGTATCGAGAACGGTGACCTTTCGGCGGGCACGCCCGAGCTGCAGGGCTGCAGCAAGACCGGCAAAGCTGCCGCCGATGATGATGACGTCATTCATGGTGATGGGCTCCGTATTGGGGATGAAGGGAGATTGGCTTGCACGTTTAAGATACTTTGAAGTACCCTAATTCAGGAATTAGAATACTGTCAAGTACTGGAATTTTTATGACCGAAAACAACCAGGGCCGGCGCGGCCGGCCCGCCAACGAGGCGCTTGGCCAAACGATAGTCGACGCCGCGTGCGAACTTTTTGTGGAGTTGGGTTTTCAAGCGACGACCATGGACAAGGTCGCCCAGCGGGCGAAGATATCCAAGCTAAGCATCTATCGGCACTTCGAGAACAAGGAGGCGCTGTTCAGCGCGGCTATCGCGGCCCACTGCCAGCAGTTTGCACCACAGGCCCTTATTGAAGGCGTCGACGGTTCGGCGGCAGATCAGCTCATGGCGGTGGGAATATTCCTGCTTCGCACGTTGTTGAGCCCGGACGTGCGCAGTGTCGAAGCCATGATCATGGTCGACAAGACGAATCAAAAGTCGTTAAGCAAGCTCCATTACGAAGCCGGCCCCGCCTATGTCATCGCCCAAATCGAGGCCCTGTTGCGTCAGTTGCACGCGAAGGCGGTTCTGAACGTGCCCGATCCTCTCCAGTCCGCCCGCTTGTTTGCCGCGCTTTTCAAAGGGGCCGATCTCCTGATGATCGCCCGCTTCGATGAGGCGAAAGCAGAGGACGACAATGAAGTCGAATCCTATTGCCGGTCGGCCGTCGCCATGTTCATCGCCGCGCACGGTGGCAACGACCACGCGGGCGAATAAGCATTTGATTGCTCGGGTAGCTTGGCCGGGGCCGTCGTCCAGGCGACTCGTCATATTGGACTGGCGCGCGCCAATATGGCGACAGTATCGAAACGCTGCTTTGGTGGATCACCTTCAGCATTTCACGAACTAGCAACTCCGTGACTGTGGTTCACCTTTATGCCGCCTGAATCGCCCCAGTCTAGTAGATGATTTGAACGCCTCATTTTGGTCGATAGCTGGTCATTTCAAATGGCAGCATTTGGCCGATTTCTGACTGTCGATTGATCCATATGCGTGCGACCCAATCACCTACCCAGTCTCGTAAAGCCAAGAGCCGGACTTGTAGGGACGCATGACCTCCCGGTACTAAAGGAGGTACCAATGAACGCTAAAGGACCATTCCTGTCTGGCGTCATAGGTTTAGGCTCGATTCCAAGAGCAAAAGTTACTGGCTGCGATGGCCCATCCACCTCTGCGTCTTAAAAGCTGTTCGCCTGAATACTTGATGCAGCACGTCTCCCGCTGAACTCGTTGATGACGATATTCAGACCCGCCTCACAGCCTGCGATTTGAGTACAAGACCTCACCTGATTTCCGGGTTTCCAGAATAAAAGAGGAATTACCATGAGCAGCACCTTCTTCATTCCATCCGTGAACATGATGGGCATTGGCAGTCTCGACGAAGCGATGCTCGCCATCCGTAAATATGGTTTTCGCAAAGCCTTGATCGTCACTGATGCAGGCCTGGCCAAAGCCGGCGTGGCCGCCAAGGTCGCCAGTCTTCTGGCGCAGCAGGACATCGATTCCACTTTGTTTGATGGCGCCAAGCCGAATCCGACGGTCAGCAATGTCGAGAAAGGTCTTGAGCTGCTGGGTCGCAGCGACTGTGATTTCATTATTTCCCTGGGCGGCGGTTCTCCCCATGACTGCGCCAAGGGCATTGCCCTGTGCGCCACCAACGGCGGGCACATCAGTGATTACGAAGGCGTGGATCAATCCGCCAAGCCACAGATGCCGTTGATCGCGATCAATACCACCGCCGGCACGGCGAGTGAAATGACCCGTTTCTGCATCATTACCGACGAAGTCCGGCACGTGAAAATGGCCATCGTCGACCGTAACGTCACGCCACTGTTGTCGGTCAACGATCCTTCGCTGATGGCAGGCATGCCTAAAGGCCTGACCGCCGCCACCGGCATGGACGCGCTGACCCACGCTATCGAAGCCTACGTGTCGACTGCGGCAACGCCGATCACCGATGCCTGTGCACTCAAGGCCGTGGAGTTGATCTCGGCCAACCTGCGCACTGCCGTTGCCCAGGGTGACGACATGACTGCCCGGGAAAATATGGCCTACGCGCAATTTCTTGCCGGCATGGCCTTCAACAATGCTTCGCTGGGTTATGTCCACGCCATGGCGCACCAACTGGGTGGTTTCTACGACCTGCCTCACGGCGTCTGTAATGCGATCCTGCTGCCCCATGTCGCCAGCTTCAACGCCAGCGTATGTCCGGCCCGGTTTAAAGACATCGCCCATGCAATGGGGGTCGACACCCAGCAGCTGAATGCGGAAAAAGGCGCCGCCGCGGCCATCACCGCCATCCGTAAACTGTCTTTGGATGTCGGTATTCCGAGCGGCCTCGCCGAACTGGGCGCCAAAGCCGACGACATCCCGATCCTGGCCACCAATGCCATGAAGGATGCCTGCGGCTTCACTAATCCGCGTCCTGCCAACCAGGACGAGATCGAGCAGATTTTCCTTACCGCGATGTAACCGATGTGAAGTGACGCCAGCCAGATCAAAAGCCCCGCCTTCGGTTGAAGTGCGGGGCTTTTTTGGGGTTCTTCGCAGGTGTTCGAGTCTGTATCTCATAAACGCGTGGCATCTGTGTCTATCGGAAGCAGGACTGGGTGAGTACGGTCCGCAGACACTCCTTCAATGACGAGGCAACGATGGATCTAACGGCTGTTCCCTTTGGTACGACCGATTGGTCGACCGTCGAACCTGTACAGCATGCTGGACAGACCGGTACCGCCTATTGGCGAACCTGTCAGTTTGGTTCAACCCGTGTGCGGATGGTTGAGTACAGCGCCGGGTATCTGGCCGATCACTGGTGCTGGAGAGGTCATATCCTGTTGTGCCTGGAAGGCGAGTTGCACACGGAGCTGGAGGATGGTCGTCAGTTCACGCTCACCGCCGGGATGAGCTATCAGGTGGGCAGCAACGCTGAGGGGCATCGATCTTTCAGCACCACCGGTGCCAAGTTGTTCGTCGTGGATTAACGCTGGGGCGCCTGGTTCGGGGCTACGCTAAAGCCATGCAGATCGTCGATCAATCGGGACCCACTGTTCGCGCTGCGTCCGTCCCTGGAGCGCCCAATGCTGTCCATCATTACGCGCCTGGTGGCGCTGTTTGTTCTTTGCCTGACGCTTGAAGTTCCAGCCCAGACCAACGCCTGCCCGGCTGGCGAGACACAAGTGTGCCTGGACGGCTGCATCTGCCTGCCAGACGTGGGACCGCTGCTTGGTCCCCTGGCTGATGATATCCACCAGATCGCGGCACCGGCCCTGGCGATGTGGCTGACTCAAGCCCGCGCTGACGCCGCCAGCGCCGGCATCCAGCCCATTCCTTCGCACATCCGCGAGCGACTGCTGCGCTGGTACGACCCCAGCGTCCTCGACGCTGCGCGCTACAAAGTGAGCGACAACGGCCAATTCAACGCCGCCACGGCCATGCTGCAAAACCCCGATGTCGGTGCCGTGACGCTGATCGACATCATCCTTTTCCGGGACGCTCAAAACGCCGAGCAGGACATTGCGCTCTGGGCGCACGAACTAAAGCATGTGCAGCAATATCAGGAATGGGGGGTAGAAGGATTTGCCCAGCGGTATACACAGGATTTCAATGCTGTGGAGGCGCCGGCTTATGCCATACAGGCTGAGGTCAGGCAGTTGTTGCGGGAAGGGAATGACTGAAAAGCCCGAGTTGATCGATTGCACTTACCTCTGCGGTTCGGCCACCAGCAGCAATGACTGCGGCGCAGGACTTTGCGGGTGCTGCGGCTCTTGCAGGGCGGCCAGCCGAAAACCGGCCATGTCCAGCGCATTGAACCAACTGGACAAGGTGCGCAAGTACCACGGCATGGGTTGCCATTGGCCCTTGAACCCGGCGAAGGTCTCTTCCCGCCAGCCATCCTGATAGTCGCCCGCTGCCGCGGTCCATGGATGCAACGTCTGGATCACCAGCGCGCCGCCAGGGGCGAGCAGGGCGTTCATGGCGGTGAGCAGCGGGATGATGTCCTGGTGCAGCAGGGCGAAGTTGGCGCAGATCAGGTCGTAGTCGCGGCCAATGTCCACCTTCGCCTCCACCAATTCTTCATAGCTCGCCGGATGCACCGACGAAGAGCCCGCCGCCCGCGCCGCCTCGACCAGCGTCGCATCGCCATCCACACCGACCGCCTCGATGCCCCGTTCAGCCAGCGCGCGCAACAACCAGCCCTCGCCGCAGCCCAGGTCAAGCACACGCTCGGGCTGGCGACTCAGCACCGCCAGCAGGATGGCCTGGTCGGTGACTTTGAGGCGGCTTTCGATGGCACCAGTGCGGATGGCGTCGATCCAGGATTGGGCGTTGTGGTGCCAGCTGTCGAGGAGGGTGGATTCGGGGGTGGGCATGTCGGTGACCAGCGTTGTGGGTTGGATAAAAGGCCAGGACAAGTTCGGGCTGATCGAAAAAAATCCTTACCAGCCTTTCACCCCGCTCATATCGGGCAGCTTGTGAGCGATGCCCTTGTGGCAGTCGATGCACGTGGCTTCACCGTTGGCCAGTGAAGTTGAGTGCATGGAGGAAGCGCGCTTGCTCTGGCGGGTAAAGTCCATGAACTCGAAGTTGTGGCAGTTGCGGCATTCACGCGAGTCATTGGCCTTGAGCCGTGCCCATTCATGTTCGGCCAGTTCGCGACGCAGCATGAGAAATTTGTCGCGCGTATCGATGGTGCCGAAAATCTTGCCCCACACCTCCTTTGAAGCCTGCATCTTGCGCGCGATCTTGTGGGTCCATTCGTGGGGCACGTGGCAATCCGGGCAACTGGCGCGCACGCCGGAGCGGTTCGTGTAATGAATGGTGTCCTTCAGTTCGACGAACACGTTGTCGCGCATTTCATGACAGGAGATGCAGAATTTCTCGGTATTGCTCAGCTCCAGAGCGGTGTTGAAGCCACCCCAGAAAATGATCCCGGCGATAAAGCCCCCCAACGTCAGAAAGCCCAAGCTGTAGTAGAGGCTCGGACGACGCAGAATGCCCCAGTAATCCTTAAGCAGGGCGAACAGTTTTTTCATGTTGCCTCCTCAGGGTTTCTGCGTGGCGTTGGCTTCGTCTTGCAGTATTTTGTCGATCGTCTCGAAGCTGTTGCCCACCAGGGGCAGTACTTCTGTTTGCGGCACGTGGCATTGGTTGCAGAAGTACCGGCGCGGTGACACCGCCGCCAGCGCCTGGCCGTCGCGGTCCATGTAGTGGGTGATGCTGATCATCGTCGCCTGGGTCCGCGCGCTGTTGGCACGGCTGTGACAGGACAGGCACTTGTTGCCGTTCTTGTCGATCTGATAACCGAGGATGGTGTGGGGGATGGTGGGTGGCTGGTCCGGGTAATTGCGTTCGCGTTTCAGGTCCTTGTTTTCTTCATTGGCAATGGGCGGGGCCGGCATACTCTGGGTCAAGGTGCCACCGGGTCGGCGTCCATCTGGCCCCGAGGCATCGAGGGGGTAATTGACTTCTGCAGCCATCACCACGCCAATCGCAGCGAGCAGGAGCAACGGCAGGGTTCGCAAAGGCATGACGGTTCTCCTCAGGCCACGCTGATCAACTCGATTCGTATCGCGCATTTTTTGTAGTCGGTCTGCTTGGAGATCGGATCGGTGGCATCGAGCGTGACTTTGTTGATCAGCTTGTTGGCATCGAAAAACGGCACGAACACCAGTCCTTGAGGCGGTTTGTTGCGCCCACGGGTTTCTATGCGTGCACGGATTTCACCGCGTCGGCTGATCAACTTCACTTCACTGCCACGCCGCGCCTTCAAGGCCTTGGCATCTTCGGGGTGCATGTAGACCAATGCGTCCGGCACCGCTTTGTACAGTTCCTCGACGCGCTGGGTCATGGTGCCGGTGTGCCAGTGTTCGAGGACGCGTCCGGTGCTCAGCCAGAATGGATAATCGGCATCCGGGGCTTCGGCTGGCGGCTCGTAGGGGAGGGCGAAGATAATCGCCTTCTTGTCCGGGTAACCGTAGAACTGCACCTCGCTGCCTTTCTCCACATAGGGGTCGAGCCCTTCGCGGTAACGCCAGCGGGTTTCCTTGCCATCCACCACCGGCCAGCGCAGGCCTCGTTCGCTGTGATAGCGGTCGAACGTGGCAAGGTCATGCCCGTGGCCGCGACCGAACTGGGCGTACTCCTCGAACAATCCTTTTTGCAGGTAGAAGCCAAACGCTTTGGCCTCATCATTTTTGTATCCGGCTTCCATTTGCTCGACCGGAAACTGGTCAACCTGGCCATTCTTGTAAAGCACTTCAAACAGGGTTTTGCCCTTGAGATCAGGAGACTTGGCGAGTAACTCGGCGGGCCAGGTTTCATCGGTGGTGAAGCGTTTGGAAAACTCCAGCAACTGCCACAGGTCCGACTTGGCGTCCCCCGGTGCGGTCACCAATTGATGCCAGAACTGCGTACGCCGCTCGGCGTTGCCAAAGGCACCTTCCTTTTCTACCCACATGGCGCTGGGCAGGATCAGGTCGGCGGCTTGCGCGGACACGGTGGGGTAGACATCCGAGACAATCACGAAATTATCCGGGTTGCGCCAGCCCGGCAGGACTTCCTGCATGATGTTCGGCCCGGCGTGCATGTTGTTGCTGGCCTGGGTCCAGTAAACGTTGAGCACGCCGTCCTTGAGCATGCGGCTCTGTTCCACCGCGTGAAACCCAGGTTTCTCCTGAATGGTACCGGCGGGCAGCTTCCAGATTTTTTCGGCGATGGCGCGGTGCTTGGGGTTGGTCACCACCAGATCGGCGGGCAAACGGTGGGAGAAAGTCCCGACTTCGCGCGCCGTACCACAGGCCGACGGCTGGCCGGTCAACGAGAAGGGGCTGTTGCCCGGCTCGCTGATTTTGCCGGTGAGCAAATGGATGTTGTAGATCAGGTTGTTGGCCCAGACGCCGCGAGTGTGCTGGTTGAAACCCATGGTCCAGAACGACACGACCTTGCGCTTGGGATCGGCATACAACTCGGCCAGCGCCTTGAGCCTTTCAGTCGGAACGCCTGTCTCCTTGGCGGTTCGCTCCAGTGTGTAAGGTTTGACGAAGGCTGCGTATTGGTCGAAGGAAATATCCGTCCAGGTGTTGGCCTTGGCGGCATTTTTCGCCTTCATTTCCCGTGGATCATCA
The DNA here is from genome assembly GCF_900105495.1 of Pseudomonas frederiksbergensis. Classification (NCBI taxonomy): domain Bacteria; kingdom Pseudomonadati; phylum Pseudomonadota; class Gammaproteobacteria; order Pseudomonadales; family Pseudomonadaceae; genus Pseudomonas; species Pseudomonas frederiksbergensis. The sequence continues at coordinate 5,023,745 of NZ_FNTF01000002.1, read as the reverse complement.
GGGCGCAGGCCGTACCCGATGTCGTCGGCACCTTGGGCAAATCGGGTGTGCTTGGTAATGAAGTCCTGGTTCACCGCGCCGTTTTCAATGATGTGGTTGGCGATGTAGTTCAGGATCATCAGGTCGGTTTGCGGCTTGAACACCATGGGGATGTCGGCCAGCTCGAAACTGCGATGTTCGAAGGTCGACAGCACGGCCACTTTCACGTGAGGCTGGCTCAAACGGCGGTCGGTGACCCGGCTCCAGAGCACCGGGTGCATCTCGGCCATGTTCGAGCCCCAGAGCACGAAGGCATCGGTGGCTTCGATGTCGTCGTAGCACCCCATCGGCTCATCCATGCCAAAGGTGCGCATAAAACCCATCACCGCCGAGGCCATGCAATGGCGAGCGTTGGGGTCGATGTTGTTGCTGCGAAAGCCAGCCTTCATCAGCTTGTTGGCGGCATAGCCTTCCCACACGGTCCATTGCCCGGAGCCGAACATGCCGACCGACCCGGGACCTTTGCTCTTCAAGGCTTCCTTGAATTTCAGCTCCATGATGTCGAAGGCCTTCTCCCAACTGATCGGCTGGAATTCGCCTTGCTTGTCGTACTGGCCGTTAGTCATGCGCAAAAGCGGTTGGGTCAGGCGATCGACGCCATACATGATCTTCGAAAGGAAATAGCCCTTTACGCAGTTCAGTCCGCGGTTGACCTCGGCCTTGACGTCGCCGTGGGTGGCGACCACCCGGTTGTCCTTGGTCGCGACCATCACGCTGCATCCGGTGCCGCAGAAACGGCAGGGCGCCTTGTTCCAGTCCAGGGTGACCATGTCTGCTTCTGTGACCAGATTACTGGCGTCGGTAATAATCGGCAGGCCAGCGGCAGCGGCTGCAATGGCGGCGGCCTGGGCCTTGACGAATGTTCGGCGCGACATGCTCATTCGATGTCTCCTTCGGGTTCGAGGAGTTCGTGATAGATCAACGCCGCGTTGAGTACGCCCGGCAAGTTGTTGATCTGTTCGATGCGTTGAAGGATCTGGCTTTCGTGTACGGCCTCAAGGACCACCACCAGTTTTCCCGCCGCACTTTCCTGATGCAGTTCCAGGCCGTCCAACAGGCGCAGGTTGGCTTTGACGGCATCGAACAATTCAGGCCTGGCAAGTACTACAAGACTGGCAATATGCAAAGCTTCGTCCATGCGCTGGCTCCAATAGGCTTTCAGAAAAGGCTATTAGTTAGTTGGGTGGTCCTGGGGGGCCGTACAGCATCTGGAAAAACCAGACGATAAAACCGTAGCCGCCGACGATAGCGACTGACAGCAGCGGGAAGAGGCAGATGACAAGAAAGAGAAACAGCCGGGTTTCTTTGCGGCGCTGAGGTTTTCGTTCTTCAGCCAATGACATGCGTAATCTCCTGCCGAACGTGCAGTCAGACTAGATCACGAAGTTTTCGCAGGTTTTCTACCAGGGGGTTTACAGACGAACGGTTGATAACCCGTGCTCTTGGGTCGCAACGGGTTATAACGTTTTCAATCATTACTTCGTTTAGTTCGCAAAATTTCAACTTTTAGTCGCAGGCTTTCAAATCGAGCGTCGAGCGCTCGCGCACACCGGGCCTTTTGCTGCCTGTCGCGACAGTTGTCTCGCGGTCGGTATCAGCCTGTGACGGATTGCTCATCTTGAAAATGCAATTGCAAATTTGTATCATTCGTTTTCAATTCAGCGAAGCAGGGAACGCAGCGCCAAAACAATAATAAGGTCCAGGCAATGCTCAAAATGCTTCTCGTATACGGTCATCTGCTCGCTACGTGTATTGCCCTGGGGAGGGTGTTGCAGGCGGATCACAAGCTTTGGAGTTGGCGCAAGGAAATACTTGACCAGGCCAGGCTTGAGTACCTTGATGAAACTCAGAGGATTGTCAGCCTCGCACTGCTTGCCCTTTGGGCAAGCGGATTGTTGCTGGTGCTTGAGGGTTATCTCAATGAAGGCGACGCGTATCTGCTCAATCAGAAACTCTGGGCCAAGGTAACTGTCGTCGCGCTGCTCAGCCTCAACGGTGCATTACTGCATCGAGTCGGCTTCCCGTTGCTGCAAAAGGCTCCATTCGTCGCACTGCGCAGTGCAGGCCGCACGCGGCTCGCCTTGTTGGGTGCGCTTTCCATGAGCGGTTGGCTATTCGCCGCTTTCCTGGGGGGGCTCGGGCCTGGAATCACGTGTTGCCTTATCTACATGTGATGGGCGCATTCGCCGCCTTCTCGTTATTGGCGTGTTGCGTGGCACTTGCAGTCGCCGGTAAGGCGGGCAGTGTCGGTGTGCCAAAATCCTCGGTACCGGGGTAGTTCAAATGACCGACTGGCGTTCGGTCACGCGGTTGACCGCGAACCGAACGGCCCGCGTCACCGCCGCTCTCTTAATTTTTGCACTCGGCCAATACCACTTTGCAGGTGTCGGGCGTGCCACCGGATCGTCCGGCATAGCGTATGCAATTATTCAGGGATTTTTTGCGAGCCATGTTCAAGGTGGAGCCCCAGGCCAGGCCGCCTTCGCCGACAGTGGGGAGCGCTTTTGCATAGCAGCTGTCGCCCAGGCTTGAGGCCGCATAGCGAGCCGTCGCCGCTTTGCCTGAGCATCCCGCTGTCAGCGCGAGGCTGATCGCGAGGAGGGAGAGCAGGCCCCATGACGAGCATCGGCGCGCTGTTGTTCCGGTCATCCGGTCTCCCCCTTTATCAAGAGGCTAGAGGCTTGTTTGGGGTCGTGCTCTATTCAGGTTAGATGGTGTTGTGCCGGCTCTTGGGCCGGTTTAATGGAATTAGCGCATTTGAGTCATTCTTGCTGACAGCCGGCGTCGCGAGCGCTCGCTGGACGCCATGACCGCGGCTATGGCATCGTCGAAAAATACGCCATGTAGTAAACAGGATAAAAACAATGGAGGAGGGTGATGAGGTCGGCGCCAACACGTCGCTGGCCACGCTAAAGGCGTTCAATCGTTGCGTGTTGCACCTGGGTCGGCTTGCTCGAGATCGCGGCGCCTCCCAATTTATCGCCGACGGCTTGCAGGCCTTCGGTCAACTGGTGCCCTTCGCTTCGGCATGGTGGGGCGAGATGTCGACATCAGACGCCAGTACGCCTCAAAGCTGGATGCACGGGCGGATCAATCTGCCTGAATCGTTTGCCGTCGAATGGCACAAAGTAGCGATCAACGACCGATTTTCCCAGGAGACCTTAAGTCAGCCCGGGGAAGTGTTACGCGACAGTGGGTTCAACGATCCCTGCGAGCAGGTGAATGACTTCGCACGCCGTCACGATCTCTATTACCTGATGAGCATCACGTTCGAGCTCCCGGAAAGCGGCTTGATGTTCTTCGTTTGTCTCTACCGTGGCCTTCATGCGCAGGCTTTCAACGCCAGCGAGGACGGATTGTTTTCGGCGTTCTGCGACCATCTGTTGCAGCTGTGGCGCTTTCAGGTGCAGGACATGATTCGCTGTGACACGGGCAACGGGGCGAGTGACTTCGGGGTCGCCCGGATGGATGGCAGTCTGCTGTATGTGGGCGCAAGCCTGTGCGCCGCCATTCAGCGCGAATTGCCTGGGTGGAGTGGTTCAATGCTTCCCGTTGATGTCATCGCACACCTGGAAAAAGCGCCCTGCGTGATTCGCCTGGGGCGTACTGCAATGACGCTTAGCCCCAACGCCGAGCACGTCATCCTGTCACTCGAAACACAGTCGCGCGGGGCGGTGCTGGCACCTCGCGAGCGCACGGCGGCGATGCTGTTCGCCGCCGGCCATTCCTATAAGGAAATTGCCAAAATGCTTGCACTGAGTCCGGCCACAGTGCGCACCTATCTGCGCAACTGCTACGTGCAGCTCGGCGTGAAGAGCAAAGTGGAGCTGGGTTCTGTCCTGCGCTCATCGACTTCGCCTACGGAAACTGCACGTCGTAATTAAGCGCAGCGCCTTCAGCCATAACGCAGACCTTGTAGCAGCTGCCGAAGGCTGCGTCCGGCTGCGCAGCAGTCGTAAACCCTGAGTGCGCGGTGAGTCTGGTGCACCGCATAGTCTGACTTCACGACTGCTGCGCAGCCGGACGCAGCCTTCGGCAGCTGCTACAAGGACTGTGTTGCTGCTTAGCTGACGGTATTTGCCTTACCCCTCCTCATTTGTGGAGGTCCATCCGACCGCCGCGCTCTATAGGGTATGCCCTGTATATCAGGGGCTTGCGACCGTCCGTTCGGGCCACTTCCACAACATCTGCCTCCCAGTCCAATAAAAACAAGAGAGTGTTCCGATGCAGCGATTTATTCCAAACCTGTTGGCCGCAGCCCTGGCTTTTTCTTCGGCGCAAGCCATAGCCGCCGCTGACCTTGTGTTGTTCAACGGCAAGGTCTTCACCGCCGAGCCCGGTCAGGGACTGGTCCAGGCAGTGGCCGTGCAAGACGGCAAGATTCTCAAAGTGGGCAGTAATGCCGAAATCAACGCCCTGGCCGATACCCGCACGCAACGGATCGATCTGGCGGGCAAGGTGCTCATGCCGGGAATGATTGATACCCACAGTCACCCGGTGGTCGGGGCCTTCGACAGCATGGGCGCCAACCTGCTGGATGAAGTCAAACCGCTGCCCGAGCTTGAACAGTGGATCATTGAACAGGATCAGGCGGGCATCGCGCGGGCCGGTGACGTGATCAGCATCGCCGGGGCCAGTTCGGCGTATTGGGACAAGAGCCGGGAGCTGGGCCAGCGCTTCAATCAGGGACGCTGGGCCGATCAACCGGTGGTCCTCAGCGGGATCGACGGGCACACCGGCTGGGCCAACAACGCCATGCTCAAGCGCCTGAAAATCGACGCTGCGCTGGTAAAAGGCCTGTCGGAACAGGATCGCAGCTATGTGGGCCACGAAGCGGACTTCACCCCCAATGGTTATTTTGCCGAGTCGCGCTGGGACCAGGTACGCAGCCAGATCCCCGCGCCCAGCGGCGAGATCATGTTGAAAGCCGCCCGCGAGGCGGTGAAGGTCAACAATCAATACGGCATCACCGCCTGGATGGACGCGGCGGCGAATGCCGGCAGTGGCGATTCGTTGTTCGATTTCAAGGCAACCGAGCAGAGTTACGGCGTGCTGCCGCTTTACCGCGAACTGGCAGAGAAGGGCGAGCTCAATGCCCACGTCGCCGCGCTGCTGTTGGCCAACCCGAAAAGCCGACCGGCCGATCTGGAAGTGCTGGCCAAGGTGATGAAGAAATTCGAGGGTGTGCCTAACCTGAGTTTTCCCGGGATCAAGGTATTCGCCGATGGCGTTCTGGAGTTTCCGGGGCAAACCGCCGCGGTCATCGTTCCGTTCAAGAACAGCCAAAAAAACGGTCAACTGCTGATCGACCCCGCGCACTTCGGTGAGTTGGTGGTGGCAGCGGAGAAGCGCGACTGGATTGTGCACATGCATGCGGTCGGCGACCGTGCGGTGCGTGAGTCACTCGATGGTTTTGCCTATGCGCGCACACTCAATCCGACACCGGTGGCCCATAGCATCAGCCACCTGCAACTGGTCAACCCGAAAGAGTTTCCGCGCTTCAAGCAACTTGGCGTGATCGCTTCCATGCAATTGCTGTGGGCTACGGGCGAGACGTACACCGTCGAGCTCGTCAAACCCTATATCAGCGCGTTTGCTTACGGTTATCAGTACCCGGCCAAGTCCCTGCATAACGCCGGTGCGGTCATCGCCGGTGGCAGCGACTGGCCGGTGTCCAGCCCCAATCCATGGAACGCCATCGCTCAGGCCAGCACGCGCAAAGGGCCGCTGGGCGTGTTGAATGCCAAGGAAAGCATCGATCGCCAGACCATGTTCTATGCCTACACCCTCAATGCCGCCAAGGCCCTGCGTCTTGAGCAGCAGATTGGTTCGTTGACGCCCGGCAAACAGGCCGACCTGATCATCCTCGACCGCGATGTCTTCAAGGTCAGCGATGACGAACTGTTCGACACCAAAGTCCTGAAGACCTTCTTCGCCGGCAAAGAGGTGTACGCGCCCGCGTCCTGACACGCCGTTCACCCGCACCCCGCAACAGACGCCTGGCTCCTCCCATGACGAGGGGCTCGGCACCGCCATGCCTGAAATAACCCGCAGCTCCATAACAATAAGAGACTTGTATGAACGCACGCTCAGTATTGACCCTTGCCATTCTTGCACTGGCACCCCTGACCACCCACGCACTGACACTTAACGATAACTTCAACCTGGACATGACCCTGGGAGTCTTCAGCGACTACCGCACCCGTGGCATTTCGCAAACCCTGGGTGATCCGGCGGCTCAGGCCAGCGCCACGCTGGTGCACAGCAGCGGCCTGTACGTGGGCGCCTGGACCTCGAATGTCGATTTCGGCGGCCAGTTCAAGACGCGCCAGGAACTCGAGTATTACGCGGGCTACTACTGGCAGGCGACCGAGGCCATCAGCCTCGACCTGGGGTACATCAAGTACGACTATCCAAAGGAAGGCCAATTCAACATGAGCGAGGTCTACGCCATCCTTGACGTTTATGGCGTGAAGCTCGGCACCAACTACTCAAACGATACGCCTAACTTTTTTGGCGAAGACCAGGACACCCTTTACACCTACCTTAGCTACAAAATCGAGTTGCCGGCCGACATCGGCCTGGACCTGCGCGTGGGACGCAACGATTTCAAAGACCCGGCGTTCTGGTCTGCCAGCGGCGACAGCCGTGATGCCTACACCGAGTGGGAAGCCAAGTTGACCCGTGACTTCGTGGGCGTGACCTGGGGCCTTAGCTACATTGATACCAACCTGTCGAAAAGCGAGTGCACGAGCTGGTACGGCTATGGTGATTTGTGCTCCGCCACTGTGGTTGCCAGCGCCAGCAAGGCGTTCTAAGCGTTAAAAGCCCTGCCAGTGAGTTAACAGGAACCCAGGGTTGTCAGCCTCCTGGCAGATCGCTTTTGGCCCCTTATGTGGCGCGTTACCTGCCGAGCAAGACCTCGTCGCCCTTGTAGGCGCTGGCGCAGGCTGCGATTTTTTAATCTACCTTTCCCTTTTCCCGCTCATCAATTCAATCCGCAAGGAAACGATCAACATGGACATCCAGGCCCTGCGCGCCGACGCAACCCACCTCGATAAAATCGCCAGCCTGTTCGACGCCTATCGGGGCTTCTATGGCCAGCCGTCGAACCTGCCGCAGTCTCGCGACTTCATTGCCGAGCGCATTGCCCGGGACGAATCGGCGATTTTCTTCGCCCAGGCCCCCGGCGGTGACGCGTTGGGTTTCGTCCAGTTGTTCCCGACGTTCTCCTCCATCGACGCGCACCGCACCTGGCTGCTTGGCGACCTCTTCACAACACCTGCCGCCCGAGGGCAGGGCGTAGGCACGTTGCTGATGAACACAGCGCGAGCCTTCGCATTGTTGACCGGTGCAAAAGGCATGGTGCTGGAAACCGCCACGGACAATGTCGGCGCGCAACGGTTGTATGAATCCCTGGGCTATGTGCGCGATACGGGTTACTACACCTACTGCCTCGATTTGAAACAAGGTTGAGCCCACCGCTGTCGGTTACACCAACGCGTGCAGGAATTCAGCTTGGGCCTTGGGGCACGTGAGGATGCGGTAACGGGTGCTGCGGGAAACATCACGGTCGCGAAAACGTTCATACACCGCCTGGAAAACGTCGCGGTTCAATGCTGGGTGCTGATGCGTGAGGTAGCGTTCGCAGCACGCGTTGTAGTCTTCAACCGATATGAACCTGTTGAACCAGAAGCGATAGAAGTAACCCAGCAGAAAACCCAGGCTGAAGTCGTGTTCCAGCACCGAATGCGCGCAGCATTCGAAATCGATCAAGCGCAGCCTGCCCTCGGGGCCAATCAGGATGTTCTTGGGGTGCGGGTCCATGTGCACAAACCCTTCGACCAGCGTCTGCCCGAACAGGTGGAAAATGTCCGACAGCAGCGCTTGCGCCTGTTCGGGGTGGCTGATCAGTCGATCATCGACGCTGCAATGATTGTCAAAAAAACTGACCAGCAAATACTCTTCCTTGAGAAAAGGAAAACGCCCGACGTAGCCGAATGCAGCCACTCGGGGCGATGACTCCGACTTGGCAGACACAACGGACAGGTTGATGAATTCGTTGGTCAGGTCATGCAGCCCGAACACACGCTTGAGGCCCAGGAAATTCTGCAGCTGCTTTTTCCAGTGAATCAGGCGATTGTGTTTCAACACCCATTTACGCTCGCCTTCGAGCAGGAACACACTGCGGGTTTCCTCGGGAATATCCAGCAATGCATGTTGATCCGGCTCGGCAAAAAAACGCTGCAGCACGGTCACCAGTTCGTTCTGATCAGACGGATCGAAATGGAAGGTGACGCCGGCAATTTTTTGCTGATTCAGAGGGGCAGTAAGGTGTCTGAGGTGGCGCATGCAAAGTCCCTGCTAATGCTTTGGGTCCATAAAATGCCGGCAATCGAGCGCGACGCTTTGTCGTTATCGGCAGGACGCTGCGGACCCTTACTCACCAGGTTGGTTTTTTATCGCCGGGACTGACTTCAAGCGTGTGTCAGATTTTTAAACATCGGCACAGGATGCGTGTTTAAACGCGTTCAAGGTTACTTCCTGAAAGCCACAAGACCTTGCGCCGTTGCCTACGGCTGCGCCAGAATCCGCCGGCTTGTGTGCCTTGGGGCCGCTCGGTAACTTGATTCGTGTCACTGCCCATCAGTGACCGGGTTTCGCAGCCCGGGCAAACTCTAGACGCACAACGTCTACCGTCCGTGAGCAGACGCTTCATTAGGTCTGTCATTAGTGTCATGGCGGCTGTGCGTGGGAGACCTTAGGGTCTGCCGGGTTCCTAGAGTCCTGGTCTGCGAACCCGCGTACAGTTGCCACCTTTTTTTCGTTTCGCAGCGAATGGTGGCAGCTCCATTTCTCTAGGAGTTTCACTATGTTCAAGGTCACACCCAACCCGCCGGACACCGATCCGGTCTCCCCGTACGAATCCGATTCAAAAAAACTCAACGAGGCCGCCGAGCGCGCCCTCAACTTCCACTTCCCGTCGATTGCCGACATCAAAGCCACCCCGCGAACCTGCAGCACCCTGTTTTCCGTGGACCCAGAGGCCACGACCGAAACCCTGGCGGTTTTTCTGGTCGAAACCCTGGCCTCGATCGATGTGATGGTCCACGAGTTGGTGGACCTCCTGGAGGGTTGTTCGCGCTATTCCCTGTTGGGCATTTCCAACAGCGTCATGGTGGCTGAAATCACGGCAAACCGATTGCTGGATAAAATTGAGCCGCCTGCGTAACGGCGGCCTGCTGTGGTGAGGTAGCAAGCTCCCTCGCCACAGCTTTCGTGGTTGTCATTGCTGACCGGTGATTGGGTTTGGTGTCAGGCCTGGGCTACCGCGTCATCGTTTATCGCGAGCAAGCTTTGCTCCTACAGGGGTGTGTTTTAGGCAGTGTGTTGGATTAGGTCTTTCTGCCATTTGGCAAGCGAAAGAAGGCCAGGCGCGACCAAGCTGTGCCGCGCGATGCGGGGCACAGCCTTGCCATTAGGAGACGGTTTAAGGTTCTATGCAAACCCGAGAAACGACAGGATAACCACGACTACCACAACTAGCCCGACGATGTAGATGATGTTGTTCATGAGTTTCCACCTCTCAACCTGAATGGATTGCGAAATGTGGCGTTACAACCACACGGTACTGCACCTTTACTGGCAATTCCATTGCGCAACACACAGAGCTCCGTTGCTCATTCGCCACCGCGCGACTCGACTTACAGCCAGTATTCCCAGAGCCGTCCCATCTGCTCCTTGGCTCTCAAGGCGAGCGAGCGGCGCTGCCACTTTTCCAGCGTGATTTCGTTGGACTTGGCCAGGTCAGCCATGAAGGCCGCCTGCATCTTTTTTCCAAATTCGGTGCCCAGCACAACGACGTTGACTTCATCGTTGTGCACGAAGCTGCGCCAGTCGAGGTTGGTGGAGCCGACAGTCGACCACACGCCATCGATGACGGCTGTCTTGACGTGGAGTAGCGCGTCACGGCGTTCGTAAAGCTTGATATTGGCCTCCAGCAGCTCGGTGTAGTTCGCGCGTCCGGCATGGAACACCAGCCAGGAATCAGTGCTGCCGGGCAGCACCAGCTTGACGTCGACGCCACGAGCTGCCGCCTCCTTGAGTGTCGCCAACAACTGCGGATCGGGCACAAAGTAGGCGTTGGTCAGCCATATCTCGGTCTGCGCGCTACGCAGCGCCGAAATCAACGTCGCATAGATCTGGCTGAACGGTTCATCCGGCGAACTGCCGATGGCACGAATCACTTCGCTGCCTTTGCGCTCCAGTGGTGGAAAGTAGTCGCGAGCCGCGAGTGGTTCACCTTTCTGCGCAGTCCAGGTTGCGATGAACAGTTTCTGCAGTTCTGCAACCACCGGCCCCTCGACGCGCAAGTCGGTATCGCGCCAGGGCAAATCACCACTGGGACGCGTCTTCGAGCTCGCGCTGAGTGAGCCCCCCGAATAAACGCTGCTGATATTGATCCCGCCGAGAAAGGCAATACGACCGTCCACGATCAGCAGCTTTCGGTGGTCGCGCTGGTTCACGTCCCAGCCTGCTTTGGCCGTCAACGGATTGATTGGGTTGTACTCCAGAACCTTGATGCCCGCTTCGGTCAATCGAGTGAAAAACGCTGCGGGTGTCCTAAGGGTTCCGACGCTGTCACGGATCAGATTGACCTGTACGCCTTTGTTTTGTTGAGCGATCAGTGCGGCGGCGAAACGCTGACCGACTTCATCATCTTCGAGGATGTAGGTTTCCATGTTGATGTGGTCACGCGCCGCTTCAATGGCTTTGATCATCGACTGGTAGGTGCTGGGACCGTCCTGCAGCAAGTCGACTTTGTTGTCTTCCGTCAGCGGGCTACCGGAGATGGATTCTTCGATGGCGAGGTGCACATCGAAGATGTTGGTCTCGGCGCCGGTGGACTTGAGTCGGTCGATGATGGCTTTGCTGCGTTCCGCTGACAGAGGTCCGTTTATCCCGTCGAGTTGCACGGGCGCAGAGGGCGCGAGGGCCATGTCCGGCACTATCCTCGGCAAAACACTGGAGCCGATCACAAAGGTCAGGAGCACAACCAGGCCTAGCACTAGAGCAATGCATGCACCCTTGCATCGGGTTGGAAGATTCATCAGGGCCCCTCTTGGCGAGGACGGTGATAGCGCGCTGAATAGCAAAGCTTCGCTTTTGAACGAACCAGGCCCCAAGGCCTGTGATCAGTTGCGATGCCATCAGTTGGTTGGACCACTGCGCAAGAGCCGGGTTCGTTGTCAGAAACTGCTTTTGGCCGAGCGTTGCCCGTGCTTCGGGAGCGAAGGTCGACCGTTCACTCACGCAGCTTGGTCGAAAGCCACTGCGGAATAGCGGCGGTAGAAGATACCAATTGGCCATCGCGTCCGTTAAAGTGTGCGCCGCCCGAGAGATGGATCCCGGGCTACATCTCAAGGAGTTTTTCAGTGAAGTACCTCAGTAAAGTTGTCGCTGTTGCCCTGTTCGGTCTGGTTCTGGCGGGTTGCACCGGCACGCCGATGAACACCCAGCATTATGAAAGCAGCCAATACACCGTCCTGGGCCACAGCGAAGCGAGCGCCACTGGCCTGCTGCTGTTCGGCGTGATCCCGATCCAGCAGAACAACCGTTTTGTTCGCGCTCAGAACGCGGCGATCAAAGCCAAGGGCGGTGACGCGATGATCAACACCCAGGTGCAGGAAAACTGGTTCTGGGCGTGGGTCCTGACCGGTTACACCACTAAAATCTCTGGTGATGTGGTCAAGCTGAAGAACGTTCAGTAAGCGCAGAGCTCTGCCTGTTGACGCGAAAAAGCCCGGTTTAGCCGGGCTTTTTCGTTACTGGAGTATGGATGATCACGACGCTCATCGAGAAGTTTGGAATTCTGTACGGGAGCTGGTGAGCACGAAATAGTCCAATGAGGCAGCAGTGACCATCGTCTCCGCTGCCTAAACTCAACACCTCAGTTTTCGATATTCTCTTGCATCAAGCGCAAAAACCTCGACCTCATTTACCTCGCTTCGGAACCCGATTTTTTCGCGCTTAGCATCACCTCCTACCGGACAAACTCAAACACCCCAGCCCTCGCGCACAGCCCTTCGAATGCCCTCCAGCAACATCGCAAATGCGGGGTTGTCATTGTTCTCGCGCCAGATCAAATGCAGCTCGCTCTGCACACCTTCGCCCAAATCGATGTCGCGAAACACCACGTTCTTGAACACCACGCTGGTGGCGCAGCGAGGCACCAGGGCCAGGCCCATGCCGGCATTGACCAAGGCCAGGATGGTCAAGGATGAACCGAGCCATTGCACGTATTCCGGGGCGACGCGGGCAGAGCGGAGCATGCCGGTCAGCAGTTCGTTGAACGGCGGGTAGGCGGCGTGGGAGTACATCAGGAACGGTTGCGCATCGAGGTCTTTGACCGACACGGTTGCTGCACTCGCCAGCCGATGACTGCTCGGCACCGCCAATACAAACGGTTCACGCACCAGACATTCGGTGGCGTATCCCGGCTCCAGCAACGGCGCGCGAACGATGCCCAGATCGATACGCCGCGCACGCAGCGCTTCATGCTGCTGGTAGGTGTTCATCTCCGTCAGGTCGATTTTCACCTGCGGCTGTTTGAGCCGCGCTTCGGCGATGACCTTGGGCAGGAATTCATACACCGCGCTGCCGACGAAACTGATGTTGACCGAGCCGATGTCGCCCTCGGCAAAACGGCGGGCGGTGACGGCGGCTTGCTGGGCGCGCTCCAGCAGGTTCTGCGCTTCGATGAAGAAGGCGCGGCCGGCGGCGGTCAGGGCGACGCTGCGGGTGGTGCGGGTGAACAGCTCGACACCCAGGTGATGTTCCAGCAGTTGAATCTGTCGACTGAGGGGCGGTTGAGTCATGTTCAACCGTTCGGCGGCGCGGCGGAAATTCAGTTCGGTCGCCACCGTGGTGAAACAGCGCAGTTGAGTCAGTTCGAACATTGATCTAATCCAGGTATCAATCGAATGCCAAGTTAGATTAGACGGGATCAATGTGCGCGTCCATGATCGGCTCGTCCCTAAAAAAACAATGAACGGGAGTTGCCCCTTGAATACCCTCCAGAGTCCTCCGGACCCGAACGTGCTCGCCCGCGCCGCAGCCAAGGTCAAGCGCCATGTGCTGCCGCTGTTCGTGGTGATGTTCATCGTCAACTACATCGACCGGGTCAACATCGGCTTCGTGCGCAGCCACTTGGAAACCGACCTCGGCATTGGCGCGGCAGCCTACGGCCTGGGCGCCGGGTTGTTCTTTATCGGTTACGCGATCTTCGAAGTCCCCTCCAACTTGTTGTTGCAGCGTTACGGCGCTCGCGCCTGGCTGACGCGCATCATGTTCACCTGGGGCGCGGCGGCGATGGCCATGGCGTTTGTGCGTGGCGAAACCAGCTTCTATGTCCTGCGTTTTGTCCTCGGTGCAGCCGAAGCGGGCTTCTTCCCCGGCATCATTTATTACTTCACCCAATGGTTGCCGTCGACCGAACGTGGCAAGGCCATGGCGATTTTCCTCAGCGGTTCGGCCATTGCCTCGGTGATCTCCGGTCCCGTCTCCGGCGCGCTGTTGAACGTCAGCGGTTTTAGCCTGCATGGCTGGCAATGGATGTTCCTGATTGAAGGCTTTGCCTCGATCGTGCTCTGTGGATTTGTCTGGTTCTGGCTGCAATCCCATCCGCGCGAGGCGAAATGGCTGAGCGCCGAGGAAAAGGACGCACTGGTTGACGCTATCGCCCTGGAACAACAGGCCCGCGAAGCCACACAAACCGTCAAGCCGTCGATGTTCAAGCTGCTGGCCGACAAGCAGATCGCGCTGTTCTGCTTCATCTACTTTTCCATCGCCCTGACCATCTACGGCGCCACGTTCTGGCTGCCGAGCATGATCAAGAAAATGGGCAACCTCGGCGACTTCCAGGTCGGCCTGTTCAACTCGATTCCGTGGATCATTTCGATCATCGCGATGTATGGCTTCGCCGCCATGGCCAGCAAATGGAAACACCAGCAAGCCTGGGTGGCCTTGACTCTGGTGATCGCCGCGTTCGGCATGTTCATGTCCACCACCGGCGGGCCGATCTTCGCCTTCGTCGCCATCTGTTTTGCCGCCATTGGTTTCAAGGCCGCCTCGGCATTGTTCTGGCCGATCCCGCAAGGCTATCTGGACGCTCGCATCGCCGCGGCGGTAATCGCCTTGATCAACTCCATCGGCAACCTCGGCGGTTTCGTCGCCCCGACGGCGTTCGGTTTCCTGGAGCAGAAAACCGGCTCCATCGAAGGCGGCCTCTACGGTTTGGCGGCCACGTCACTGGTCGCGGCCGTGGTGATCTTTTTCGCTCGCACCGCACCGCGTGGCGACGTTGCAACGCCTGAAAAATCCATCCGTCATCAAGCCTTGAGTTCAGGTTCAAAGGGAGCAGCCTCTTGAAAATCAAACGAGTCACCGTCACCCCAATCGCCTTCCGTGATCCGCCGCTGCTCAACGCCAGTGGTATCCACGAACCTTTTGCGCTGCGCTCGATCATCGAGATTGAAAGTGACAACGGCTACATTGGCCTCGGTGAAAGCTACGGCGACGCCCCGGCGCTGTTGATCCAGCAGCAACTGCAAGACCAGTTGATCGGCCTCGATCCGTTCAACCTCAATCACCTGCGCCGCATCGTGCAGGCCACCGTGGCGGCGAACAAACCGGCGAGCATTGCCGGTGCGGAACTGGCGCCGGGCTCCCATGCCAGCAAAGCGGTGAGCAACGCCTATTCAGCGTTCGAAGTGGCGTTCCTGGATTTGCAGGCGCACTCGTTGAACGTGCCGTTGGTGGATTTGCTGGGCGGTGCGATTCGCGACGAGATTCCGTTCAGCGCCTACCTGTTCTTCAAGTACGCCCAGCACGTCGACTCACCCTACAAACCCGACAGTTGGGGCGAGGCGCTGAACGAAGAACAGATCGTCGCCCAGGCGCGGCGCATGATCGAGGCCAACGGTTTCAAGAGCATCAAGCTCAAGGCCGGCACGTTGCCGCCGGAACACGAAGTGTCGTGCATCAAGGCGCTGAAAAAGGCGTTCCCCGGTTACCCGTTGCGCATTGATCCGAACGGCAACTGGTCGCTGGAAACTTCGATTCGCATGGCCGAACTGCTGGGCGATGACCTGCAATATTACGAAGACCCGACGCCGGGCCTAGATGGCATGTCCGAACTGCACAAGCGCACTGGCCTGCCGCTGGCGACCAACATGGTGGTCACCGACTTCGATGAGTTCCGCCGCAGCGTGGCGTTGAACAGTGTGCAGATCGTCCTCGCCGACCACCACTACTGGGGCGGTCTGCGCGACACTCAGGCGCTGGCGAAAATGTGCGAGACCTTTGGCTTGGGCGTATCGATGCATTCCAACTCGCACTTGGGCATCAGCCTGATGGCGATGGCGCATGTCGCCGCCGCGGTACCCAATCTGGATTACGCCTGCGACACGCATTACCCGTGGCAGGAGCCGGATGAAGAAGTGATCAAGGGCGGCAAAATCCCCATCGTCGATGGCTGCGTGAAGATCACCCGTGCGCCCGGGTTGGGCCTGGAGCTGGATCACGATCAACTGGGCAAGCTGCACGACCAGTACCTGACGTGCGGCATTCGCCAGCGTGATGACGTGAAACAGATGCAGCGTTACAAGCCGGAGTGGAAGGCGCTCAAACCGCGTTTTTGAGTTCACTCAGCAAACGCTCGATCTGCGCCAGCTCCCAGGTACTGAGCAAACTGACCGGGCCAGTGCCGTAACGTTGCCAACGGTCGAGCGCGCTCTGGTGACCGTCAGTAATACTGGTCACTTAAGACATTCTTCAGTCGAGCTAGACCTGTGGACGCCGCGCTTAAGTGAACAGCATTACGCGACGGTCTGCGGGCGCCGGGCAGGCTGACCTTCTTCCTCTCGAAGCTCACGGCTCATGTCGTTGCAGCTTTGCGACCAGTCTGTCAGCCATGTCGGCATCGGCGGCGATTGTTCAGACAAGCCCAGTTCCCGGGCGTACTCGCCAGGGGGCACCGTGCCTTTGGCAGAGCGGAACAGCCCCCGCATCACCACGACACCGACCACGCGTCCCTTGCTCACGAAGCGGTGCTCCATAAAGCTCCACTTGTTGTCCCAGCCAAGCATCCTGGTGTGAATCTCGAACGCTTCGAACAGTTTCAGCTCACGCCGAAACTTGCCCCAGGTGTCTCCGACGATGGGTACAGCCTTATTGCGCAGCGCCACCCGGAATGCGCCGCTGCGCAACACGTAATCCATGCGTCCAATATCGGCCAAGGTGAAATACCGGCCATTGGTAACGTGTCGATTGAGGTCCAGATCAAGCGGCCAGACGCGCATGTGGACGACAGTGGTGGCCAAAGCGTCAACGGGCTTGCGCCACGGACGACGGAACAGCATGAGGAAAAGTCGGAACCAGAGATTCATAAGTACGCCGAGGATTGAATGACCGGTGCACTTTAGGGAGGAAAGATCGGCTAAGGTAGGTGCGCAAATGACATTTTCCATGCGAAAAGCGCATTAGGATCATTTATGCACGTCACGCTTTTACTGGCGGATCAATGTTCCGCCGCCAGCGCCACCATGGCCCTGGAAATACTCAGCGCCGCCAACCTGTTTGCAGATACTGCCGGCGCGCCTTTTGACGTAGTCATCGCCTCGCTTGAGGGGGGGGATGTCGCCGCGTGGGGAGGGCAGACCTTGCGCGTGGACCGCTCCACCGTCGAGATCCCGCGAACCGATCTGGTGCTGATCCCCGGATTCCTCTTCACCCTGAAAGACGCCTTGCCGGCCTTTTCAGCTTATGGGCCGTGGCTGCGTCAACAACATGCGCAGGGTGCCGTGGTGGCGTCGATGTGCACGGCGGCGTTCATGCTGGCTGAAACGGGCCTTCTGGACGGCGTTCGTGCCACCACGCACTGGGCCTTTGCAGACCTGTTTCGTCGTCGGTATGCCGAGGTCTGTCTGGAGGAAGCGCAAATCCTCTGCGAGGACAATCGCGTGATCACGTGCGGGGGCGCGAGTGCCTCCATGGATCTTTTGCTGCACCTTGTGCGCCGGTTCGCTTCACTGGAACTGGCGCAAAAGTGCAGCAAATACTTGCTGGTCGATGCTGTGCGCAGCGAGCAATCGGTGTACGTCATGTGGTCATTGCCGAAGAACCATGGGGACGGCGATATCCTGCGGGTTCAACACTGGCTGGAGGAGCACTTCGAACAGCCGCTGCTGATTGATGACGTCGCCCAGCAGTTCGGGTTCGGCGTCAGGAATTTCAAAAGACGTTTCAAGGAAGCCACCGGTTACACGCCCATTACCTACCTGCAAACCCTGCGTCTGGAGAAGGCCAAGCAGCTTCTGGAATCCACCCGCATGACACTCGACAGCATCACTTACGCGGTGGGCTACGAAGACGGCAATTCGTTCCGTAGACTGTTCCGCCAGCGAGTGGGGTTGCTGCCGGCGGCTTACAGGAAGAAGTTTCAAGCGGGTGCGAGTTGATTCACTGGCGCCAAGCCACAGATGATCGGGAGCAGAACATGCAGAAAACCGCCGTACTCACCTTCGCGCTGATGCTCAACGCAGGGGGGCTCAGCGTGCAGGCACAAGCGGCCGGCGATGCTGAGGCGGGTGCAACATTGTTCAAGCGGATATGCGGTGGCTGCCATCAGGTTGGGGAGTCGGCGCGGGGTTCATTCGGGCCGCAGCTCAATGGCGTTTTTGGACGCCCTTCGGGCAGCACCACGGATTACCAATATTCCGATGCGATGAAATCAGCCGGTATTGTCTGGACCCGCGAAACGCTGACCGCGTACCTTGAAGCGCCAAAAAAAGTGGTGCCCGGCACCCGCATGATTTTCTGGGGCCTCAGCGACCCGGAAAAGATCGACGACCTGTTGGCGTATCTTCAGACGTTTCAGCCGCAATAGGGCTTTCGCCAGGCGCGGAACACCCGCTGATTGCGATCTGATTTACAATTTTTCTCTTTTGGCGCTGGGGCAGCCGTTCATGGATTTACTCGCGTTTCTGTATGACAGCCTGTTGAAGTGGGTGATCGAGCCAGTCACGAATCAGTTTCTTGGCATTTTCGATCTGAACGGCCGCTTCAGCATCGTGTTTCTTTGCGTGTCCTACGGCATCGCCTACAACCTGTACCGCTTCAGAAAATATCGCGGGCTGACCGACTCACGTACTTTCTGGCAGTTCATCGGCGGGCACCGGGTTCATTTTCATCCCTCGGCGTTGCTGGATTACCGGTACTACTTCGTGCGGGGCATCCTGAAGATCGCGCTGGTGCTGCCCATTGTTGGCCTGGTCGATCCATACGTCCTGCGCTCCGGCGACTACATCTCGTTTTTCAACAATCTTTGGGGCGCGCGCGCGCAGGTGGGGGAGAACCTCTCACTTTCCTTGCTCTACGGGCTCGGCGTGTTTCTGGTGCAAGACTTCATCCATTACTGGTGCCATCGCGCCTTTCATTCCCGGTATCTGTGGGCGTTTCACAAAGTCCATCATTCCGCGTCCGTCCTGGTGCCGGCGACGGCAAGCCGGATTCACTTCGTGGAAAAAATGGTCGAAAAACTGGCTGACATCGTCTGCCTCGGCGCTTTTGCCGGTGTCTTCTGGTACGCCTGCGGCGGGGAGATCAGCCGGTACACCTTGTTCGGCGTGACCTATATGGTCCTGATCTTCAATGCCTTGGCGGCCAATTTGCGTCACAGCCATGTCTGGCTGTCTTTCGGGCCCGTGGTCGAGCATGTGCTGAACAGCCCGGCGCAGCACCAGATTCACCACAGTGACGCGCCCCGACACTTCAACAAGAACTTCGGTATCAACCTGTCACTCTGGGACTGGATGTTCGGTACGCTCTACGTCACGCACTCGACGCCCGAGCCTATCCAGTTCGGCACCGGCAAACAGGACCAAGACCGTTACCTGACGCTCTATAGCCTGATCGTCACGCCCTTTGTCGACATCGCCCGCAAGATTCCCGTCAGACGTTCAACCATTGGACGGGATTGGGGCGTGTAACACTCCAATCCCGCCCTTTCTATTGTTGGCCAACCGGCAAGGGAGGGGTGCGAGGCGGAATCATTCGTTTTGAACCGATCGACTCGAACGCCGAAGCCAGGCGCAGCAGCGTCGAATCGTCATAGGCGCGACCGGCAAACGTGAGCCCGACGGGCATGCCGATGTCCGGCATGACGCCCATCGGCACGGTGACCGTGGGGACGCCCAAATGCCGGATGGCGAGGTTGCCGTTGGCGACCCAGACGCCGTTGCTCCACGCGATATCCGCAGATTTCGGATCGACATCGGCATTCGCCGGCCCCACGTCGGCCACCGTCGGAAACAGCACCGCATCGAGCCTCAACCGATCCATCCAGATCTCAAGATCGATCCGACGCGTCTGTTCAAGTCCGCGCAGCCCATCCGGCAGCGTGGTGATCTGGTCCCACGGGGTGATGCCGCGTTCGGCCATCTTCACGTACTCGTCCATGCCTGCGGCAAGGTCGTCCTCTCGGTTGGGGAGCGTGCCCGGATCGTGGGGAAAAATCAGCGGTCCGTCGACATCGGCCAGGCGGTTCAACTTGGGATCGCCATTGGCTCGCAGAAAATCATCGAACGCCCAGGCCGACAGGTCCCACAATTCATGATGCAGGAACTCTTTGGACACCAGGCCCCGGGTAAACACGGTCGGCGCACCCGGGCGATCACCTTCGCAATTGGAGACCAGCGGGAAATCGACTTCGATGACTTCGGCGCCAGCGGCTTCGAGTGCCTTGCGGGCCTCTTCCCAGAGCCCGATCACGGAAGGGCGGGTGATGATTCGCTGCCCCGTCGGACCACCGATGCCAGGCGCATCGCTCGTGCCCGCTTCGGGATCCGCGTTGATGTACATGCGCGGCACGCCGAAGCGCTTTCCTGCCAGAGCATCGGGCTTCACCGCCAATTCGGCATAGGACGCGGGGCGCACCGAGGCGACACTCGGAATCGGCACCCAGGGTTGCATCCGCCACAGATCGCCACGGGTGTCGGGATCATCGGCCACCACCACGTCGAGCACTTCGAGCAGGTCGGCCATGGTTCTGGCAAACGGCACGACAACGTCCATCGTCGGCGTCAACGGCCAGTTGCCGCGCACCGAAATCACCCCGCGCGAAGGCGTGTAGGCGCACAGACCATTGTTCGAGGCAGGGCCGCGTCCGCTCGACCAGGTTTCTTCCGCGAGACCGAATGCCGCGAAGCTGGCGGCCGTTGCCGTACCGGCGCCGTTCGATGAACCCGAGGCGAAGGGAGCGGTGAGATAGTCAGCGTTGTACGGGCTTTCCGCACGACCGTAGACCCCGCGCTGCATGCCGCCGTTTGCCATGGGCGGCATGTTGGTTTTGCCTAGGCAGATTGCGCCAGCAGCGCGAAGCCGTTCGATGGTGAACGCATCGCGATAGGCGATCAGGTTCGCGAAGGCGGGACTGCCGGAGGCGGCGGTGAGCCCCTTCACCAGGTAACTGTCCTTGGCCGTATAAGGAATGCCATCGAGCGGACCCAGCGTCTTGCCCTTGGCCCGACGAGCATCGGACGCCTGCGCCTCGTTCAGCGCCTCGGGGTTTCGAACCACCACCGCGTTGAGGGCGGTGGGCGTGTCGGGACCGTCGTAGGCATCGATCCTGGCGAGATAGGCCTGGACCAGCTCAACCGCAGTGGTTCGACCCGATTCGAGCGCAGCCCGCAGTTCGGCAATGGAAACTTCGGTGACCTCGATCATGCTGTTACCACCGTCTGCTGATGGGCGACACGATGAATGTTGGGCTCAGGGACATCATTAATCTCAAAATGGGTAATCATCGGTGTTCTCGTTGCGCTGCTTTTCGCGCTCTATTTAACACCAAGCCGGGAACAGAGGCATCGTCCACGGCGATGCAACGTCTTCAGGCTTTGCTGGCCGCCAGGTAAGCGCCAAGGCGTTGCCCCATTTGCTCGCCCAAGGCTTGCAGGCCACTCAAGGGCGGACCATCACCTCAAACTCAACGATTTTTCCTTGTTCGTTGAACCGGATCATGTCGATGCCCTTTAACGCTTTTCCGCTAACGTTGGCGCTGAACTCCAGGACGACGCTCAACCCGTCTGCGGTCGCCAGTTCCCGGTGGTAGACAAAATCCTCGAATACCTCGAGCACCGTGTTGAGAATCATCGAGACTACGGCTGCACCCGGGTAAGGCGTGTGAGCCATCGGGGAACGGAAAATCGCCTGTGGGTCCAGCAAATCGGACAAGGCGCTCAAGTCTCTCTTGCTGATCATGTCGTGCCATTGGTTCAGGGATTCTGCGGCTTTGGGATGCAGGTTCAGTTCAGACATTTCAACTCCGATGGTTGGCCATGTGAGATTCAATAGTGCCGCCAAGGCCGACTTGCGACCCTGCGGATGCACTAAAAGTAGCTCACAAAAAAGAAGAAGCCCGGCTGATCAGGCCGGGCTTCTTTTTAAAGACCATATTTAAAGTCACTGAGCAGCGACACACAGTTCACCGGTGGCGCGTATCAGTGCCTGACCATGCAGACCGTCGTTGACCAGGCGGGATCGTTCTTTGGCTAGCCAGTTCACGCATTGCGGGTCTTTGCGATAGGGCGCGAAGGCAGCGTATTGCTGCAACAGGCGGTTTTGCAGTTCATCGAGCTGTGGCCGGATTTGATTGGCGAGGTCTGGCCGCGGCGTGTCTGGCGCCTTGCCGGCCGCTCGCCATTGAGCCACCAGCCCGTACTGCACCAGCTTGTTGGCTTCAATTTGTGCGGCGATCAACTCGGCTACTTCGTCCGGGTCCAGTTTGCGCTCGACGGCCAGCTTCCTGGCGTTGGCGATGACCTGCGCTTCCCGGGCACTGTCCTGGATCGGTTTGCCACTGTCCCACTTGGTCAGCGCCACAAGATCAGCAATGCTCAGGCGCTCGTTCAACGTCACCAGCAGCGGTTGCAAGCTATCGGGCGCCGGGGAGGGCGCACTGGCCTGTGCGCTGTTGGCAAGTAAACCGAGGACAGCGCAGATCAGCAGTTGCGGTAAATGTGGGGAACGGGGCATCGGCAAACCTCATTGGGTACAGGACTCACAATCAGGTGTTATGTATCACAGGTGCGGCGGAGGCATTAAGCAGGGATCGATTTATTTTGTGCACGAAAAAGCCCGGCTTGTCAGGCCGGGCTTTTCGTTGAGTGCTTCGGTAAAACTATTCATTTATGCCGCGCGGTTTTCGATCAGACGGTCGGAGCCACCTTCAGCGACGCGGTTCTCGATCAAGCGATCCGAACCACCTTCAGCAACGCGGTTTTCGATCAGGCGATCCGAGCCACCTTCAGCGACGCGACTTTCAATCAGACGATCCGAACCACCTTCAGCAACGCGGTTTTCGATCAGACGATCCGAACCACCTTCAGCAACGCGGTTTTCGATCAGACGATCCGAACCACCTTCAGCAACGCGATTCTCGATCAGACGATCCGAACCACCTTCAGCGACGCGATTTTCGATCAGACGATCCGAACCACCCTCGGCCACACGGCTTTCGATCAGACGATCCGAGCCGCCTTCAGCGACAACCGGGTGAGCAGAGGTAGCGGCGAAAGCGTTAACTGCAAAAACCGAGAAAGCGATGCTGAGGAGGATTTGGCGTTTCATGATGGTGTGCTCCGGGGTGTAGTTGTTGGGTCTGGGGCTGATGTTACGCCGCGGATTTTTTATGAGAACTTCATTGAATTGATGGTGACTATCGATGCCGGCAATGATCCTCCTGTCGTCGGCTCTGCCGCTCAGCCAGAACCGCGGGGGTATGCTGGACCTCTTGAACTGTCGAGGCTCGTCAGGTCCGCAAGGATTGCCTGCGAGGTTCCCTGCTCTGGTCGAGAGGATAAAGCGATGCACGACTATTACGATTTGGGCACCTACAGCCGCCCGGTGACGACCCACTCGCCGCAGGCCCAGCGCTGGTTCGATCGTGGCTTGGTTTGGTGCTACGGCTACAACCACGACGAATCCATACGCTGTTTCCACAAGGCGCTCGAACACGATCGCGATTGTGCGATGGCCTACTGGGGCATCGCTTACGCTTCGGGCCCCAACTACAACAAGCGTTGGGATGCCTTCATCGAACAGGAATTGAATGAGGCCGTGGCTCAGGCGCGACGGGCGACGCAAACCGCGCTGGCGCATATCGACGGCGCAACCCCGGTGGAACAGGCGCTGATCCGCACGCTGGAACAACGCTACCAGGCCGATCAGGCCAGCAGCCTCGACCAACTCTTCGCCTGGAACGATGCCTACGCCGCGTCCATGCGTGAGGTCTACAAAGCCTTTCCCGAAGATCCCGATGTGGTTGCGCTGTTTGCCGAGGCGATGATCGACCGCACACCCTGGCAATTGTGGGACCTGAAAACCGGTAAACCGGCACCGGGCGCCGACACGCTTGAAACGGTAGACGTGCTGGAACGGGCGCTACGGCGGATGGAACAGCACGGCAATGCGCCGCACCCCGGCGTGCTGCACATGTACGTCCACACCCTGGAAATGTCGCCCTACCCGGAACGGGCATTGCGCGCCGGCGATGTCCTGCGTGACCTGGTGCCGGATGCGGGGCATTTGCGCCATATGCCGTCGCACATCGACGTACTCTGCGGTGATTACCGTGGGGCCATGGTCACCAACAGCCGGGCGATTCTGGCCGACAGCAAATACCTCGAACAGGAAGGGCCACTGAACTTCTACACCTTGTATCGATGCCACAACTACCACTTCAAACTCTATTCGGCGATGTTCCTCGGGCAATACCAACCGGCCCTGGAAGCCGCCGATCAGTTGATGTCGACCATCAGGGAAGAACTGCTGCGCGTGGAGCAGCCGCCCATGGCCGATTGGCTGGAAGGCTTCGTGTCGATGAAGGTCCACGTGCAGATCCGCTTCGGCAAATGGCAGGACATCCTCGCCACGCCGCTGCCGAACGATCAGGCGCTGTACTGCGTGACCACGGCGATGCTGCATTACGCCAGAGGCGTGGCGCATGCGGCCACCGGGTATATCGCCGCCGCAGAAGCCGAACAGCGTCTATTCCTCGACGCCTGGACCCGAGTGCCGGACACACGCTACGTCTTCAACAATAAATGCACCGACATTCTGGCGGTTGCCGCAGGCATGCTGCGGGGGGAAATCGAGTACCGTAAGGGCAATTACGACGACGCCTTCGCCCACTTGCGCCAGGCACTGTCTCTGGATGACAACCTGCCTTACGACGAACCATGGGGCTGGATGCAACCGGTCAGGCATGCACTGGGCGCGTTGCTTCTGGAGCAGGGCCGGGTAGAAGAAGCGTTGCAGGCCTATCGAGCCGATCTGGGCCTGGACAACACACTTAGCCGTGCGTCCTGGCATCTGGACAATGTGTGGAGCCTGCACGGTTATGTGGAATGCCTGAAACGGCTGGGCCAGGATGCCGAAGCGGCTGCCGCCCAGACGCGCCTTGCTCTGGCCATGGCCCGGGCGGATGTGGAAATCAAAGCCTCGTGTTTTTGTCGGGTTGGGGCGGGGTGTTGTCAGTGATGCTCGAAAGCGCCGGAGGTTGCCTATGGATCGTTTGTCTACGTTGTTGTCGCAGTTCGGCGTGCGCGCGAACCTGTTCTACAACGGCAATCTTTGCGGCATGGCGTCATACGATGGCGCTGACCAGCGCGGTCATATTCACCTGCTGCAGGCAGGTAGCGTCACGTTGCAGGGGATCGACCCGAAAGACTTGCTGCTTACCCGGCCCAGTCTGATTTCTCTGTTACGCCCATCCCGGTCATTCATGGCAGACAAACATTGGCCAAAACTTGCCCATTTTTAGGTCCGAACACAAGATAGACAATTAGCGCATCCAGGCACGAAGAGCTTCGAACTCGATGGCGTCTGGATGGTGCAGCCTGGCAGCTAACGCTTCCTCTTCTTCTTGAGAAATGAAGGCTTTGACAATTTTCGGGATACTTTTTGGCCCAGCCTTGTAGCTCTTGTCAACGCATTGCCGGCTGAACAAATCCTTAAGAAGTTCATAGTCTGAGGGTAGTAACGCTGCCTGGATCAATGCCACTTCACCTATCAGTGCTGCACTGAAGTCCGCTTGAGGTGATAGCCAGGACAGATTTGTGGCAATGCGCACGTATTCCCTGGCCACGAATGACGAGATATCGGCATGGGCGAGTGAAGATGGCTGTGCAAAATGAACTATCCGGGCAATCCCCGAAGCGCCGTTTTCCAAACGTACCACGCAGTAAGGCTCTCCACCGCCAGTAGTCGCAAAGGGAAGAAAGGTTCGACCTTGTTGATCATCATGATTGAGCCACTCATTGATTTCTCGCTCGGCCTCCTCGGCATCAAGCCATAGAAAATCTTCAAGGCTACTGAGTGCTGCCGTTGCTGGAGGCGTATGTGCTATCCCCATGAGCGTGGCGAGGCGTTCTGGAAACTCAATGTCAATACTGCGTGCAAGCTTTTGAAAGGCTTCTACAACAGTGACGTCTTGTCCGTAATTCAAAGCGACAGGCTCTCCATATCAGATTGCAGGAATTAAATGGGGACAGATCAATTTTGCTGCGTACGTTTTATGGCACTGGCGAGCGCTGCGGCTTCGCTGCGTAACGCATCAAATCTTGTGTTCAACTCGACATGCCCGGGCTTCCAGGCCCAAACACCATCGACGTGGTGTTGCCCAAGGATCAGGTCATTGAACGAGCCCATTCCGCCAAAGGCTGACAACAAGTATTCAACCCCGTAGTAATCAGAGTTCATCAAGTGTGCCTTGGCTTTGCTCATCCACTGGCTCCAGTCAGTGGCTCCATCGCTTTCAAGTACGATGGCGAGCTGATCCAGAACGTCGATCAATTGTTCAGTCATTTGTCCCATTTTGAGTTCATCCAAACTGTGGAACGATGGATTTTCGGCCATTGAGCAGTTGACCGTGCGATAACCTCCGCTTCTGCCATTTGCGCACACAATCCTTGATTTCGCTCGGAGCTAGCAAGTCTGATCAAATGCCGGCGCACCTCTTTGTTTGCGGACACAAAAAACGGGCGCCGTCATGACGCCCGTTTTCGTTTATCCCGCTGCTTGAGCCCGCAAGCGTCGGCCGATCACGTCCATCAAGTCACAGCCGTCGCGTAACGGAATGGCCAGCAGTTTGGAGAAGTCCGACAGCACTACCGTGTCACAACCGAGTTCGGCGCGGTAGGCGATGTTTTCCAGTACCTGAGTGACCGTTCGGATGCGGTAATCGGCCATGGCTTGCAGGACGTCGAGTGGGGCTTGGGTATCGATGAGCAGGGAGGCCGGGATCAGGTCGATTCCGGTGAGGGGCATGTATCTTTCCATAGGGGGAGATCTCATTCAGTTTGTTGAGACCGCCAACAGATCGTCGCCAAACGATGGGGTGGCAGTTGCGCGCAGGTTGGCGAACCGGGAATGAGTAACCGGCAGACCCGAAGGTCTCCCGCGCACAACCGCCATAGTACAGTGGTTTTGCGGCTGCGACGACGCCTGCAAATGAGCAGACGGCCCTCGCACTCATATCTCGGGTCGCCAAACCCGAAATCGCCATTTTGGGCGACGAGATGGACTATAGGCCTCATCAGAACGGTGGGAAAGGTGAGGGATTCCGAGGTTTGTGTAGGAATTTTTATGGTCTTCCTAGGACCGTTACGCCCCTTTTGCGTGAGACTGCTATCGGCCAGTAAAGGCCGTTGGCGGAAAGCTCACATGACTGAATGACAAAACGCTCAGGTTTGCCATCTCTCATGACGTCGTCAAACAGGCCAAGCACGATTTCGCAGGCCTGCTCGGCGGTTAGCACGACTTTGATCTTTGTCACGCTTTGCCAAAGCCGAACAATGAACGCAGCCAGCCTGCCGACTTCCGTTCATAGAAGGGTGCGGTTTGCTTGAGGAAGTAATCGCTAAGGCCTGATTCCCCTTCGTGAACGCGATAGAGGTCAACGGGTTCGCCATCCGGAGCGGTATCCCCGGCAACGTTACCGGCTTCGCGCATGACCAGTTCAATATCTCCGTCCGCTTCAATACCAATGATCAGATAAGGCTTTTGATCAGACGATGCGTCATGCATCAACGCCAGAAATGCACGCTTTACGTTGCGATGTTTGGCGAGTAATTGTGTGAGCGAGTTGACCATCTTCGACGGATATTGCGACGGCTGTCCGAGCAGCACTTTGGTGTCTTTTTCGACCGTGCGCTGCACCGGCTTTTGGCCGATCTCGTCGGAGAGCAGATGGCGCACTTCCTCCGGGAAAAACTCTTTCCCATAAGGAGACTTTGGATTGAGGAAAAGAGGGGTACCCAGTGTGATTTCAAACAGCGATCTGGCCGGGATCTCTACGTAGGACTCTTCGCTATCTATGGATCTTTGTAGTGTTTGCAACGAAGAAAAAAACGGGATGACAGCGGAGCCGTCAGGCTTTTGCCAATGCGCGATGCTGATGTTGCTACCAGCCTCGAGGTTGACTTGACCTTCGCCAGTACCGGCAGTGCCAAGGACATAGATAGTGGAATTCAACAGAGTCTTGAAAAAGTCAGGTCGATGGGCCGGTTCATCCGCCGCCAGCCTGAGTGATTTTTCGAGGGTGTTTTCTTGCTTGGTATCCATGATGTCCATCGGCAGTTCCATCAAAACAGACAAAAAGTGAGCGGCAAAGAGCGCGCAGTTTTTCACGCGACGGTGAAAACAGGAAGAACAGCAGACTAATAAATCTGGAGCATACGGAGAGTCACCCTGAACGGTTTTCCAAGAATAGCTCCTCCATATCAGTGGTGGACGAAGAGCCAAATGCGGTTAGCCTCGAAGGGCTGCTTCTGGCCGATTCCAGCCCTTCAGGAAGAGAGACTATTTGATCTGAAACAGGCGTGAAGTCGTGACCAAGGCTTTCTTCCCGTCAGCCGCATAGAGGCCAAACAAGGACGTTTGGTCGGTGAGGCGATGCTGGCGGAAATAGTTAAAGAGGGCTTGTCCCAGGCGCTGCTTCTCGAACATTCCCCGATTCCAAAGGCCGAAAAATTCGTTACAGGTGGCCACCTCGATTCCCAGCCCCGGTGTGCTGTCCGTTTGAACCATAACTTGATGGTGAAACCGCCAATGGCTGGTGCCTGGATGCAAGCAACTACCGACTATGAGCAACCGCAGCCAGTTGCTCGGTATCTACACGAACAAAAACGGAATCACCAATAGCCGTCAGCACATCCCCCGCATAAACCTCGCAGATAACGCGAGTTTTGCGGCCGACTTCACCTTCGACTTTCGCACGCAGGTTCAGCGGGACACCCATTGGTGTCGGCTTGATGAACTTGATGCCAAGGTTGCCAGTGACGCAATTGATGCGGGGGAGGCTCCCGACTTCGCGGTGTTCCGTGCGGTAGTGGTAAGCCATCGCGGTCCAGTTTGAATGGCAGTCAACCAGCATCGCTATCAGCCCGCCGTAAACCAGGTCCGGCCAGCCGCAATACTTGGCATCAGGCAAGTGCTCGGCGATGACATGCACGCCGTCCTCATGCCAGACGCTCTTGATGTGAAGCCCGTGCGGATTGCTGCTGCCGCAGCCGTAACAAACGCCTTCCGGTGCGGCGGTGTCTTGCAGGGAGGTATCGAGCCTGGACATACCGAGGTCATCCTTAAAAATGTGAATCAAACGTGTCGGATTTTAACGCTGCAATCGGCCGCGGTCACTCGGGCAAACCGGCCAGTCGCAGTCCGTCCGCGAAGCGCGATAGGTCCTCGGGCCGTTGGATGGGCAGCCAGTCCTTCAGGTTGGAGACGCGCAACGAGGGTTCCAGCTCGTGCAGGCGCTGTATCGCCTGCTTCGCTTTGTCCATTCGTCCGCTGAGCGCATGACTGGCCGCCATCAGGGCAACGGAGGGCAGGAGGGTGGGCAGGTTCCCCAGCGCTTTCTCCGCCCAGGCCGAGGCGGCATCGAAGTGCCCTGCGAAGAAATTAGCGAGGGCCATTCCCACCTGCATCCGGAACATTTCCGGATCCAGCGGACTCAAGCGAACGGCATGGGTCAAATTCTCAATCGCTTCGTCTGTTTCACCGCGCAGTGCGCGCAGGATACCGCCCAGGTACCAGGCGGGGGCGAGGTTGGGATTGAGCAGGCGCGCCCTGTCGAGCAGGGCAATGCCGCCATCGACATCGCCGGCGAGATGGGCCAGCGCATGTCCGCCTCGCGTCAGCGCCACTGCATCATCCCGGCCGAGTGTCACCGCCAGGCGCGCAAGCCGTATGCCTTCGGCGATCTCTCGAGTCCGATCGCTCATCCAGCCATTCAACTTGCGCCAGAAATGACACCAGGCTGCCATGCCATAGGCCGACGCAAATTCCGGGTCGAGCTCGATGGCCTTGTAGAACATCGGCAGCGCTACCTCGACGGCTTCCCGGGTGCCGCTGTGCAGTTTTGCCATGCCGCGCAGGTAATAATCGTAGGCGTCCAGGCTATCCGTCGGTTTACGCTTGGCGCGTTCGATTTCCGCCCGTTCCAGCTGCGGCGAGATGGCGCCGACGACGCTTTCGGCGATTTGATCCTGCAGCTCGAAGATGTCGTCGAGCAGGCCTTCAAAGCGCTCTGCCCAGATGTGCGTCCCGTTTGTGGCGTCGATGAGCTGCCCGGTGATGCGTACCTTGTTTCCGGATTTGCGCACGCTGCCTTCCAGCACGTAGCGCACGCCGAGTTCCTGGCCGACGCCTTTGACGTCCACCGCGCGGCCCTTGTAGGTGAAGCTCGAATTGCGGGCGATGACGAACAGCCAGCGGATACGCGACAGGGCGGCGATGATGTCCTCGACCATGCCGTCGGCGAAATACTCCTGCTCCGGGTCGCCGCTCAGGTTGTGGAAGGGCAGGACGGTAATGGAGGGTTTGTCCGGGAGGACGAGCGAGGAGGGCGGTGCTTGCTTCGACTCCACGGACGCGATTTCGCCGGTGCCAGGCCCGTCAGGCTGTCGTGCTCCGTCGATCTCGCCGACCGTGATCTCGCCGACGAAGCGGTAGCCTTTGCGGGCGACCGTGCGCACCAATCGCTGTTCCTCGCCGCTATCGCCGATGGCCTTGCGCACCGCATTGATGTGGCTGGTGATCGTCGATTCCGAGACGATCCGGCCGTTCCACACCGCCTTGAGCAGGTCGTCCTTGCTGACGACGCGATCGCGGTTGTTGACGAGCTGCAGCAATAGATCGAAGGCCTGTGGACCGACGGCCACGACTTGCCCGCGCAAGGTCAGTTCCCGGCGCTCCTGATCGAGCACGTAGTTTTCAAACACGAATGGCAAGGCGTGTATCCCCTGGTCGAGCGCCCTCGACTCCGTGTCAGAGCTAGCGATAAGTACGAGGTGTCGATAATACGGCAGCGTTTGATCCGCTGCACCGTCCGCAGGCGATGCCCGTCCATTGGACAAAAAACCAAGCTTGCCTGAAGGCAAACTCAAGGCCGGCACAAGGACTTCCCTCACGCGCGCGCGCACTCTCTTTCTACGTCGACAGCAATGGTTGCCGTCGAGAAGCGAAGGAAGAGAACCCATGAAGATCGTCGTCATCGGAGGCACCGGCCTCATTGGATCGAAACTTGTGCAGAACCTGCGCGAGCGCGGTCATGACGTGCTCGCCGCCGCGCCCAGTACGGGCGTGAACAGCATCACTCGCGAAGGTCTGGCCCAAGCAATGGATGGCGCTGAGGTTGTCGTCGACGTGGCGAACGCGCCGTCGTGGGAAGACCAGGCGGTCCTCGATTTCTTCGAAACGTCGAGCCGTAACTTGCTGGCTGCGGAAGCTGCCGCCGGTGTTCGTCATCACGTTGCCCTGTCGATCGTCGGTAGCGAACGGCTTCCCGAGAACGGCTATTTCCGGGCCAAGGTCGCGCAGGAAAACCTGATCAAGGCGTCCGGCATTCCTTACACCCTCCTGCGTGCCACGCAGTTCTTCGAGTTTGTCGGCGGCATCGCGCAGTCGGCCACCGTCGGCGAGGAGATTTGCCTGTCGCCGGCGCTGATCCAGCCGATGGCGTCCGACGACGTGGTGGCGGCGTTAACCGATGTCGCGCTGGCAGCGCCAATCAATGGCACGGTCGAAGTCGCCGGGCCCGAGGCCATGCCGCTCGACGAGCTGGTCAGGCGTTTTCTGCGGGCCACTCAAGACACCCGCAAGGTCGTACCGGACGTGCATGCGCGCTACTACGGCGCTGTGCTCGATGATCAATCGCTGACCGCCGGCAAGAACGCGCGCCTGGGCACAATCCGCTTCGAAGACTGGCTCGCTCAGTCGACGGCCCGGTAACGATTCGCGCCATCACCGCCCAACCCACGAAGGAGCAATGTCATGGTGACTCGATTTTTATTAGCCGCTGCCTTCGCAGCGCTCTCGATCAGCGCAGTGTCAGCCGCTGAGCCGCCCGCCGGCAAGGTGACGGTCGTGTTTGACCGTCCCATTCCCAACATCCCTGGCAAGAGCATGAAGGGCGTCGTCGTCGAGTATGGGCCGGGCGCCGCGTCGCCGTCCCACACCCACCCGAAAACGGCCTTCATTTATGCAACGGTCCTGGAAGGCTCATTTCGCATCAAAATCAAAGGCGAGCCGGAAAAGATCTACAAGGTCGGCGAAAACTTCGTAGAGGAGCCGGGCTCCGTGCACGAAGTCAGCGCCAACGCCAGCGACACCGAACCCGCACGCCTGTTGGCCGTGTTTGTCCTCGACACCGATAAAACGCCGCTGGTTACGCCTATTAAAAAGTGAGCCAATCACGCGCTCATAAATGCTCGACAGCCGGGCGGCAGGTCACAGCCGCCCGTGGCTGCTGCAGTCCCAGGCATTGAACAGGAAAAGACAACATGAACGCGCTTCAGGACAAGGCCGCCATTGCCACCGGCGCAAGCGCCGAGATCCCTGATGGGGTGGCACGGCAAAGCAAGAAAAAGAAGATCGGCATCCTGCTGTGCATCAGTGCCGTGGTGGTCCTGGCTGGCGGATGGGCCATGGCGCTTTCGAGCGGTGCGACCTCCACCGATAACGCTTATGTGCGCGGCGACGTGACCTCGCTCGCCGCCAAGGTTGCCGGCTATGTCACTGCGGTCGAGGTCGAGGACAACCAAACCGTCCGGGCCGGTGACGTCCTGTTCCGTATCGATGATCGGGACTATCGCGCACGGCTGGCGCAAGCCGTGGCCAATGTCAGCGCTGCCCAGGCTCGCCTGACCCATGTCGATGCGGAAACCCAGCTTCAACGTGCCCTGATTCGACAGGCCGAAGCCCAGAGACGCTCGGGCGTGGCCGAGATGAATCTGGCGAACAAAACCCATGATCGCAGCCGCAAACTGATCCTCAGCAACGCGGTCAGCCAAGCCCTCGTCGATGAAAGCGACGCGGCACGATTGAGAGCCGAGGCGACGGTCTCCGGCGCTTCCGCAACGGTCGAGGCGCAACAGCAACGCATCGCCGTCCTCGTGGCGGAGCGCGAATCTGCCGTCGCTGCGGTGACGCAGGCGCAAGCCGCACGCGATCTCGCCCAGATTGATCTCGACAGCACCGTGGTACGCGCACCGGTTGATGGCGTGGTCGGTAACCGTCAGGTTCGCATCGGCCGCTTCGTTACGACGGGCGTTGCCTTGCTCGATATCGTGCCGGTCAACGACGTATGGGTTGTGGCGAATTTCAAGGAAACCCAGCTCGAACAGATCCGCCCCGGTCAGCGCGTGAGCATCACGGTCGACGGCTACCCCAGCGGGGCACTGGAAGGCGTGGTCGACAGCTTTGCACCGGGTAGCGGGTCGGCGTTCAGCCTGCTCCCCACCGACAACGCGACTGGCAACTTTGTGCGTGTCGTGCAGCGCGTTCCGGTGAAGATCCGGCTTGTCCACAACCCGTTGCCGGGCCGCATCGTGCCGGGCCTGTCCGCCCGTGTCGAGGTTGCGCACGGGGAGGGATCATGAGCGCGGATGCCAGCGCGATGCGGAGCAACACCAGCGTTATGACCGGTGTATTGCTCATGGTGGGCATCGTGCTTGCCACGCTGACGGAGGCGATCGCCAGCACCATTCTGTCGCTCGGACGCGGCGACATTATCGGCGACACCTATGCAACGCCTGATGAGTTCGCCTGGCTGGATATTGGCTACACCGCGCTCAAGCTGATTGGGTTCATGACCGCGCCTTGGCTGCTGACGCGATTTAATCCACGTCAGGTGATCATCGGCGCAACCCTGGCCATGGGCATGGCATGCGGTATTGCCGCCATCACGGCTCGGCTGGACCTGCTGGTCGCGCTTCGAATTATTCAGGGCTTTGCTGGCGGCACCCTGCTGGTCGGGGGGCAGGCGATCATATTTCGCACCTTTGCGCGATCCCGCCAGCCCATCCTCCAAGCCCTGTTTGCCATGGGCGCCGTTGTCGCGTCCGCGACGCTCGCCCCGGCCCTTCAAGGGTGGTTGATCGATAGCCAGTCCTGGACATGGATTTTCTTCAGTGTTGTTCCGCTGGCCCTGGCGGCGAGCGGATTTCTGCTGGTTGCAGACGGCCCGATGCCAGCCAAGGTCCGGCACCGTCCGTTTGATTGGGTCGGCTTCGCGCTGATCGCTGCCACGCTGTTCTGCTTCACGTACGTTCTCAGCCAGGGCAGCCGATGGGACTGGTTCGAAGAGCCACGCATTCTCTGGCTGAGCGTGATCGGCACAGCCGCGCTGCTGGCATTTCTCGGCCAACAAGTGTTGGCCAAAGGCCAAGGTCTGTTCGACTTCACCCTATTCAAATCGAGCGATTTTTCCTTCGCCTTTATCGTCAGTTTTGTCGCCGGCGCCGCCTTGTTCGGCAGCGCGTTTTTGATCCCGGCATTCGCCCTGTCGGTCCTCGCATTCAGGCCTACCGATGCCGGCCTGCTGCTGTTGCCCAGTGGCGGGTTTTTTATCGGTGGACTGCTCATATCGGCTTATCTCATGCAGGTTCGCCGCGTTCCGCCGGTCGCCACGGTGCCCTTTGGAATCCTGATGATCATGGTCGCGATGTGGATGCTGTCCGGTTCGACCAGCGAAAGCGGCACGGCCGACATGATGGCCGCCATCCTGCTGCGCGGTCTGGGCCTTGGCTTCCTGTTTCTATCGATCACGCTAATTGCATTCAGCGACCTCAACCGCCGAAACCTCGCCTGCGGAATAGGCCTGTTCAATACGGGGCGCCAGTTGGGTGGTCTGATGGGCGTCGCAGGACTCCAGACACTGATCGACCATAACGCCTTCGCCAATGCCGTGGTCCTCGGCGCCAACGTTACCCCGGGAGGGGCCGCGCTCATCGAAAGGCTGACGACCACGACAGCCATGCTGACGGTGAAAGGGATGGATGCAGCGGCCGCCGGCCGTGCAGCGGTGAGCCTCCTGGGCCGGGGCGTGTCAGGTCAGGCCACGGTGATTGCCTTCGACACAGCATTTATCGCTGTTGCCCTGCTTTTTGTAGTCGCCGCGCCCATCCTGGTTGGCATCAAGATCGGACTTTCGAAATACGCGAAAGCACGCGCAGCGCGAACCGTAGCGTGAGGCTTAGTCTGGACCAACGCTTTGCCATCCAGTTCTGCGAAGCCGTCAGGCCTTCACCCAGCGTTGCCGGCTCCAGCTGCTCAATGTGTCGACGGCCAATACCAGCAACAGCATCGCCACAATCACCGTGCTGGCTTGAGCTTCCTGGAACAGGCTGAGGCTGACATAGAGCATTTGCCCCAAACCACCGGCGCCGACGAAGCCGAGCACGCTGGCCATGCGGATATTGTTTTCCCAGCGGTACAGGGTGTAGGCCAGTAGCTGGGGCAACAGGTTGGGCAATGACCCGTAGCAGAACGCCGATAGGGCATTGCCGCCCTGCAAGCGGATGGCTTCGGCCGGTTCGGGTGGGGTGTTTTCCAGTGCTTCGGCGAACAGCCGGCCGAGTACGCCGGTGGTATGCAGGGCCAGGGCTAGGGTGCCGGCATTGGGGCCGAGCCCTGCGGCCAGGACCATCAGCGCAGCCCACACCAGTTCCGGAACCGCGCGCAAGGCGTTGAGCACCAGACGCGATGCGCTCTGCAAAGGCCAGCCAAAGCGCCCGGCCGCAGGCAATGCCAACAGCAGGCCAAATACCGCCGCGAGCAGGGTGCCCAGGGCGGACATGGCGATGGTTTCCAGGGCGCCGTGGCCGATGGCTTGCAGATGGCTCGCGCTCAGGTCCGGGCTGAGAAAGCGCTGCGCATAAGCGCCCATCTGCTTCAGATTACCGCTGCCACCGAGCTCGCCGAGGTCGATGCCCAAGTAGATGAACGAGGCGACCACCGCTGCGCCGATACACAGGAGCAGCACCAGGTTGATCAGGCGATTCATGCCAGCCTCCAGCGCAGCAGACGGCTGAGTTGATCGGCGAGCAGTACCAGCACGAGAAACGTCAGTAACAAACTGGCCACTTCACCGCCGGCGAACATGCGTAACGACAAATCCATTTGCTGGCCCAGACCGCCGGCACCGACGAAGCCCATCACCACCGAGGCGCGGATGGCGCACTCCCAGCGATACACGGTGTACGACAGCAGCTCGGCTGCGACATTGGGCAGGATCCCGTAGAAAAAGGCCGCGAGCCGACCGCTGCCAGCCTGCAATAGCGCGTGGGCCGGACGCTGGTCGACCGACTCGAAAATTTCCGCGTAGACCTTGCCCAACATGCCGCTGTAGGTAATGGCAATGGCCAGCACCCCGGCCGTCGGGCCGAGGCCGACGGCGCGCACGAACAAAAGCGCCCAGACGATCTCCGGCACGCTGCGCAGGAAGATCAGTAAACCGCGCACCGGCCATCGCAGCAGTTGGCCCCAATAACTCGGGTGGCCGGCTCGGGAGGCAGCAGACAGCGACAACGCCCGACTGGCCAGCAGGCTGGCGGGGACGGCCAACAGCAACGCCAGGGCCATGCCGGCGGTGGCGATGGCCAGGGTCTGCAAGGTGGCTTGCACTAACAGCTCAATGAATTCCTCGCCATGGGCCGGTGGCCAGAAGGCTGAGACAAACCGGCCCATCTCGCTCTGACTGTCGCTCGCCACCAGCACACTGAGGTCCAGCTCGCTGAAGTGGATGCCCGGCCACAGCAAGGCCAAGGCCAGCAAGGTGAGCAGCAGGCGGGGCCGGGTGGCCGGATCTCGGGTATCACGGGTCAGCATCGGGGAATCTGCACACTCAAGGGCGCCGGAGTAATCGGTGGAGATTGCAGTTGTTCGTTGGCGTAAAGCTTGTCGAGCAACTCGCGGTCGACTTCGCTGGCTGCAAGGTCGAACAGGATCTGTCCATCACGCAAGCCGATGATCCGCGAAAAGTGCGCCAGGGCCAGCTCCACTGCATGCAGGCTGGCGACCAGGGTGACGTTGTGTTGCCGGGCATGGCGACAGAGCACTGAAAGCGTGTGCTGGGCCAACACCGGGTCCATGGCCGATACCGGCTCATCGGCCAGCAACACCTCAGGCGCTTGATACAACACCCGGGCAATGCCTACGCGCTGTAGCTGTCCGCCGGACAGTTGCTGGCAATGGGCGAACAACTTGTCGCTGAGGTCGAGCCTGGCCAATGCCGCGCGTGCGCCCGGAATATCCACTGGACGCAACAGGTTCAGCAGACTTTTGCCCAGGCTCCACTGACCCAGTTTTCCAGCCAGAACCGCAGTGACCACGCGCTGGCGCGGTGGCAGCGGGGGCGCTTGATGGATCAGGCCGATGCGCGCGCGAAGACGCTGACGCTGACCGGCAGACAGCTGCCAGGCGCGCTCGCCGAGCACTTGCAGCTCACCGTTATCCGGTCGCAGGGCGGTGGCCAGCAGGTTGAGCAGGCTCGACTTGCCCGCGCCGGACGGACCGATAATGGCGACCTGTTCGCTGGCACCGATGTGCAGATCCACCCCACGCAATGCCTTGACGCCATTGGCGTGGGTAAGGTTGACCTGGGTCAGATGCAACGTCATTTGAGCAGGTCGGCAGCGCGTGCGGCTTCCTCGATGCCCTTGTAGTTCTCGGGTTTGGTTTCGATGAAGCGGCTGGCAGCCTGCAGATCCAGAATCTCCTTGTCCTTAGGGTTCGCCGGATCGAGGGCCAGGAACGCTGCCTTAATCTTGGCCGCCAGTGCCGGGTCAAGGGTCCCGCGCACCGTCCAGTTGTAGTCGAAGTAGGCTGGCGTGGTCGCAAACACCTTGACCTTGGTGGTGTCGACCTTGCCGGCGGCGACCAGTTTTTCCCACACGCTGGCGTTTAGAACCCCGGCGTCCACCTTGCCGGCCTGGACCCAGGCGACGGTAGCGTCATGGGCGCCGGAATAGCCCACGCGGCTGAAGTAGGTTTCCGGCTTGATGCCGTCCTTCAGCATGAAATAGCGCGGCATGAGACTGCCCGACGTGGATGACACCGAACCGAAGGCGAAGGTCTTGCCCTTGAGATCGGCGAGGGACTTGACGGCCGGGTCGGCGGTGATGAATTTGCTGGTGAACTGGGCGTCCTGTTCACGCTGCACCAGCGGAATGGCATTGCCGGTTTTCAGGCGCGCCTGCACGAACGTGAAGCCGCCCAGCCAGGCCATATCGATTCGGTCGGTCGCCAGCGCCTCGACCACGGCCGGATAGTCGCTCACGGGAACGAACTCGACCTTCATGCCCAATTGCTGTTCCAGGTAGGCGCCCAATGGCTTGAACTTGCGCAGCAGTTCGGTCGGGGCCTCATCGGGAATCGCACTGACTTTCAGGGTGTCGGCGGCCTGCGCCAACAGGGTGCAAAAAGACAGCGTCACGCCGACAGCCAATGCCAGGGTACGGTTGAGCATGAAAGATTCTCCGGTGCATTAAAGCAAAAATGTCGATACGCCAAGTGCAAGCCAATTGCTGCGTGGCGCCGTGTGAGGGTATACGAAATGGAGCGGAATTGACCGTTTCTGGCTGGCGCCAGCTGCTTTCGCAGCCTAGTTTTTCTTCTTGATCAGTTTGCCCAGGTAGTATTTCAGGCTTAAACGATCTTTGGGCCTTGGCTTGTAGTGGGTTTTATTTCTTTGTGCGGGATCGATCACCAGGGTGCCTGCGGTGTAGTAATACAGCGCGATGGACCGGCGCGTGATGTGCTCTGGAGTGGTTAAAGGCTCTGGGTGCCCATGGTTGCTGTCTTTGTCTGTATTGAAAATGACACACCGGTTGTAAATGGGCAGGACTTTTTTAAGGCAGGTCTTCATGTCGACATCCCAAAGTTCCAGGTTGCCGCCGTATTCCTCTCGCCAGTCTTCATTTAGATAAATGATGATGTTCAGTCTTCGCTCAACTTTAAGCTTTTTGTTAAGCCTGAAGTCCGAGTGTACCCCCAGGAAGCCGCCGCTTTTCGTTTCATGCAGGCCGCCACCCGTAAAGTAAGGGTCGGGTATCAAGCCTTCGATGCCTGTGAGCTTTTCAAGAAACTGCAACATGGGGGCCGAGTTGAAGGCGTTGAAAACCGTCTTCAAAAAGGGGGCGCATTCGTTGGGGCTGATTTGACGTTTTCGTTGACCTTTATAGCCGCGCTCATAAAGCATTTCGTTGTTGGTTGGCTCAACCGGGAAGTGCGAGCAGATACGCGCAATCAGCTCTTCATCCAGGAAATTATCGATGACGATGTGCGGGAATGGCGCAGCCTGAATATAGTGACTGGCCAACGAAGAACCCAAGGCACTGGCGGCGTTCTGATCGAAATCAAGCTCCGGGGAGAGGGTCATGGGTAGTGCTTGAGGGATGGGTGCCATTACCGCTCCAATACTTGATTTAAAGACCTGTGGGTGACTTTAGGCAGCGTCCGGTGCACTGCTCGTTGTGCCTCTTCGCGGCTTAACTTTTGCTGGCCTCTTTTTTCACGCGTGCAAGGATATCGTTGTACATTTTGGTTCGTCTATGGGTCTTTCCATAGCCGCCAGCCGCTGCGACAGTGCCAGACTGCATGTGGTCCAGATAACTGAAGATTTTACGCGGTGATAACATTTCAACGACATAGCCAAGCTCGGTCATGCGGTCCTGGAGGGTATAGCCCGGCACCCGATCATCCATCAAAAAATGCATGTTGTGCTGTTTGATGAGCTTGCAGTTCCACAGTGTGCAAAAACTCTTCAGGTAGACTTCTTTGTACGGTCTGGGGTCTCTGGAACGTAATCCCATGGAGATTTTCAAACGTCTGAAATGGTGTTGGAATAATCGTGAGCTAAAGCGCCAAAGTGTCCTGGTCGTGCCACGATTTATTTGCTCGACACAACCGACGGCTACAGTTTTCGGGTTTTTTAGACATTTGTTCAGCATCATCGAAAAAACATTTTTATCGAAAATAAAAGTGTCAGTGTGCAGAAGAAATAAATAATCAGTTTCAACTCGCTGTAAAACCAGGTCGAGCGCTTTGCCATGCGCGATGTGTCCAGGTTCTGGTTCGGGACTGGAACGCTCGATTAAGTTTATCCAGTCAAGGGTTCGTAAGTACTCAGTGCTTTCGTCGGCGGAATAGTTATCAACTACCCATATCGGGATGTTGTGGCTGCCCACATGCTGGTGCAATAGTTCCAGGCATATCTTGGTTATTTCTGGTGTTTTGTAATTGACTATAACTATGCTGAAAGTTTTAGAGTTATCGGCCAGAAAGCTCGTGGTGTTCATCGTTCAGGGCCCAATGATGTTGCATGTTGTTGTAGAAATATCCGGGCTTCATCGTATTAGGATCTGTTCTGAGGGTAAACCTCCGGGACTTAATTCGTTACATGTTCCCCGCTAGTTATCCCCCGTACGCACAGCCCGGTCAAGTACAGCCGTTGCTGTAGATGGGCGGCAATCGTTGCTTGCTACACGCCTTCACGGCTGTCATGCAAGGCCTCGATGATTGTCCTGATTTCCTGTGGCTTGGATGTCGATGTGAGGAAATAGAAGCTCACA
This sequence comes from Pseudomonas frederiksbergensis, assembly GCF_900105495.1. Taxonomy (NCBI): domain Bacteria; kingdom Pseudomonadati; phylum Pseudomonadota; class Gammaproteobacteria; order Pseudomonadales; family Pseudomonadaceae; genus Pseudomonas; species Pseudomonas frederiksbergensis. Next base: position 4,983,735 of record NZ_FNTF01000002.1, on the reverse strand, counting down.
TCACCGATAGCGTCTAAATTACAGAGATGTCCCGCCACCCTGAAGGAACGACCATGCTCAAATCTCGCTCATTGATTGCAGCTATTACCTGCCTTGCGCTGGTTTCCGGTTCAGTGACTGCATTGGCTGATCCTGGTAATGGAAAAGGCCAGGGAAACGGCAAGGGAAACCCGCAAAACAGCCAGGATCATGGCAACCAGGGAGGTCAGGGCGGCAAAGGCAAAAACTCCGGGGGCGGCGATTGGGATAATGGCCCAAGCATTAATCACGGCAGTATTCTTGGCGTAATAGGCGGATATCGGGACTACTGGAGCCCCGGACCTGCATTGCCACCTGGCATTCAAAAGAACCTCGCGCGAGGCAAGCCGCTTCCCCCAGGGATTGCCAAAAAACTGGACGGTCGGTTGCTTGGCAGGCTGCCTCACTATGATGGGTATGAATGGCAGCAAGTCGGCACCGACTTGATATTGGTCGCGCTGGCGACCGGACTCATCTATGAAGTGCTCAACGGTGCTTTTGATTAATGGGCATGATCCCTATGCCCATGAAATGACCGAGTTGCTGCCTGAGAGGTGGCAACCGGCGCTATTCGTCCACGCTGATGCCCGAGCCCCCAAGTTCGTTGGGGACGTCCTTCAGCTTGGGCAGTCCATCCTTGATGCGCAGCACGGTCTCCTGATAGTGGACGTGAACCCCCGGCGAATACGCCAGATCAGGGATGACCGCGGCATACACATCGATCAGCCCCATCTCCGGGTGGTCAGTGAAGAGGTGCCCGCCGCAGGTCTTGCACCACTTGCGATAGCTGCGCGGTGTCTTGTTGTAGGTGCCGATGTTGTCAGCACCCCGAGTCACTTGCACCGCCTCGGGTTTCCACAGCGTGAAGGCATTGACCGGCCCCGCTGACCAATGCCGACACGACTCGCAATGGCAATAACCCATCCCAACCGGTTCGCCACTGACGGTGAACTCGACTGCGCCGCAAAAACAACTGCCCTGGTAAGACCGTTCAATGCTCATGGCATGACTCCTTGATCAATGGTCAGGCGATACCGCCTGCTTTCACTCATCGATGTAGCGCACCGCTGTCGTCGGCGTGCGCCGCACCTGCAGTTCGAAAATGTCAGGACGCGCGTAATGCCCGGTGACGTCGAGGGCCCGCCGCGCGGGTGCCACGAGTGAGACGTCGATGTCCGCATACAGAACGCCTGCCTCTTTGTGTAATGGACCGGCCACGACCCGGCCTTGAGGACTGACCACCACCGAGTCGCCGTCGTTGATCCATTCCTCCAAATCGGGAAACAGTTGCGCACGCGCCGGGAAGTCGTCGGGGATGTCACTGCCACGCAGCACGCTGCCGCTGCCGAGCACCCAACAGCGGCCTTCGAGCGCGATATGACGCATCGTGCTGATCCAACCCTCGCCTGTGTCGTACGTGGGAGCGACGTAGATTTCCACCCCTTGTGCATACAGAGAATAGCGTGCCAGTGGCATGTAGTTTTCCCAGCAGATGAGCGCACCCACGCGGCCGACTGGAGTGTCGACCGTACGCAAACCCGAGGCATCACCGAAACCATGCACCATGCGCTCGGGGTTGGTAGGCATCAGCTTGCGGTGGCGGTTGAGTACTTCGCCGTTGGTGCCGATAACGACTACGCTGTTGTAGAGCGTGCCGCCGCCATTGCGCCGCTCGCATTCATTGATGCCGCACACGATCGTCACGGCATGAACTCTGGCGGCCTCGCACAATTCGCTCAGGTCGCCGTTGCTGATATCGACGGCGTTGGCCAGCAGCCGTGTGTGCAGCTGGCCCATGACAGCCCCGTCTTTTCCCGCCGCCAGTCGCCAGATCCAGGACGGGTAACCGGGAATGTACGATTCGGGCAAAACGATCAGCGAGGCACCCGCTGCCGCCGCCTCGGCGACCGATTGCACGGCCCGGGCGATGGTCGCGCTGCGATCTAGCAGCACGGGCGGGCGCTGAATGATGGCTACCTTGGTCATGGCGTGCTCCTTTGGTATTTGGCTTTCGAGGTTTCAGCGTGCGCGTGGCGAAGTGGCAGCGCTAGTTCAGAATCTGAAGCGTTTTTAATTGCGGAGCGCAGGCATGGACGATAGCTACGGTCAGTTCTGCACGGTCGCACGCGGTGCTGAAGCCCTGTGCGAGCGCTGGACACCTTTGGTCGTGCGCGAGTTGTTGTGCGGCAGCAAACGTTTCAATGAACTGCACCGCGGCGTGCCACGGATGTCCACCAACCTGTTGGCCCAGCGCCTGCGGCATTTGGAAGAAATAGGCGTCGTGCGCCGCACGGCCACCGGTAAAGTCTGGGAATACAGCCTGACGGAGGCGGGCGAGGAATTGCGCCCCATCATCATGGCGCTGGGACATTGGGGCGCGCGCTGGATTGGCAGTCGCCTTCGCGATGACGAACTCGACGCGGGCCTGCTCATGTGGGACGTGCGCCGGTTCGTGCGCATCGAGACCTTCCCGTCCTGGCCGGTGGTCATCCAGTTCAAGTTCCGCGACGCGAGGCCCGGCGAGCAAGCGTGGTGGCTCGTGGTTGAGCAGGGCGTGGCAGACCTGTGCCGCGACGACCCCGGCCGCGAACTGACGCTCGTCGTCGACTCCAGCGTGCGCGCGTTGACCGAGGTGTGGACGGGCGATCGCACACCGCGCGAGGCTCTGCAGTCGCAAGAGCTGCGTGTGGATGGCGCGGTGAAGGATGCGCAAAGCTTGTGGCGCTGGCTTGGCACGAGCGCATTCGCGGGAACCCGAAGTGCTGCACGCTAGCGCCGCTTATATCCGTCGGTCGCAGGACTTGAACTGTCTGGGGCTTAAAGCGTCATAACCATTGCGATATCAACCCTATGGAAGCCATCATGCTTTTGAAGAATAAGAGTCTCATTGCTGTTATGTCCTGCGCCTTGATGCTGGCAGCCGCTCCATTACTCCCTGTTGACCTGTCCATCATGAGCTCCGCCTCTGCGAAAGACGGTGGTGGTGGTGGTGGTGGTGGTGGTGGTGGCGGCGGTAATGGCGGTGGAAATGGGGGAGGCAACGGCGGCGGTAATGGCGGTGGACACGGCGGCGGTACAGGCGGCGGCCATAGCGGTTCAGGTCACTCCGGCGGCGCTAACAGTAACGGCCAGGGCAAAGGACTGAGCAGCGATCATGCCGGCAAGGCTGTTCGCGACCATGGTGAAAGCGGAAACCACTATGGCAATGATCGCGGTGATCAGGGCCATGGCCAAACGACTTCAGGTATCGCTCAATCCAAAGATACTCGCGGCGTGACCAAGGCCAGTGCAATCTCGACCTCGACTCCAGGCGATCACAACACCAAAGGGTTGAGTAAAGCCGGAACGTCGGTATCGAAAAAATCCCATGATTAGCCATAACGGCTGACAAGAAAGTACACCCAAAACGGGCGCCCACAAGGCGCCCGTTTTCGTTTGTTCCGTTGCTTGAGCCCGCAATCGACTGTGGATTCAACTGACCGAGGTAACAGACTGACTAGCGACTTTCTTGGCAAATCGCTTACCAAAAGCAATCCACCATTTTTCATAATAAAAGGTCGAGATATGCGCGGTGATAAAAATGGCGGCGAACAACAAAGGGCGCTTCAAATATTTTATGACGGTGTCTCCGCTACCCAGCCAGGTATGTATTAGCAGCGGATGAACAACGTAGAGGGCATACGAGATAGTGGCGATATAAAATAGAGCGCGATTATTCAGAAGTTGGGCAATCAGTGTCCGGCTATTGAGTAACGTGCTCCCCACCATTGCTGCGGCAAGGTAGGGGCGCAAGTAGTTCATGAAGCCCGCATCGGGATGACAGGACAAAACAAATAGAAGGCCTAAAGATACTTGGGTGATCCAAGTTTGTGCCGGAAGTTTGACAAGGATATTGCCCAGTCTGTTGTTATATATCAGTGCCAGTATGCACCCGGAAAGTATTTCGTCGATGCGGTAATAAGTGTTGATTGCGACATGGACTTCATTCATGACTCGATACATCGTGACGGCAATGCAGAGAACCGGGATCAGCAGTACCCACTTGTTTCTCATCAAAACCACCAGCAAAGCGATGGCGAAATAAAACTGGACCTCCATGCACAAACTCCATAGGTGGCCGTTGACACTGCCAAGCCACATGGGCGGCCAGTTGGCGACGAACAGAAAGTTTGCGATGTAGGCATCCGGAGTGCTGTTCATGACGGGTAAGGCAATGAGCATGTACAACCAGGCGAGCGGCACAACCCGAAAGATTCTGCGGATTAAAAAATCAACGACGCTGCTGTTATTGAGCAGGAAATTTGTAATCAGAAAACCCGACAGGGTAAAAAATATAGCCATTCCCATAACGCCTGCGGCGGCATTGAATTGCCAAGCCTTTGGGCTGAGTGGTAGCAGGTGACACGCCAAGACAAGCAGGATGCTTATGCCGCGCCATCCATCAAGTACGCTGAATCGAGAGCCCGCTACGGAACTATTATTCATATTGGCATCCCGCTCTTGGGTCGATAGAGGGCATCCGATAAAGGCCGTGCTGCGACTGAAAACTGTCTGAATTCATATAAAAACCCAGTAGTTGCAGCAGTGAAGAACACATGAAAGCAGACCATTTAAGCCTGTAGTCTAGGACACCTTTTGCACTTCACCCTTTACGCCATGAAAAAATTCCAGCCGCAAGGAGTTGGTTAAATGACCGGGTTTTTGACGTTGCTTGTTTGACGTTGTTTAACAGCATGGCGATAAGTGAAGGCCCGCCTTTTTGGTAGGCGGCTTTTGGCCGATTTTTGCCTGTCGTGACTGACTGAACTCGACCCAAAGCTGCCGATCAGCAGAGGCAGAAACCGGCCAAGTGCGGACATACACTCACAACACGGATCCCGTCCATAAACGCGAATTTACGGGCTACTTCGTAACAACCGCGTTGCCTAACGACTTTCGTAGATAGGTTGCCGATGCAGGACACAAATGCTTGAACTGGACGGTTTGCCTGATAACGACCGGCGCATTACCCCTATCGAAAACTTCATACCCATTGGCTGTAAAAAATCCCGTAGCGCTTTGAGTTAACAAGTGCAACCGAAGCGCACCCTGGGAGGCAGCATTTCGTTCCAGTTCAGACAGCACAGCTTTGCCCAGTCCTTTCCCACGATGTAAATCACAAACGACCAGTGAGCGAAGCAGCATGTCCTGATTAGAACCCTCCAGCCCGCCGTACGCGATCCATTTTCCGTCTATCTCAAAACGGAAAAACTGCCGCCCCGGATCCCTTACATCATCAAAGGGCAATGCTGCTTGACTCAGAGCCTCACGGAGCTGACTCAATCCGTTCGCCTCGATTTTAAACATCTGCATTATCGGCCCTTCTATAGCTCCCAAAGCCCTCAAGGCTAGCAGACTTAGCCGCTGTAGCCTTGTCGCCTGTCCACGACGCGGTATTGGTCGCTTGGGATCTGTTGTTGACGTCTATTCGGCGAATTGACGTGTGCATAGATATGCACATATAGTCATCCGCATGACGAACCGAACCTCTATACGTTCCCGGGCAATTGATGCAGCAATCGACTCTCTCGATGGAGCCTTCTTCAAAGCTCTTTGCGAGCCGTCGCGGGTAGCTGTACTCAAGCGAGTCATGCTACTGGGGCGTGCGGATATCGCCGAGATTGCCGAAGGGGTACCTCAAGAGCGATCTGTGGTATCTCGTCATCTGCAAGTGCTATCAGAGGCGGGCATCGTCCGTGCTACCAAGGTCAGCCGGCAGATGTTCTATGAGGTGGATGGGGCGGCGGTGGTGACACGGCTCGAAGCTATTCTCCAGCATATGAAGAGTCTGGCCCCGTTTTGCTGCCCTAGTGGGTCAGAGTAGTTTTTTATTATCATAATATATGCATGAGTGCGCATACATGAATGTAATTAATGAGCCCATGGATGCCATCGTTATTGGTGCGGGCCAAGCTGGGCTCGCGTGCGGTTGGCATCTGCAGCAGCAGAGCCTCAGGTTTCTCATCCTGGATGCCGAGAGCCAGCCAGGTGGAAACTGGCGCAATTACTACGACAGTCTGAGACTTTTTTCCCCTGCTGCTTACTCATCGTTACCTGGGATGCCTTTCCCAGCTGAAGCCAAGCATTATCCGCTACGCGATGAAGTCGTACGTTACTTGGAGCAGTACGCGGACGCTTTCCAGCTACCCATTCGGCAGAACATACGAGTCCAGAAAGTGCGTAGGGAGGATGGACTATTTTTGCTTCAGGCATCTGATGGTCAGTGTTTCTGCTCAAAAGCATTGATCGTTTGCACTGGCGGATTCAATCAGCCGTTCATCCCTGATATTCAGGGGCTGGAGAGCTTTCGCGGGCAACGTTTACACAGTGCTGATTACCGAAATGTCGACGGCTTCAGTGATCAACGAGTTGTGGTCATAGGTGCGGCCAACTCAGCTGTACAAATTGCCCATGAGTTGGCTCAAGTCAGCAGCGTCGTATTGGCGACAAAGGAATCGATTCGATTTTTTCCGCAAAAGATCCTCGGTGTGGATTTTCATGCTTGGCTCAAGTGGACAGGGATGGAGAAGACTCGTTGGCTGAATGATCAAAGTACCCCCGTACTGGATGATGGCACCTATCGTCGAGCCATGAAGCAGGGACTTTTTGAGCGTAAGCTGATGTTCACGGAGGTAACGTCAACGGGTGTGATCTGGGCCGATGGGCAGCACACCGAAGTGGACAGTTTGGTTTTCGCGACCGGATATCGTCCGAACCTTGGTTTTTTGTCAGGCTTACACACGGGGGCCAATGGGAGCCTGGCTCAGCGCAATGGGCAGGCGGAGCACGTACCGGGTTTGTATTTTTTGGGATTGCCGAAACAGCGTAACTTTGCTTCGGCCACCCTCAGGGGCGTTGGGCCAGATGCTTCTCACATCATCTCCAGCTTGATGCGCTTCGTTCACAATACATCGCACCCAGTGTTCGCTTAATACCGGGTATCGACGTTTTTCAAATTGACGCTGCGTCTACGGGAACATCGTCATTGTTTGCCTTTTTGCGTAATCGGCAGACGCCAAGTGGCGATGAAGCACAGCAACAGAAGCCCACACAACACGCCAAGTAGTACCGATCCTCCGAAACTTTCCAAAACGAAAGCTGCGGGCCTAAACAGCGCCAATGGAAGAGTACCGCAAGCGATTGTGAGGATGCCGTTACCTGCCGGAATTGCCGATCATGAAATGTCCGCTCCTGGCCGATGACAGCCTGTCGCGCAGCAATGCAATCGACCCTTTGTCGCCTCCCGCCTGATCACGCCTTTTGGGGTCTCTACTTCTAGCTAGGCCCTGTACGTACAGAGGAGCGCGCGCGATGAGCAATAAACAGGCTGTACCTGAAACGAAAGGCGTTACGGTGCAGTTACTCGCAACGATTGACCTGGGGCCTGAGATCGAGGGGATGGCAGGGCGCCAACTCAGGATGCGTAAGGTGACCATCGAGCCCGGAGGTGTCTTCGGGCCGATTCACAACCATATCGACAGACCAGGCACCGTCTACATTCTGCAAGGCACGATCACGGACCATCGCAATGGCGTCACCACGGACTATGGACCGGGAGTGGGCTGGCCCGAGGACAGGAACACCACCCACTGGCTTGAAAACAGAGGCACGATTGCGGCGGTGGAGATCTCGGTCGATATCGTCAGGCAAGCGTAAGTACGCCTCACTTGAACTGCGCAACCCGTCAGTACTGACTCGGGCGGGGGGGGTGGTGGCTATTCAAGCTTTTCGGTTTGTAATGAATCGATGGGCAACCGTGAGGCCTGAGGCGTCGGCGACAAGCTGTCCGCCAGGCGCCTGGCCTGCTGAGTCGCGTCCTCACGCGCGCGCCGATCAACGTCTTCCCCCAGGATGGTTTTTTCCACAATCACCGAATGCACATCCGTGACGCCGATAAAATTCAGCCAGGCTTCCACGTAGGGCTTCTGGAAGTCGAAGCGCTCCGCCGGGGTGCTCGACTGCGCCGAAAAATCCAGGCCGCGGGCGTACATCACCACGGCGAGTTTGTTGTGCAGCATGCCTTCCAGACCGCGTTCCGGGTCAACGCTGAACAGGATGTCTTTCTGCGATACCAGGTCGATGAAGTGCTTGAGTTTGTACGGGATGCTGAAATTCCACAGCGGCACGGACATCACCAGCACATCCGCGCGGTGCAGGTGACTGGCCAACGCTTTCAACGTGTTCCAGGCGTCTTGTTGTGCAGAGGTCAACGGCGTGCCATTGAGCCCGGCGTACTTGGCCTCCATGGCCAGATCATCGAACTCCGGCAGCGTCATGTTCCAGAGGTCGAGGGTGATGATTTCGGTGTCCGGGGTGTTGGCTTGATAACGCGCAATGAAACTGCGGGCGACTTCAAAGGACGCCGAACGCTGTTTGCGTGGAGAACACTGAATATGCAGAAGAGTCGTCATGACACACCTTGAATGATGAGGAGGGCTGGGCAGGTGTGAGCATTGCAACATAGTTGAATTTGAAATATAAATCGTAAATTCAGACTCAATTGATCACGTATAAAACTATGTTCGACCCTCTGCTGCTCAAAACCTTTGTCACCGTCGTCGATGAAGACGGCTTCAGCCGTGCCGCCCAGAAGCTGCACCTGACTCAGTCGGCGGTCAGTGGCCACGTGCGGCGATTGGAAGAACAGATTGGCAAACCCCTGTTGACGCGCACCACCCGTTCCCAGCAACTGACGGCCGATGGCGAACGCCTGGTCTCTTATGCGCGCACGATCCTCGCGCTGAACCGCGACGCCTGGACCGACCTCACACGCACACCGTTTCACGGGCGATTGCGGATCGGCGTGTCCGAAGATTTTGTCGAGCCTCGATTACTGCGCACGGTCCAGGATTTCGCAGCGCAGTACCCCGGCATGAAGATCGAAGTGCAGGTGAACATTCCGGGTACGTTGCTGGCGTTGATGAAGCAGGGGCATCTGGACGTGGTCATCGGTTCGCTGTGCGAAACCAGCGAAACGGGGCTGTTGCTATGGCAAGAACCGCTGGTGTGGGCCTGGTCGGCGCAACCCGTCGCCGGGTTACCCACGCCGTTACCGCTGGCCCTGTTCCCCGAGCCGTGCCCTTATCGCGAGGCCGCGCTGACCAGGCTGGCACAGGCGGGAATCGCCCAACGCACGGCGATGTTGTGCAGCAGCACCGCCGGATTACGGGCGGCGGCCCTGGCAGGCTTCGCGGTAGCGCCCATGCCACTGAGTCAGTTGGGGCAAGGCTTGGCGGTTATTGGGGCAGAACAAGGGTTGCCGGATTTACCGGATGCGCAATGTCGGCTGTTCACCTCGCCTGACGCGGATCAGGCGATTGTGGCGGCGGTTACTCAGCTGATTGTGGAGTACTGCTCAAAGCGGAGGGTTTGATTGTGATTGTTTAAGTAGGTGTCACCTTTTATCCGACTGGAGATTCACATGTCCGAAATTACCCAACTGGTCATTGCCCTGGTGCTGTTCTTTCTGTTCGATCGGTTTCTCAAGCCGTATCTGCTGCGCAAGTGGCTAG